>JBIOYB010000041.1:0-11943 GCA_044869915.1 Allorhizocola sp.
TTCGCCGAGCTGCCCGATCTGCTCGAGCCCGGGGACGTCTTGGTGGTCAACACCTCCCCCACCCTTCCGGCCGCGATAGACGTGATCGGGCATGAGTTCGCGCTTCACTTCTCGACCGAGCTGGACGACGGCACCTGGATCGTCGAGCCGCGGCGGCCGGGACCGGGGGTCGAGCCGGGTGACGTATTCGAGCTCAAGGGCGGCGCACGGGTGCTCCTGCGGTCGCGCTACAGCGAACGGCTGTGGATCGCCTCCGTTGACGGCGCCGAGTCCGTGCAGGCCTATCTGCGCGACCACGGCCGGCCGATCCGATACTCCTATGTGGACCATGACTGGCCGATCGACTACTACCAGACCGTGTTTGCCACGGCCACGGCCACGGGGGGCGGGAGTGCCGAGATGCCCAGCGCGGGACGCCCGTTCACGGAGGCGCTCGTGACGCGGCTCGCCAGCCGGGGCATCGTCATCGCACCGATCACGCTGCACACCGGGGTCGCGTCGCCGGAAGCGGGCGAAAAACCTTACCCCGAGCGGTTTTCGGTGCCCGCGACGACGGCCCGGCTGGTGAACGAGGCCCACCGCGCCGGGAGGCGGGTCATCGCCGTGGGCACCACCGTGGTCCGGGCGCTCGAATCCGCGGCCGCGCCCGACGGCACGGTCACGGCGCGCGCGGGATGGACCGACCTTGTCGTGACACCCGAGCGGGGCGTATCCACAGTGGACGGCCTGCTCACCGGGTTTCACGAGCCGCGCGCCACGCACCTGCTCATGCTCGAGGCGATCGCCGGGGCGGCCCTGCTCGAGGCGTGCTATCGGGTGGCGATCTCGTCGGGCTACCTGTGGCACGAGTTCGGCGACCTCAACCTGCTGCTTCGCGATCAGCTTTGACCGACGAACACTTCAACGCCCGCCCGCCACGCCTTGGGGCTCATCCTCACCGCATGGCTAAGATCAGCCGCATGACGCGGTATCTTCTCGTACCCGGGCGCGGCATCCCGCTTCCGGGGCATTGGCTACGCCGCTGGATCAAGGCCAACCCGGACTATCAATGGGCACCCGTGCCGCCCGGCCCGCCCTTCGTCGCGGCCGACCGGGTGGCCGCGCTGCAGGCCGCGCTGAGCGCGAGCGACGAGCCCGCGATCCTCATCGCGCACAGCGCGGGCTGCCTCACCGTGGCCCTGTGGGCGAGCCGGCACAGCGGCCCGGTCCAGGCCGCGCTGCTCGTGACCCCGCCCTACATCGATCCACAGTGGACACCGGGCCCGGACGACGACGACATCTTCACCGGCGAGGTCCCGCGCCGCCCGCTGCCCTTCCGGTCGATCCTGGTCGCCAGCCGCACCGACCCATACAGCACCTTCGAGCAGTTCCAGGATTGCGCGCGCGACTGGGGATCGGAACTGTTCGACGCGGGCGACGTCGGCCACCTCGACTCGGCCACCGGATTCGGGCCCTGGCCGCAGGGAGAGCACCTGGTCAAAGCGCTCGTCCAGGGCGACCGTTAGCCGCACGAGCGGGACACGCCGCCCGGGACCGGCGGGTGCCCGCTCCGGGCCGCCGCCGAGGCGTTGACCTCCCCGCCGTGGTCGAATCGCTCGATGGCCTGCGCGTCGTTGCGCCGGAGGTGCCGGCCGCGATCGCCGGCGAGCATCCCGCAGCCGGTCGAGCCCGATCATGCGGGCGACGGCTTGGCCCTGCTCTTGAGGCACAGCACGACGCCCGATCCGCCCGATTGGCCCTCCCAGTAGGCCCGCTCGGGCGCCTCCTCCTTGAGCGCCTTGCACGCCTCGGCGGCCTCCGGCTGCGCCCGGCCCTCCAGGCGGCCCACGACGGTGAAGGCCGCCGACTGGTCGGCGCAGTCCACGATCTCGAACCTGTCGCCGGCGCCGGCGACCATGCAGTCGCCCACCTGAGCCGTGGGTATGGGCTTGGCGTTGAGGAACAGCCACACCAGCGCGACTGTCCCGCCCACCACGGCCAGCCCCAGGCAGGCCGCGACGGCCTGCAACAGGATCATGCCCCAGCGCCGCCCGGATGGCCGGACGAACTCCACGGGCCCCTTCATCTCGGTCACATACCTGTACACGTCTCATCGCCCGCCGAGGTTCCAGCGGGTTGCGGTCATCCGGTGCCGATCAGCCGGCGCCTGTCATCCGATGGGCCACATTGGACGCTTGCCCGAACCGGAACGCCCGCACGCGGAAGCGGCCGTCCCGCTCCTGCGGCTCCGGCAGGACATCGAAGGATGTGGTGCCGGGATCCAGCATGGCGATCACGCGGAAGCCGTCACCGCCCACCGGTTGACACTCCAGCAGGTAGCCGTCCTCGTCCGCCGAGTTGTCGGGCCAGGTCAACCGGATCAGCTCGCCGGCCTCGCTGGGCGCCAGCTCGCCGGAAGGCGGCCCATAGTATGGGCGCACGCGATAGTGGAACGTGGTGTGCGGGATCAGTTCGGAATGCGTGTAGGTGTTTTGCCCCGGCGGGACAAACGCCAGGATCGTGTATGTCCCGCCGGGGTCGGTGGCGAATTCGACCACGCGTCCGGCCAGATCCGGGTCATGCCCGGTCCAGCGCAGCGTGATCCGCGTGGGCGTGTCGAGCGTGGCCGACAGCTGGGTCTCGGTCCGCTCCGCCGGTTGCGGGGCCTTCGCCGGCTGCGCCGCGGGAGCGGAGCAGGATGCCAGCAGGAGTCCCATCAGCACGAGCCGGATCGTGTAGGTGTGTGTGCTTGACGGCGCGAGCCCGCCGACGGTCGCGGTGACACCCGTCGGGGTGGCGACGATCGTCGATCCCTCGTAGACGCGGTAGGCCGCGACGCCCACGTTGTCGGTGGGCGCGGTCCACGCGAGCGAGATGCTGGTGCCGGTCGTCCCGGTGACGCTCGGGTTGCCGGGCACGGTCGGCGCCTCGCTGTCGGGCGGGCCGACGGTGAGCCGGTCGAGGTTTGGCCCGCCATCGGCGGTCGTTGAGGTGAGCCGGACCTGGTGCGTGCCGGCGGCGAGGTTAACCGGGACGGTCGCCACGGCCCAGGTGGTCCACGCGCCGGTGCCGGGAAAGTCGACGCTCGTGCCGTTCACGTTCATGGGGCGGTTGGTCGTGGTCCCGTTGGCATAACGGATCGCGACCGTCGCGGCGGGCCCGGTCACGGCGAACTCCACATAGGAGCCGACGACGTTGTCGAGGTTGACGAATCCCGTGCCGGTGAAGCCCGCGTGGTTGGATTCGACCACGCCCTGCGAGATCGTGGCGTCTTCGGCCTGATAGTCCGCTGCCGCCGACGACGTGACGTCGAGGCAGTCGAGGTTGGCGTTGCCCTCGGCGGTCGCGGCGGTGACGCGGATGGTGTTGGCGCCCGCGTTCAGGGTGGCGGTCAGCGTCGCCGTGGCCCAGGTCGCCCAGTCGCCCGTGCTTGGGAAGGAGACCCGCCGGTTGACCCCGTTGACCGCGATGTCGGCGGCCCGGTCGGCGTCGGTCCCGTTGGCGTAGCGCACGGCGATCGTCGCCGGGCCCGCGCCGGTCGCGTCCACGCTCACCGTGAACTCCACGTACGCGCCGGAGGCGTTGGTGCCGTTGACGAAACCCGTGCCGGAGGAGCCGGGCCAGTTGGATTCGACCACGCCGCCGCTGATCATCGCGCCCTCGGCCTCGTAGCGGGCGAGCACCGCCGCCGCGTGGGCCTGCGGCGGCGCCGGCCACGGCGTCAGGAGGGAAACCGCGAGGAGGGTGCCCAATGCGTACCGCATGATTCATAGGAGCATTTCCGGGATATTAACGTCAAGCTATGCGCTAACATCGACGACAATTGGCACATTGCTCCGATGGTTCATCGCGGAAAAGAAATCGCGGGCGCATCGACCGGCGGCATAGGATCGCTGCGTGCCGGAGCTGATCCCGCCCGATGCGCGGGTGCGAGAGTCGTTCATCGTCGCCATGGAGGAGTTCCGGGCGGAGGGGCGGGGTGATCCCGTCGACCGCAGCATGATCGGGCAGGAGATCCGCGCTCATGGCGTGACCTGGTCGACGCCCGAGGGTTTCCGCCAGTTCATCGCCGCCCTGCGCGCGCAGGCGCTCGAGGAGACGCCACGCCCCGAGGGGTTCGTGCCCAGCACGACACTGTGGTGGGTGGACGGCGCGGATTATCTGGGGCGCATAGCGATCCGGCACCGGCTGTCGCCCGTCCTGCTCGAGTTCGGCGGGCACATCGGTTATGACGTGCGCCCCAGCGCCCGCCGCCGGGGCCACGCCACCGCCATGCTCCGCGCCGCCCTGCCGATCGCGTTCGGGTTCGGCATCGAGCAGGCGCTGATCACCTGCGACGACACCAATGTGGCCTCCCGCAAGGTGATCGAGAGCGCCGGCGGCGTCCTGGAGGATCAAAGAGACGACAAGCTTCGTTTTTGGGCGCCGACGAGAGTCTCGCCGATCGTCGACGTGGTGGCATGGGGGGAGATCCGGGTCGGCGGGTTCGGCGTTTTCAAGGATGCCAAGCTGTTCCCGGGCGGCGCGCGGGAGTGGGACTGGTCCGAGACCGGCACCCGGCACTCGCCCGGCATCCAGCCCGCCGACGTCGACGAGCTCGTCGAGCGCGGCGCCGAGGTGGTCGTGCTGTCGCGCGGCATGGATGAGCGGCTCGAGGTCATGCCCAAGACCCTGCACCACCTCGAGCGCTCGGGCGTCGAGGCGCACGTGGCCGAGTCGCGTGCGGCGGTCGAGCTCTACAACGAGCTGGCACAGACCCGCCCGGCCGGCGCGCTCATCCACTCGACGTGTTGAATTGACCTCGTGGCCGGGGGCCTAGGGGATTCTCCGGCAGCGATACGACATGGACGAGTTTCCATGCCTGTATCTAGGGATCAACGAATCGACAAGTTACGATGTCTGTGCTTGCCACTCAACATGGTTAACGGCAAACCGTCCCTAGGGCACCGGAGCACGCCGGTGTCCGCGGCGCAGCCCCTCCCTGGCAAGCACGGGTGCATCATCTAGCGGATACCGATCGGCACCGTCCACCCACCCGAATCGGTTCCCGATGCCTCCCGGACCGGGTCGCGCCAATCGCATCCCATTCCTGGGAAGGAGCAATCATGTCACGTTATGCCTGGGGGGACACCCATCCCGGCATCGAGAGGCTCAAGGCAGACATCAAAGCGACCCGGGACCGCGTGATCGGCCATCGGCTGTACGCGGCACTGCACAACAACCGGGCCATCAACATGTTCATGCAGCATCACGTCTACGCGGTGTGGGACTTCATGTCCCTGCTCAAGTCGTTGCAGCGCCGGCTCACCTGCATCCAGCTACCGTGGGTGCCCAGCGGGCCCACCGGCAGCCGCCGGCTCATCAACGACATCGTGCTGGTGGAGGAGAGCGACGAGTTGCAGGGCGGGTTCATCAGCCACTTCGAGCTGTACCTGGCCGGCATGACGCAGGCGGGGGCCGACCGCACGGTCATCGACGAGTTCATCGGGCGGGTACGGGCCGGTGAGGCCGTGCCGTCCGCGCTGGTCTCGGCCGCGGTGCCCACCCCCTCCGCCGAGTTCGTCAACACCACGTGGCGCTTCATCCAGAACGCCCCCACGCACTGCCAGGCCGCCGCTTTCGCCTTCGGCCGGGAGGACCTGATCCCGGACATGTTCGAGCAGGTCGTGAAGGTCAACGCCAACGAGGGCGGACGGCTGGACACATTTGTGGACTACCTGGCGCGGCACATCGAGGTCGACGGCGAGGAACACACGCCGATGGCCATGCAGATGCTGGCCGACCTGTGTGGCGATGACGAGGCCAAGTGGCGGGAGTGCGCCGAGACCGTCAACAGCGCTCTCGAGGCTCGCATCCGCCTGTGGGACGGCATCGTCGCCGCGATCGGCTGACAGGTAGCCGGAAGACGCGGGAGCAGGGTCGGCCGTGTCCCGGCCCTGCACCACCTGCCTGCCCACCCGAAACTCGACCGCCGCCGTGGCGGGGTGCCTCCCGCTCACCTAAGTGGCGGCGCACGGCCGCCGGTCTCCCGCGGCTAGCCGCCGCCGATCAGGCCCTCGATGCCGTCGAGCATGCGCCGCAACCCGAAGGTGAAGGCGTCCGTGGCGGTGTCGCTTGTGGACCGGTTGAAGCCTCCCTCCTCCCAAAGCTGCGTCATCGTCGGGTATCGCTCCACGTCGAAGGTGTCCTCCCAGAACGATTTCAACTCCTCCCAGTAGTCGTCCACGGGCGGTGCGGCCTGTTCGTTTTCGACCAGCGCGACCGCCGCCGCGTCGACAAACGTCACGATCGCGGCCGTCGCCGTCGTGATCTCGATCGGCGACAGCGGGGTGAGGCGCAGCGCCGCGAAGAGGTATTCCTGCTGGGCCAGCAGCCCGGGCCCGAGTGGCGGGCGGACGAGCGAGACCTGGCGCAGCCAGGGGTGCCGCCGGTGCATCTCGAGCGTGCGGTCGGCGAAGAGCTGGATGCGCGCCCGCCAGTCGTCCGCGTCCGTCGTCAGGTCCCGCGACTGGAACGCCATGTCCACCATCAGGTCGATGAGCTCGGCCTTGGCCGGGACATATGTATACAGCGACATGGTGCCGACGCCCAGCTCGGCCGCGACCCGGGCCATCGACATCTCGGCCAGCCCTTCGCGGTCGGCCACGGCGGTCGCGGCCTGCACGATGCGGTCGATGGTGAGGCTGGGCTTGCGCCCCCGGGTGTGCGTCGGCGACCACCGCCACAGCAGAACTATGGTGCGGGAGGGATCCCCGGCCCCGCTGCGCTCGACGGCCATGGCGAGAGTCTAGTCTCCGGTGATCACCCGCTTGACCGCGCGCAGCAGCGTGCCCTCGAGGTCGTCGATCTCCCATGGCGTCTCCCCGTGCGCCGCGGGATCGCGCACGCGCAGGTGCTCGTCCACGACGCCGCACGGGCCGAGGAAGATGCAGTGCCCGCCGCCTGCCTCGAAGTCTCGCAGCGCACCAAGCGAGGCCTCCGTCAGCAGATAGGCGGCGGGCACCACTATCAGGCGGTAAGGCGGGCACGCGCCCTGGGTCAGCAATGCCGGCGGCGCCACGTCCACCGCATAGCCGTGACGCTCCAACACGGCGTGGCATTGCTGCACCGTCGCCTGATAGTCGAGATCAACCGGAAGGTGCGACGTGGCCTGCAGCGCCCAGAAGCATTCCTCGTCATACCAGACCGCGATCTCGGCAGGGTTCAGGTCTTCATACAGCGGCGGCAGCTCGCGCAGCCGCGCGCCCAGCTGCCGAGCGAGCTCGGTGTGTTGCGGGACCAGTGCCGGGTGCCATTGCTCGGCCCCGCCCGGGTGGGCCCGCCATTGGAAGAACAGCGCGCCGCGCGACCCGCGCTCGAGGTGCGCCATCGCCAGCGGCAGCATGTGCTTGGTCGGCGGGTGCTCCATGAGAAGCCAGGGTTTGAGACATGCCCAGCCCCGCGCCGCCGCGGCCGCGAACGCGGCCTCCTCCAGGAACGGCCCGTCAAAGTTGGGGTAATGGTCGATGGCCACGAGGTCGACCTCGCGCGCCCAGCGGGCGTGGTCGACCGGCACCCACCCGCCGAGCACGAAGTTGGTCGTGATCGGCGCGCTCGACTCGGCCCGGATCGCCGCACGCTGTTCCAAAAATGCCTGCAAAAGCGAGTCGGACAGGAACCGGCGATAGTCCATCTCTTGGGACGGATTGCGCAGATATTGGGTGGCCCGGGGCGGGAGGATCTCCTCCCATCGGCCATATCCCTGGCTCCAGAAGTCGGTGCTCCAGGCCTCGTTCAGCGCGTCCAGCGAGCCGTGCCGCGCCTTGAGCCACTGCCTGAACACGCCGGCGCACGTGTCGCAGTAGCACCATGTGCCGTATTCGTTGTGCACGTGCCACAGCTCGACCTGTGCGCCGTAACGCTTGGCCAAGCGCGAGGCCACCTCATGCGAAGCGCTTCGATAGGCGGCCGAATTGACGCAGTAGGTGTCCCGCGAGCCGTGCGTCAGGCGCACGCCCTCGCGCGTCTGCGGCATCGCGCCGGGGTGGGCCAGGGTGAACCAGGGCGGCGGCGAGGCGGTCGGAGTCGCCAGGCACACGCCGATCCCGGCGTCACCCAACGTGCCAATCAGGCGGTCCAGCCACTCGAAGGACCACGTGCCTGGCGACGGCTGAAGACGCGACCACGAGAACACGCCGATGGTGAGCAGGTTGATCCCGAGCTCACGCATCAGCGGAAGATCCGCCGTCACCTCATCCTGTGACCGCGGGTTGTAGTCGCCGCCGAACCAGTACCCCAATCCAACCACCCGTTGACGTTTGTTTGGCTACACGGAAAACTAAAGACGCCCAGTCCGGCTCGTGTCAAGGAGCAGTAAATGCCGTTCCGCCCCCCGCTGGTGGCCCACGAATACTTTGTCGCCGACCCGCCGGAGCTACCGCGCCGGGCGCACGGCGACCCCGGGCCGGAGAGCGTGACCCGCGCCGAGCTCACGGCCGTCGAGCCCAACGGCGTCGTGCTCAAGGCCGCCACCACCGCGAGCACCACCCTCTACGCTCAGGTTTCGGCCGCGGGCGAGGGCATCATCCGGGTGCGCCTGTCCAGCGACCCGGGGGCGCGCAGCCGCTCGGCCCGGGTGCTGCCGCTCACCCGGCCGGACCTGACGGCGGTCGCGACGATCACCACGACCGACAACACGGTGACGATCACGTCCGGGCCGCTCGTGGCGGAGATCACGCTTGACCCGTGGGGCATAAGGTTTTCCAGTGGCGGGCGCACCCTGCTGGAGACCGAGCCGGGGCTGGTGGACATCTCGGGGCGGATGCGCACGCTGCCGTTCGGGTGCTCCATCGTCGACGGCGAGATCGTCGCCTACCACGACAGCTTCGCCCTCGCCGCCGACGAGGTCGTGGCTGGGACGGGCGAAAGATTTCTGCCTTTGAACCTCCGGGGTCAGCGCCCGGTCATCTGGAACTTCGACGCGTTCGGCAGCGAGGGCGACCGGGCGTACAAGAACGTGCCGTTCTTCCAGTCCAGCAAGGGCTACGGGCTTGTCATCGACTCGGGCATGCCGGTGGAGCTGGACTTCGGCGCGTCCACCCAGAGCGCGCTGCAGATCGTCGTGCCCGACGACCTGCTCGACTACTACGTCCTATGTGGACCGACTCCGTCCGACGTGCTGGACCGTTACGACCGGATCACGTCCCGGCCCGTGTGCCCGCCGAAGTGGGCCTTCGGGTCGTGGATCTCGTCGGGGTTCTTCCGGGACAACCAGGAGGCGGTGCTCGAGCGGGCGCGCACCATCCGCGAGCACGGCATCCCGTGCGACGTGCTGCACCTGGACACCTATTGGCAGCGCGACGGGCGCTGGTCCGAGATGCGCTGGGACACCGAGGCCTGGCCCTACCCGACCGCGATGCTCGAGCAGGTGCACGCCATGGGCTTCCGCGTGTGCCTGTGGATGAACTCCTACATCAGCATCCACTCCGACCGGTTCCACGAGGCGGCCCAGCGCGGGTTCCTGCTCACCCGGGCCGACGGCAGCGCCTACGTCGCCGACTCGTGGCACGGCAGCTTCCCCGCGTGCGGGATCGTCGACTTCACCAACCCCGAGGCGACGCAGTGGTTCCAGAGCCTGCTGCGGCCCCTCGCCGAGCAGGGTGTGGACGTTTTCAAAACCGATTTCGCCGAGGGGGTACCGGCGGACGCGCGCGCGTTCAACGGGATGAGCGGCACGGAGCTGCACAACGTGTACTCGCTGCTGTTCAACGACGTGGTGAGCGCGGTCACGCAGGAGGTGCACGGGCACGCGATGGTGTGGGCGCGCTCGTCCTACCTGGGCGGGCAGCGGCACGCGGCACAGTGGGGCGGCGACACCATGTGCACCTACCCGGCGCTGGCGACATCGATGAACGGTGGGCTGGCGCACGGCCTGTCGGGCGTGCCCTACTGGTCGCACGACACGGGCGGCTTCTCGGGCCGGCCCAGCGACGACCTGTTCCTGCAGTGGAGCCGCTTTGGCGCGCTGTCGCCCCTGCTGCGTTTCCACGGGACCACCTCGCGGGAGCCGTGGCGCTTCCCCGCCGTCGAGGCCGAGGTGATCTCGGCGCTTCGTCTGCGATACCGGCTGCTGCCATACATCTATTCCGCCGCAAAGGCTTCCGCCGTGACGGGCGAGCCCATGATGCGCGCCATGATGGTCGACTTCCCGGGCGACCCGCTGGCGTGGCGGGCGGAGCACCAATACATGTTCGGCCCGTCGCTGCTGGTCGCGCCGATGATCACGCCGGACCAGCGGCGGGACGTCTACCTACCGGCCGGCGAGTGGGTGGACTGGTGGACCGGCGCCGTCCACATCGGGCCCGCCATGATCCATGTCGCCACCTCACAGGTTCCGCTCTTTGCCCGACGCGGAGCCCTGATATCGACCACGGCGCCCGGGGAAAACATCCCCGACGGCCCGTGGCGCAGTTTGACCCTGCTGAGCTTCGATGCCGGCGCTATCTCTACACATGTAGAGATGAGGGACGACGATGGCACGACGTCCATCCACGCGCGCCGCACCGGCGATAGGCTCAACGTTGAGGTCGCGGGCCCGGCCCGGGTCCGCGCGGTCGCCTTCGCGCCCATGGCCGGGGTGATCCCTCCGGCCGAGGTGACCATCAACGGCAGGCCCACGCGGCCGTCCACGGCGGACGGTCTGCTGACCTTTATGGAGCAATAGCATGACGCAATTCACGTTCGGTCTCTGGACCGTGGGCTGGCAGGCCCGCGACCCGTTCGGAGACGCGACGCGCCCACCGCTGGACCCGGTCGAAACCGTGCATCGCCTCCACGAGCTCGGCGCCTCCGGGGTCACGTTCCACGACGACGATCTCATCCCGCTCGGTTCCACGCAGTCCGAGAGGGAGCATCACCTCGACCGGTTCAAGGCCGCGCTCGCCGAGACCGGCATGACGGTGCCCATGGTCACGACCAACCTGTTCACCCACCCCGTCTTCAAGGACGGCGGATTCACCGCCAACGATCGCTCCGTGCGGCGGTATGCGCTGCGCAAGGTGTTGCGCAACCTCGACCTGGCGGCCTCGCTGGGCGCGAAGACCTATGTGCTGTGGGGCGGCCGCGAGGGCTCCGAATACGACGGCGCCAAGGACGTCCGCGCGGCCCTCGACCGCTACGCCGAAGGGCTCAACCTGCTCACGTCCTATGTCATCGAGCGTGGCTACGACATCCGCTTCGCGATCGAGCCCAAGCCCAACGAGCCGCGTGGCGACATCCTGCTGCCCACGATCGGGCACGCGATCGCGTTCATCAACGAGCTGGAGCACTCCGATCGGGTGGGGCTCAATCCGGAGGTCGGCCACGAGCAGATGGCCGGGCTCAACTTCGTGCACGGCATCGCCCAGGCGCTGTGGCACGGCAAGCTGTTCCACATCGATCTAAATGGTCAGCGCGGCATCAAGTTCGACCAGGATCTGGTGTTCGGGCACGGCGACCTGCTCAACGCGTTCTTCCTCGTGGATCTGCTGGAGACCGGCGGCTACGAGGGCCCGCGGCACTTCGACTACAAGCCCTCGCGCACCGAGGACATCGAGGGAGTGTGGGCGTCGGCCGCGGCCAACATGCGCACCTACACACTGCTCAAGGAGCGAGCTGCCGCCTATCGGGCGGACCCCGAGGTGCAGGCGGCCCTTGCCGACGCACGCGTGGAGGAGCTGAAGTCGCCCACCCTCGGCGAGGGCGAGACTTTGGCCGACCTGCTGGCCGACGAGTCGGCGTTCGAGAAGTTCGACGCCGACGCGGCGGGCGCGCGGGGTGCCGGGTTTGTGCGCCTCAACCAGCTCGCCGTCGAGCACCTCATGGGGGCACGCTGACATGCTGGTCGCGGGTGTTGACTCGTCGACGCAGGCCTGCAAGGTCGTCATCCGCGACGCCACGACGGGTGCGCTGGTCCGGTCCGGCCGGGCCACGCACCCCGACGGCACC
>JBIOYB010000042.1:0-7149 GCA_044869915.1 Allorhizocola sp.
GCGGTGACCTGGACGTTGGCCGGTGAGAGCAGGAACACCCGGTTGGTCACGCGCACGATCGTACCGCGCATCCCGAAGGCAAGTCCCGCCGCGAAGTCCACCAACCGCTTCGCGTCCGCTTCGTCCATTTCGGTGAGGTTCATGATGACCGGCGAGCCGTCCCGAAAGCGCTCCCCAATCTGCCTTGCCTCGTTGTAAGTCGTGGGGTGCAGGGTAGTGATCTGCGTCCGGCGGTCGTCCTCGACCGCCGGGGCGACACGCTGCAGCGGTTGCGGTTGCGGCGCCAGGGCGAGGTTTTCCCGTGTGTTCGTGCCGGCGGTCGGCGTGGCCGCCGCCGGACGGGTGATCGGGCGGACCGTCGCGCGCTCGGCGCGTGCCTGCTCGAGGCGTGCCTCGACGGCCGAACGGGTGGACGAGACCGGCACCGAAGACTCGGCCGGCGCGTCGTCGACCTCCAGGCCCAGCCGGGAGGGGCGGCGCCGCCTGACCGGCGTCACCTCGAGCTCGTCGTCCTCGTCGAAGTCGTCGAACTGGTCACGCCGGTCTTCGGCGCGCCGCGATGAGGAAGAGGCCGAACGGTCACGGTCACGGTAACGCGAGTAGGACTCAGCCGGGGCGTCGTCGTACTCCAGGTCGTCGTCGTCTTCGACCAGGCCGAGCCAGACCCCCGCCTTCCTTAGCGCTCCCATTACCGCGCCCCTCCGTCCGCCGTGCGGCACAGTCCCCCGTGCCTTATGCCGCTCTGTCGCGCGTGGACACCATTCACGTCACGTTTCGGTGTAACCACACCCATGTAATTCGGTGCCCCGCCGCCAGGCTACCGCAGTGCCTGGCGCTTTCCGAGCAAGGCGCTGCCGATGCGCACATGTGTCGCGCCGTTGGCGATCGCCTCGACAAGATCATCACTCATCCCGGCCGACACAACTGTCGCATTAGGATGATCCCCCCGTAGTAGTGTGATGTACCGCTCCAGCCTGGCGAAAGCGATTTGTGGATCCTCCCCCAGAGGCGCCACGGCCATGATGCCCATCAATCTCAGCGAGCCCGATCCGGCGATCGCCTCCGCCACGGACAAAAACTCGTCACCCGCCGCGCCACCGCGCGCCGGGTCGTCGTCCAGGCTCACCTGAACCAGGGCATCCAGCGGCCCCTGAGCCTCCGTGCGCCGCTTGGCGGCCTGATCGGCAAGCGTGTGCGCCAGCTCGACGCTGTCCACGGAATGCACCGTGTGCGCATACGTCACCACGGACTTGGCCTTGTTGCGCTGGAGCTGGCCGATGAAGTGCCAGCGCGCCTCGGGCACGGCCAGCGCCTTGGGAGCCGCCTCCTGATCCCGGTTTTCGCCGATGTCCAGCACGCCCAGCGACACCAGGTGCGCCACATCCGAGGCCGGGTAGGTCTTGGTGACCGCGATCAGCGTGACCGAGTCCGGCGACCGTCCAGCCGCGACACAAGCGGCGGCGATGCGCTCGCGCACCGCCGCCAGGTTGCCTGCGATCTCAGCCCTACGATCCATTCTTCAAGAAGTCCGGGACGTCCACGTCGTCGAAGAGCACCTTGCGCTGGGTCTGCGCGGGTGGCGAGCTGGTCGGCGCCGGGTTGCGCAGCGGCGGCGCCTCCACCGGCGGCGTGATCCGGCGGACCTCGGCCGGCTTGTACGACGGCGACCCGCTGTCGAACCCGGCCGCGATCACGGTCACGCGCACCTCGTCGCCCAGCGCGTCGTCGATCACCGCACCAAAGATGATGTTGGCGTCGGCGTGCGCCGCGTCGGTCACCAGCTGCGCCGCATCGTTGATCTCGAACAGGCCGAGGTCCGAACCGCCGGCGATGGACAGCAGCACGCCGCGCGCGCCGTCCATGCTCTGCTCGAGCAGCGGGCTGGAGATGGCCCGCTCGGCCGCCTCGACCGCACGGTTGTCGCCACGCGCGCTGCCGATGCCCATCAGGGCGCTGCCCGCGCCGCTCATGACGCTTTTCACGTCGGCGAAGTCCAGGTTGATCAGACCCGGCGTCGTGATCAGGTCGGTGATGCCCTGGACACCGGACAGCAACACCTGGTCGGCCTGGCGGAACGCGTCCATCATCGTGATGCCGCGGTCGCCGAGCGCGAGCAGCCGGTCGTTGGGGATCACGATGAGCGTGTCGCACTGGTTGCGCAGCTCGTCGATGCCCGATTCGGCCTGCACCTGGCGGCGCTTGCCCTCGAACGAGAACGGCCGGGTCACCACGCCGATGGTCAGCGCGCCCAGCTTGCGCGCGATGTTGGCGACCACGGGCGCGCCGCCCGTGCCGGTGCCGCCGCCCTCGCCGCACGTCACGAACACCATGTCGGCGCCGCGCAGGACTTCCTCGATCTCATCACGGTGATCCTCGGCCGCGTTCTTGCCGACGTCGGGATTGGCCCCGGCACCGAGCCCCCGCGTCAACTCCCGCCCGACGTCGAGCTTGACGTCGGCGTCGCTCATCAGGAGCGCCTGGGCGTCAGTGTTGATCGCGATGAACTCCACGCCCTTGAGACCAACCTCGATCATGCGGTTGACCGCGTTGACGCCGCCGCCGCCGATCCCGACGACTTTGATCACGGCGAGGTAATTGTGCGGTGGTGTCATCGCAAACCCTCAACCTCTACTAGAGCTTCAAAGCATTGTCAATTACTTCGACTACTGTCTGGACGAAAACGTAAGTGTCAGCGCGGTTTGATCCAAGGACCACCGACGGCGTGTCCATCACTGGATCGTGACGATCTCCGGGACGCTGACGTCAATGCGCTTCCCCTTCTGCTTCATCAGGGCCGTTGCGACCTTCGCTTTCAGGTCGTTTTCCTCGGCATCGCCCCAGATCACAGTACGGCTATTGGGCAACACGAGCGTGTAACCGGCCGGCCCGTCGACCTTCAACGTGACCAAGCCCTCACGTAGCTCCGGTGTCAGGGATCCGATCAATCGGGCCGCGCCCTCGACCAGAAGCGGGTTGACCACCGCGAGCTCGACCTGTGCCACGCCCCCGGGCAGCGAACCGGCCGTGCGGAACAGCACGCCCTGGCCGTCGAACAGCTCGAACGCGTTGCCCTGTTTGATCCCGCCGACGGGGACCCGCTCGGTGACGGCGATGCGCAAAGTGGACGGCCAGACCCGGGACACGTCGACCGCGCCGACGGGCTTGAGGCCGCGCACCCGATCGGCGATCGACGTCGCGTCCACCCTGGTCAGCGGCGTGCCCATGACGACCGCGGCGACCTCGCGCACCTGGGCCTCCGGCAGCTCGACCAGCCCCGTGATGTCAACCGCGCGCACGCCCAGCACCGGCGAGTAGAACACCACCCAGCCGAGGAACGCGAGCACCGCCGCCACGAGCCCGATCTCGCGCCATGGCACGCCCGCCCCGCGGGGCCGGCCCTGCCGGGCGCGCGCCATGAGCCGGCGCAACGAGTCGGGGATCGCATCGCTGCGCGCCCGCACCAACCGCCACCGGCGCCGGCCTTCTCCCGAATTGAACTCAGTGCCTTTCATGGCTCCTGCTAAAGCAAGTCGCGGGCCTTGCCGCCCTTAAGCCACTGCCTCCCCTTGCGATCTTGAAAGCAAAGAACGCGCTTTCAAGATCGCGGCAGGGAAACAGTGGCGGCGGCAATGCGTCACTTGGCATGGCGCGGCGCGTAACTGCTGCGCTGGGTCAGGGCCTCGATCAGATCCTCGCCCATCAGCGAGATCGGCGGCGCGCCCATGGTGACCACGACGTCGCCCTCGCGGGCCCGCCGCACCACCTCGCCCGGCACTTCCTCCCACGACGACACGAACACCTTGTGCTCCTCGGGCAGGTCGATGGCCGCGGTCAGCGCGACGCCGCCCTCGCCCGGCTCGCGCACCTCGCCCGGCCCGAACACCTCCATCACGAGCACGTCGTCGGCCAGCGCCAGCGCGGTCGCGATCTCGGTCTGCAGGTCACGCGTGCGGTAGACCCGGTAGGGCTGGAACACCACGATGAGCCGTCCGTCGCCCGCGACCTCGCGCAGGGTGTGCAGCGCGGCGGTCATGGAGGTCGGATGGTAGGCATATTCGTCGTAGACGCGCACGCCGCCCGCGATCGCCTTGAGCTCGAAGCGCCGCCGCACGCCCGGGTGACCCGCGAGCGCCGCCGCGATGACCTCTGGGTCGATGCCCAGCTTCAACGCCGTCACCACCGCGGCCGCCGAATTGAGCCCGAGGTGCCTTCCCGGCACCGGCAAAGTGAATTCACCCAGCGGCTGATCGTCCAAGGCGGCCAGATAGCGCACCCCGGACGCCGACGAGTGAATCTCGGACATCCGCAGATCCGCGTCCGCGGCCTCGCCGTAGGTGTAGACCGTGCGGCCCATCGCGCGCAGGCGGTCGGCCACGCGGCGCACGCCGTCGTTGTCGGCGCACGTGACGATGAACCCGTCGGCGTCGTTCAGCCCGCCGAACTCCACGAACGCGTCCTCGAGCCCGGCCATGTCGCCGTAGGTGTTGAGGTGGTCGGCATCGACATTGGTGATGATGGCCACGTGCGGCCGGTAGAGCAGGAACGTGCGGTCGTGCTCGTCGGCCTCGGCCACGAAGAACTCGCCCGTGCCGTGGTGCGCGTTGGAGCCCACCTCCGAGATCTCGCCGCCGATCACGAAGGACGGCGCAAACCCCGCCTGCTGCAGGACCAGGGTCACCATCGAGGTGGTGGTCGTTTTTCCGTGGGTACCGGCGACAGCGATAGTGCGTCGCCCGGTCATCGCGGCCGCGAGCGCTTCCGACCGGTGCAGGATGCGCAGGCCCCGCCGGCGCGCCTCGACCAGCTCCAGGTGGTCGGCCGGGATCGCGGTGGAGTAGACGACCGTGTCCACACCGTCCAGATTGGACACCTCATGCGACATGAACACCGTGCCGCCCAGCGCGCGCAGGCTGGCAAGTGACGGCCACTCGCGCAGCTCCGAACCCGAGACCGGCACGCCGCGCGTGAGCAGCAGGCGCGCCAGGCCGGACATGCCCACACCGCCCACACCGATCATGTGCACGCGCCCCAGATCCTCCGCGGCCAGTACGCCCGCGGGAATCATCTCCGCCGTCTCCACAGTCTTCTCCCTACTTGTGCAGCGCCGCCATGACGAAGCGCCGCAGTTGTTCGTCGCCGTCGCGCCGGCCGTAGGCCGCGGCCGCCGCGCTCATCGATGCCAGCCGTTGCCTGTCGGTGACCAGCGGAAGCACGTTTTGCTCGATCCACTGTGGCGACAGCTCGGCGTCATCGACAATCAGACCCCCACCTGCCTCAACGACCGGGAGCGCGTTGCGCCGCTGCTCCCCGTTGCCGTAGGGCAGCGGCACGAACACCGCCGGCAGCCCGACAGCGGCCGTCTCGGCGCACGTCAGGGCGCCGCCCCGGCACAGGGTGAGGTCGGCGGCCGCGTAGGCCATTTCCATCTCGTTGATGAACTTGAGCCGCACATAGGGCGACGGCAACCCCATCGGCACGTCCACGTCCTCGTTGCGCGCGCCGATCACGTGCAGCACCTGGACCCCGGCCTCCGCCAGGGCCTTGGCCGCGCCGGCCGTGGCCAGGTTGAGCGAGCGGGCGCCCTGCGAGGCGCCGAACACGAGCAGGGTCGGCCGATCGGGGTCGAGCCCGAAGTGCGCCCGCGCCCGGGTCTGCATGGCGAGCCGGTCGAGCCGGGCGATCGCCTGGCGCAGCGGTATGCCGACCACCGCGGCCCGGCGCAGCGCCGCCGACTGCTCGACCTGGTGCGGGAAGCCGACGGCCACGTGCTTGGTCAGGCGCATGCCCAGCCGGTTGGCGATGCCCGGGGGCACGTTGACCTCGTGGATGACGATCGGGGTGCGCCGCCGCCACGCGGCCAGGAAGGACGGCGCCGACACGTATCCGCCGAACCCGACCACGATGTCGGCCTGCACCTCGTCGAGGATCGCCCCGGCGGCGCGGCTCGAACGCCACATCCGGTCGGGCGTGCGCAGCAGGTTCATGTTGACCGAGCGCGGCAGCTGGTAGGCGGGGATGTGGCGCAGGTCGTATCCGGCGGCGGGGATCAGATCGGTCTCCAGCCCGCGCGGTGTGCCCAGGCAGGTGATCCGGATGCCTGGGTCGTGCCGGCGCAGACAGTCGGCGAACGCGAGCAGCGGGTAGATATGCCCGCCCGTCCCACCACCGGCGAGGACGACTGACTTCACGGGACGCTCCTACGAGAAGTTGGTAAGGGTGGCAACGGAGCCCAGACTAGCTGGAACCACTAGGCGGGGGGACGGGCATGCAGTGCCTCTGCCGCGGCCGGTTCGGCCCGGGCAAACGAAGCTAGCATGCCGACCGCGGCCAGGGTCACGACCAGTGCCGTGCCGCCGTCGGAGATGAACGGCAGCGGGAGTCCCGTGATGGGCAGCAGCTTGACCACGCCGCCGATGTTGATGACGGCCTGGCCCACGAGCCACAGCGTCACCGCGCAGGCGGCCATGCGCCGGAACGGGTCGGGCACGCGCCGGCCGATGCGCATGCCCGAGTATGCCAGCACGGCGAACAGGGCCAGCACCACTAGGCATCCGACCACGCCCAGCTCCTCGGCGATCAGCGCGAAGATGAAGTCGTTGTGCACGCTGGGCGCCCAGCCCCACTTGGCGCTGCCGTTGCCCAGCCCCACGCCGAACCAGCCGCCCTCGGCCAGTGCCAGCAGGCCCTGCTTGGCCTGATAGCACTTCTGGGCGCCGTCGCAGGCCAGCAGCGAGGCGTCGGCCGAGAAGAACGCGTCGAAGCGCTCGGAACGGTATTCGGACCGGCCGGGTGCCACGATGAGCCCGGCGATGCCGACGAGCCCGACGCCGAGCATGATGCCGAAGAAGCGCAGCGGTGCCCCCGCCGCCCACAGCAGCCCGACGAACAGGATCAGCAGGCATAGCATCGACCCCAGGTCGTTGTAACCCACCAGGATGAACAGCAGGGCGACGGCCGGGAACAGCGGCATGACCAGTTCGCGCCAGTTGACTATGCGGCTTCCCTTGCGGGCCAGCACATCCGCTCCCCACAGCACGAGGGCAAACTTGGCCAGCTCCGACGGCTGCAGCTGGAGCGGGCCGATCCACAGCCACAGCGTCTCCGACTCGATCGGCCCGATCTTGGGCGCGGGGATGACATTCGACGCGT
>JBIOYB010000043.1:0-8686 GCA_044869915.1 Allorhizocola sp.
GCGCTACTGTGCGCCTCCCCCATTGTGGCCGTTGACGTTGCGGTACATGGCGCCAGGTCACACCACTCAGGGTGGCGGATATCCGACGTTCCAAAGATTTTTCTGGCTTTTTTCGCTCATTGACTACCGTCAAGAGCCAGACCTCGCACGGCCTGGCGACGCTGCGACGCCTGCTGGGCCAGCAGGAGTTCGCGAACTCGAAGGGGAGTAAGTGATGCACGATCTGCTGTCGCCGCTGCGCGACGATC
The DNA here is from genome assembly GCA_044869915.1 of Allorhizocola sp. Lineage (GTDB taxonomy): Bacteria > Actinomycetota > Actinomycetes > Mycobacteriales > Micromonosporaceae > Allorhizocola. Next base: position 249 of record JBIOYB010000043.1, read on the forward strand.
CGCTGCCACCGTCCAAGGTGGACATTGACCGGGCCGTGCGGGCCGGGCGGCGCGGCGCGCGGATGCGCTGGGCCGCCTTGGGGCTGTTGCTGATGGTGGGCGCCGGCGGGCTTGCCGTGATCAACCCGTGGGGCGGCGAAGGCGGTGGCCAAGTCGCCGCGCCGCACGACGGCTGGGATCCGATGCGCCGCTGGATCCAGGTTGGCGAGGTGGCCGGGCTGCAGCCGAGCGCCCGGACGACGGCCCGCTACTGGCAAACCTATGAGCTGCGAGAGCCGGGCGAGTCCGGTGCGACGGTCAAGGTCACCGCGTACTTCCCGGGTGGGCAGCCCGTGATCAGCCTGGCGGCCGGTGGCGCGCCGCAGGTTTTCGACCCCGCCGCCGGTGAGCCGGCGGGCCAGGTCGGCGGCGCACCGGCATATTGGAGTGCCCGCTTCGAGACGCAGGACTCGGTGCAGGTCCTGGCCTGGCGGTGGCGCGACAGCGCCTGGGTGATCGTGACAGCCAGACAGGAAGGGGCAAACGCCGATGCGGCGCGGCTGCGGGACCTGGCGCGGAGTGTGGCGGAGGCGGCCACCATCGCCGAGGGCCCGGGCGTGACGATGCCGTTCACCGTCGGACCAGCCCGGGGCGTGCGATTGGTCAGCACGACGGTCGCGTACTACCCGGGGGATCGGGCGTGGACTCTGCTCCACTTCGGCACCGTGGACAATCCCACACCGCTGCTCTTCCGGCCGGACAACCACACGCTGGAGGTCAACGTCAACACCGTCGACGTGCTGGGCGACAAGGGGCCCGCGCCCGGCGAGGTCAACGGGCACCCGGCCCAGATCGACGGCTCCCGGGTCCGCGTGTACAACGTCGAGGGCTTCACCGTCGAGGTCAACGGCGAGCGGGCGCTTGACGTCGCGAAGTCGGTGCGTGTCATCCCCGGTGCGGCACACAACGAACAGCTTTGGACCGGGACCCCGTTGCCCGCGGGTCACTAGACTGGGGCGATGCTGGCGATCCGGGCGGCTTGGCTGTTTGATGGGGTTTCGGCGGCGCCGGTGCGGCGGCCGGTGGTGCTGGTCGAGGACGGGCGGGTCGTCTCCGTGCTATCCGGGGGCGAGCCGCCCGAGCACGCTCAGGTCGTGGATCTGGGCGAGGCTCATTTGATACCAGGGATGATAGATAGTCATTTGCATTTATGCTTCGATGCCGGGACCGATGTGGTCGGTGCGCTCGCGGCGCGCGATGACGACGCCGTGGTGGCGCAGATGCGCGGCGCCGCAAATCTGGCGCTGCGGGCGGGTGTCACGACCGTGCGGGACCTGGGCGACCGGGGATACCTCTCGATCCGGCTCCGTGAGGAGGGCGGGGCGCTGCCCGACATCCTCGCCGCCGGGCCTCCGATCACGAGCGTCAAGGGGCACTGCTGGTTCCTGGGTGGCGAAGTCCAAGGCGCGGAAGCGATCCGGGCCGCGGTGCGGGAACGGGCGGAGCGGGGCGCCGATGTGGTCAAGGTGATGGCCACCGGCGGCGAGCTCACGAAGGGCACGCCGCCGCACGTGTCCCAGTTCAGCGTGGCGGAGCTGCGGGCGGCGACCGAGGAGGCGCACGCGCTGGGGCTGCCGATCACCGCGCATGCCCACGGCGCTGCCGGCATCCGCGCCGCCATCGAGGCGGGCGTCGACTGCATCGAGCACTGCTCGTTCCTGACCGAGGACGGCGCCGAGGGCGACGACGAAATCATTGCGGCCCTTGCCGATTCCGGTGTCGTGGTTTCCGCGACGCTGGGGCACGTGCTGGCGGGCGGGCTGGAGATGACGCCGCGGGCCGTGACCCTGTTCGCCGCGCTGACCGGCATCTTCCAGCGGATGACCGCGGCCGGCGTGAAGATGATCTGCAGCAGCGACGCGGGCATCAACCCGGTGAAGCCGCACAACGCCCTGGCCTACAGCGCCTCGCACTTCACCGAGCTCGGCCCCGACAATCTCGGCGCCCTGCGCGCGGTGACATCGGGTGCCGCCGCGGTGTGCCGGGTGGGCGAGCGCAAGGGCCGGATCGCGGCCGGCTACGACGCAGATATCGTTGCGGTGCAGGGTGATCCGCTGGCCGACATCACCGCGCTGCGCCGGGTTGTTGCGGTATATAAGGCCGGCCGGCCGGTAGCCGATCCAGCAGGCCCTCGATGAACGGGCGCTTGCCCGCCCGATAGGCCGCGCGGTCGCGGTCGTCGGCCGCCGCCAGCTCCTGCTTGACGCGTGCGTATTCGGCCGCGTCGCCGGGGTGGGCGCGCATGTGGTCGCGGAAGGCGAGCCAGGTGCGCCACCCGTCCGAGGCGTGCTCGACCACATGCAGGTGATGCGTGCGCCAGGCCGGATCCGGGTGGCAGAACGAGTGCGTGCGCCGCTGCGGATCGCCCGGCTCCGGCGCGTGCGCCCACCCGATCGCCTCCATCGACACGACCGCGTGTGCGACCGCATCGTAGTCGCTGACCACCGCGAGCATGTCGATGATGGGCTTGGCGGCCAGCCCCGGGACGGCGGTGCTGCCGATGTGCTCGACCGGTGCGGCGAGCCACGGCAGCAGCGCCGCCTCGACCCGGGGCCGTTCGCGCTCGAACAGCCCCGGCCACTCGGGGTCGTAGGGAACTATCGCGATCGGATCCTCACGCCGCTGCACGGACCCATCCTGCCAAAGCCCGATCAGGCGACCGTTCGGGGCTGGGCGGACAGGAGGACCTGGGTCCAGCCGCTGTCGTCGACCGTCCCCTGGCCATAGAGATCCGAGCCGCTGCCGTCGTAGGGATCAGTGTCCATGTATCGGTGCAGCGCCCCGTTGCTCGTGCGGCCGTAGATGACGCCGCCGCCGGGCGACATGAGGTGGGTCATGCCCTGCCAGGTCGAGTCCTTGAGCTCATAGGCGGGTCCCCACTCACCCGCGCCGCGGATGTGATAGGACAGCAGCCTTCCGTCGGCCACCGTGCCCATGATCCAGTTGGGGCCGGTGGTGGTCAGGGTCTTGAGGGTGAAGCCACCGCCGATAAGGGTGTTACCGGTGATCGCGGTGGGCTTGGAGCCGGTGACCGTGTATCGGCGCAACACACCGTCCGCGATGCCGAACAGGTGGCCGCCGCCGTCGTAGGCGAGGTGGTCGTGGGTCCAGCCGCCGCCCAGGTGGATGGGCGCGTTGAACACCAGCGAGTTGTTGTTGGTGATGATGTCGACGCGATACAGCTGCCCGGCCGTGGACGTGACGAGCAGGGTATTGAAGTTCAACGTGGCCAACGCCTGCGGCGTGAAGCCCAGCGCCGCGTCCGAGACGACCGCGCCGTGCGTGCGTTCGCCCGTGTACGCGTCGATGGCCGTATAGGTGAGCCCGCCGTCCGCCAGCACGCCGTAGACGCTGGCCGTCCCGCGCGACGGCCCGCCCCACTGGCCGAAGTCGACGAAGTGCGCCTCGTTGCGGTCGCAGTCTTCGCCATCGACGGTGATGTTGTTTTCCACCTGGCGCAGCTCGGCCCGCGCGTCCCAGTTGCCGCCGGACCACGCGAAGGTCTGCCAGCCCCACGTGATTTTGGAGGCGTCGAAGAGCCGGTCCAACAGGTAGAACCCGCCATAGGCGCCCGTGCGATCGCGCCCGATGACCGAGGCGATCCCGTCGAAGTAGGCGTTGACGGTGGCCTGATGGCTCGGTTGCGCGTCGAAGTCGACGCTGAAGTAGATGGGTCTCGACGGGGGCATGCCGCACGCGACCGCCTGCCGGTGCGCCTCGCGCGCATTCGAAACGCCCTCGGCATACCCACCGAGCGCCTCGGTGGTCGTGTATTCCCAATTGGACACGATGTCCAGGCCCGCCGCGCGCAGCGAGTCGGCCTCCGACCGGGTGAGGTTCTTCCCGGTCGTGTTCCAGCTCAGGTACCGGCAGACAAAGGTGAAATCCAGCGACGCGATGACGCTCGGCCGCGGCCGGCCCCACGAATAGTCGATGCCTCGCCGAAGCACGGCAGCCTGGGCCGGCATCGGCAGGGCGAGACCGGCCGCGACGCCGAGTGCGCCGCCCAGCAGGGTCCGCCGGGAAACGGTTTTAAGATCCATTGTGGACGCTCCCTAGAAGGCGAAGGGGTGGGCGGAGAGCAGGATCTGGGTCCAGCCGCTGTCGTCGACCGTGCCCATGCCGTGCAGGTCGGCGCCGGTGTTGTCGAACGGGTCGCTGTCCAGGTAGCGGTGCAGCGCGCCGTTGCTCGTGCGGCCGTAGATGATCCCGACGCCGGGCGACACCAGGTTGGTCATGCCCTGCCAGGTTGACGACTTGAGTTCGTGCGGCGCCCAGTCGCCCGCGCCGTAGATGCGGTAGGACAGCAGCCGACCGTCGGCCGTCGTGCCGAGGATCCAGCCGGGCCCATAGGCGGTCAGCGTCTGGAGGGTGAACCCGCCGTCGATGACCGTGTTGCCCGGGAACGTGGTGGGCTTGGAGCCCGAGACGTTGTAGCGGCGCAACACACCGTCCGCGATGCCGTACAGGTGCCCGGCGCCGTCATACGTGAGCAGGTCATGGGTCCAGCCGCCGCCCAGGTGGATAGGCGTGTTGAACACCAGCGAGTCGTTGTTGGTGATGACGTCGACGCGATACAGCTGCCCGCTGGCGGACGTGACGAGCAGGGTGTTGAAGTTCAGCGTGGCCAGTGTTTTCGGCGTGAAGCCCAGCGACGCGTCCGAGACGACCGCTCCGTGCGTGCGTTCGCCCGTGTCGGCCGAGATGGCGGTGTAGGTGAGCCGCCCGTCGGCCAGCGCGCCGTAGACCGACACCGTGCGGGCGCAGTTGAAACTGTTGCGATAGGTGCTGTACGAGTAGTCGTCGTGGGTGATGCCCGACGGCTCGCCGTTGAACCAGGCCTCGATCTTCGCGCCGTCGCGCCGCTGCTCGTAGTGCAGATGCGGCCCGGTCGCATTGCCCGTCTCGCCGACGTAGCCGAGCACGTGTCCACGTTGGACCGACTGCCCCTCCGACACGCTCGGCGCCTGCCGCATGTGCAGGTAGCGGGTTTCCCAGCCGCCACCATGGTTGATTTTGACGTACCAGCCTGCGCCGCCGCTCTCATAGGCTGTGGTGGTCACGGTGCCGGCGTAGGAGGCGTAGATGGGCTGCCCGTCGATGGCGCCCGACGCGGCCGTCATGTCGATGTCGTAGTAGTCGTGGCCGGCATAGGTGGCCAGGCGGTATTGCTCCCCACATCGGAGCGGAAGCTGGAAGAGCGGGCGCGGCCCGGCCGCGTTCGCGGCGCCGGCGGAGACGATGCCTGATCCCGCGAGCACCAGCACGAGTAGCGCACGGGCAAGATTCTTGAGGGTAGACATGGTCCCGAGCCTGCCGAGGCCCGCTGATTATCGGCTAAGCGGACAACTCCCGTAGTCGCAGCGGCGAACCCGAGGCGCGATAAAGCGCGAGCGCGGCCTCACGGCATCGGGCCGTCTCTTGTGTACGGCCCGCGGCAAGGTGGGCGCGTGCCAGGGCCAGCAACGCGTCGGCTTCCAGCAGGCGGTAGCCGCCCGCGCGCGCCCCGTCCAGGGCCAGCCGTGCGCCGTCGTACGCCGCGTCGGCGTCGCCGGCCGCGAGGCGCGCCAGCGCTAGGCCGATCCACGAGCGGGTCTGGAAGTAGCGATAGGAGTGCCGCATCGCGAGTTCGTGCGACTCCTCGAACTGTTGCCGCGCCTCATCGAAGTCGCCCGCGCCCAGCAGCGCCTCGCCCAGTGTGCACAGCAGCGCCGACTCGGCCCGCTGGTCGCGGACGATGCGGGTCAGGTCCAGGCCATGGCGGGCCGCCGAGACGGCCGCCTCGTGCTCGCCCTGGTGGGCGTGCAGCTGGCTCAGCTCGTCGAGCACCGCGAGCTCGCCGTGCTCGTCGGCGATGCGCCGGTACTCAAAAAATGCCCTTTGTAAATATTCGTTTGCCGCCTGGAACCGTCCGAGCTGGCGCAGCACCATCCCGAGGTTGTTCAGGTTGGCCAGCGCCGGCTTGATGCGCGTCGCACCCTGGTTGAGCCGCAGGGCCTCGGTGAGATATTCGGCCGCCTCCTCCAACCGGCCCTGCTGCTGGCACATCGTGCCCAGATCGTTGAGCGTCAGCGCCTGCACGTGGCCAAACCCGTACTGCCGGCTCAGCTGCAACGCCTGCCGGTAGGACTCCTGCGCGTCGGCGAGCCGGCCCAGCTCGGCCTGCACGAGCCCGATGTTGTGCCGCAGGTAGGTCGCGCCCAGCAGCCAGCCGCTGCTCTCGGCGAGCGCCTCGCCGTGCAGGTATTCGGCCAGCGCCTCGGCGGGGCGGCCGAGCGCCCACCGCGCCTGGCCTAGCGTCTGGTGCATGGCGGCCTGCGCGCGGGCGTCTCCCGACGCCCGTGCCGCCGCCAGGCCCGCCTCGGCGGTCGCGAGCCAGGGCTGGCTGTGCCGGCGCACCAGGAAGTAGCCGCGCAGCTGGTCGGCGATCTGCCAGGCCCGCGCACCGCCGGTGGCCTGCACCGCCGCCACGATCGCGGGCAGTTCGTCGTCCAACCACGACAGCGCCGCGTCCTCGCCGGCGAACGCGGTTTCGTCGACGAGGTCGGCGGGCAGGCGCACCATGTCCGGGTAGATGAGGTTGAGCGCGCCGGCGGTGCGCGCCAGATACCAGTCGAGCAAACGGGACTGCGCGGCCTCGTCCGGCGGTGCCTGCCGCGCGATCGGCCGCTGCCATCGCTGCCGCAGCACGCCGAGATGCGCCTCGGCGAGCTCCGGGCTCGGGTCGATGCCCAGCTCGTCGGCCAGATCTCGGCGGATCTCGGCGTAGCTCGCGAGCGCCTCGGCCTGCCTGCCGCTCGCCGCGAGCGCGATGATCAGCCGGGCGCGCAGCGGCTCGTGCAGGCGATGCTGCCGGGCCAGTGCGCGCAGTCGCTGGATGGCCGGCTCCGGGCGGTCCTCGGTCAGGCGCGCGTGCTCGACCGCGGCCGCGAGATGTTCGTCGTGCAGGCCGGTGAGCAGCGGGCTGCCGCGCAGCTCGTCGACGTCGGTGTCGCCGCGCCACAGGCCGAGCGCGAGGTCGAGGCCGGACGCGTTGCCGCGCGCCGCGAGCTCGCGAAACCTCAGCAGGTCAAGCTGTTCGGGCCCCGCATCGAGCCGGTATCCACTGTGGACGAGCACAAGCATGTGGGGATCGAGGATGCGGCGCAGCCGGCTGACATAGGTTTGGATGAGATTCCTTGAGGATGCGGGGACGTCTTGGGCCCACAGCAGGTCGACAAGCTCGTCGATGTACACCGCCGTGTTGGGGGTGAGGGCGAGGCGCGCCAGCACCGCGCGGTGGCGGCCGCTGCCCAGCCGGGCCGGTGTCCGTCCACGGTGGACCGTCAGCGGCCCGAGCACGCCGATGAGCACTGTGCCGTCCGGTTCGGGCGGGGCCTCGGGCGACGATGGCCTTGCCGGCGCGGGCAGCTGGGCCGGCGACAAGCCCAGCGCCCCGGCCAGCGCACGGATCGACCTCGCCCTAGGCCGCCGGCTGCGCGCCTGCTCCAGGTCGCGCACGGCCGCCACGCTGATCCCCGCCTTGTCGGCCAGCTCCTGCTGGGTCAGCCCGGACCGCTTGCGGTGCCGCCTGAGCACAGCGGCGAACTCTGCTGTCACATGTCCTCCCGGTGCGGGTTGCCTACGAGTATTCGGCCGCCAGCGGCCAGACAGCGCGGGACTGCACGCTGTGTGCGATGGGATAGCCGCGACGGCTTCGGCGTGCGGCGATCGGTGAAGGCATGCCGCACCCTGGCATGCCGCCGCATCGGTCCGTCATCGTTGGATCACAGGTCAGCGCCGCTCACAGCTTTTTCGCAACAGGCCCGCATGCGACCGCCGCTCTACTCGACGCACCGGGGCGCTGGGCCCCGGAAGCGAAGAAGGAGTGACGGATGAAAAGCGGGTGGGGACGGCTGCTCATGTGCGCCGGCGCGGTATCGGCGCTGGTCGTGATGTCCGCCGGGGTGGCGCACGCGGCCACGCCCAACGTGTTCCTCAACGGCACGGTGGTGCACTATGAGGCCAGCAACGAGAACAACGTCGTCACGATCACGCACGTGGGTACCAACATAATCATCGACGACAACCAGCCGATGACGCCGGGCGCGGGCTGCTGGGCGATCAACAGCACGAAGGTGGCCTGCGCCGACGGCGGCGTGACGGCCGTGCGGGTGGATGGCAACCGGGGCGATGATCGGATCAACAGCGCGATGGATCTGCCGGTCAGCCTGTATGGCGGCGACGGCGACGACTTGCTGGCGGGCGGGGACGGCGATGACATCCTGCGCGGCGAATGGGGTTCCGACACGATGCGCGGCGGGGCCGGGCGCGACGGCGTGAGCTATTACGGTCGGACTGTTGACATTCGGGCTGACCTCGACGGCTTGGCCGACGATGGTTATGTGACCGAGTACGAC
>JBIOYB010000044.1:0-15284 GCA_044869915.1 Allorhizocola sp.
CGACATCCGGCTTAGCCCCCCGAAGCGCCTGCACCCCACCGGCATCCAGCTTCCCCGCCGCCACATGGACGACCTTCGCCCCCGCGCTCAGCCCGACCCGCTGCCCGGCCTCGGCCGTCACCAGCCGCTCATACCCCACCACCGCCAGGCGCAGCCCGCCGCCCGCCGACGAACACACCAAAACCTCATCCGGCTCCACCCCGGTCTTCCGGACGGCCGCATCAAGTCCAATCAGGACATCCGACTCGCTCGTCGTGCGATGGTCAGCCGTCGCCAGCAACTGCCCCTCCCCCGACACCGCTACAGCCTTGGTAAAGGTCGACCCCACATCGACACAGACAAAAATCATTTCTTATGCGGTACGACGACAGTCCCCACCGCGGTCACGGCGACGATCGGTGGATCCAGGACCTCCGCCGCGCTCTCGGAAACATCGGGCCGCCCACGGCACACCACACGCGCCTCAAACTCGATCGTCCGGCTCCGATTGCCCATCCGCGTGACCGTCGCCGTCACCTCGAGCACATCCCCGGCCCGCATCGGCGCTCTAAACTGGACGTCCGAATAGGACGCGAACAGCCCCTCGTCACCGTCCAGCCGGATGCACACCTCCGTCGCGACATCCCCGAACGCCGCCAACGCATACGCACCGTCCACCAGATTGCCCGCGTAGTGCGCGTGGCTGTACGGCACATACCGCTTGTGGGTAACCGTAATCACTTCACGATCCTATGCACGAGATAGCTCGCCACCTCGCGCGGCGTCGTGCCGCGCCCAAAAATCCGGTCCACCCCAAGCTCCCCGGCCATCGTCTCGTCAAAGCGCGGCCCGCCCACGATGAGCACCGGCCGCCGGTCCGCCGCAAGCGCCTCCCGGAACGCGGCCGACATCTCCCGCGTATTGTGCAGATGCGCGTCCTTCTGCGTCACCACCTGCGACACCAGCACCGCATCGGCCTTTTCGGCCTTGGCCGCGGCCACCAGCTCCGGCACCGTCACCTGCGCGCCCATGTTGCGCACCTTCAGTTCGCGATAATATTCCAGGCCCTTCTCCCCCGCGATCCCCTTCACATTCAGGATGGCGTCAATCCCGACCGTGTGCGCGTCCGTCCCGATGCACGCGCCCACCACGGACAGCTTGCGCCGCAGCCGCTGCCGCACAATCGCGTTGACCTCCTTCGCGCTCAGCAGCGGGAAGTCCCGCTCGACCACCTGCACCTTGTCGAGCTCCACCAGGTGCCGCACACTGCCGTACACCACAAAGAACGTGAACCCGTCGCCCATCTGCTTGGCGTGCACCAGCATCGCCGGATCGAGCCCCATTTTTGCCGCCAGCTGCAGCGCCGCCCCCTCGGCGAGCTTGTCGTGCGGCACCGGCAGGGTAAACGACACCTGCACCATGCCGTCCCCGGTCGTATCCCCATACGGCCGCACCACCGTCTTCATTGGAGAATCCTTTCCACCAGTCGCCACATGCCAGTCGAGGGATTCTTCGAGTGGTCTTCCCCACTCGGATCGAGCTGGCGGGATCGCTCGATGGCATCGTCCAGGCCGATCGCATGATCTTTGAACTTCAAGCGCGCCTTGTCATAGCCGGGCAGATGCTTACGCAGTCGTTGGGTCGTTTCCCTGCAGTTGGCCAGGCGTGCTTCGCATTTGTCATGATGCAGCAACAACCAGACCTCGAAGCACGGATTCGAGATGGCGAGGTTTACCTTCAGCTGTGCCGCCTCGGCTGCCGCAGCGGCCATATCGAATTCGTCCACATCGATCACGCACCACGTGTCGTCGAAACGTCCAGGAAAGCGGGCTCGATAGTCAGCGGCCCGCCTGATCAGCGTTATGGGGTCGACACCGTCGCATCGCACCTTAAGCGCGCTTATAGGTCGTCGGTGCTGCCGAAGCCCTACGAGATAGTCGTTCTCGGTCCGGGTTGATCCACAGTAAATCAGCAGAGTCCTCGATTCACGTACAGCGAGCCGGCGTCTGCTTGAATTCTCACGCTGCCTCACGGGTAGTCCCCGCTCGTAGCGCATCGCGGAACTCATATTCGGACACGAGCGGAATCGCACCGTATGCACCGGTCAGATAGCGGCCCTGGCGATCCTCGTTCTTCCGGGGATGAAAGTCGGTGAGTGGGAAGAGCCGCGTCACCCCCGACTTGTTGTCCTTCTCCACAAACCACACCTCATCCCGGGCAAGTATGTCCTCATCAATCAGGGTCGCGTCGTGGGTGGTCATGATGAACTGCGCCCCGGCCGGATTGGTCTCGCGGTCCTTAAACAGACCGATGATCCTGGCGGTCAGGGTCGGATGAAGGCTGGCATCCACCTCATCGACGACGAGCACCCCGCCGCTCCTCAACGTCTTGAGCGCGTCACATGCGAGGTCCATCCACCTTCGCGTCCCAGCCGATTGGTCTTCAAGCCCAAGCACGCCATCCGACTCGCCGTGCCTGAAGGCAAGCCTCAGTTGGCCCTGCACAACGCCCTCTTCCAGAAGAGCCCGCCGCCCGGCGCCTTGATCAATTATTCGGAGTTCACCGATGCCTTCCCCTGCCTTCAACGGGAGGCGGCCTTCAGTGCCCGCCACCGCGCCCAACTCGATCAACTTGTTCATAAGATCAGCGGTGATCACGATTCCAGAACCGGCGCCCTCGACCACGACATCGGTAATACCTAGATCGGCCAGCTTTATCAGCTCAACCAGCAGGTCGCGATCCTCTGACGCAAAAGCGCGGATAAGATCGTGGTTCATCAGGGCGGGCTTTTCGGGGCCGAAGACCATGCCGGACCGGAACCACTCATACAACGGTGCCACTTCACTGACGTTGTTGAGCGCCGCGACTCCGAGAAACAATGCGTTTGCCCTGGTGAGATTTCTTAATACCTCGGTGCGGCTGCGCGAATCGTGCACCGTTGACCCCACATGAATTTCGTCCCGCTCGCGTTCGAAGATGACGCGGCGGCGATTATGCGGGTAGATGTAGAGCCACTCCTCGACGACCCGTTGATCATCGACTTCAAAGCCGTAGGCGTGCCGAACTCCGTCTAGCTCGACGTCGATTGAATAGAGCGATCGTCTAGTCATGTCGCCATCGAGGCGGAAGGGGCGGCGAGGTACGCCCGCGCCCGGCTGCCACGAGGCAGACGACGTCAGGACCGCGGTCCGCATCCATTCCAGCGCATCGAAAAAGTTGGACTTTCCAGAGGCATTGGCCCCGAAGATGCCCACGACGGGCAAGGCCGGCCGCGACTTGTCGTAGGCGGGCAGCAGGACGAGCTCTTGCTCGTCTCGGATCGACCTGTGGTTCGCGACCCGGAAGCTCCGCAGCATCTGATCTTGCCCTTCCGCCAACTTTCACGTCCGATCCTGCAAGTAAACCGCAGAAATCAGGGTTTGTCTTCCAGGATCTCGGTGGCGGGGTTGTAGTAGTCGTCCTCGTGCTTGGCGATGCCGTCGAGGCCCTTGCCGCGGTCGGCGGGACGGCGCATGATGCCGAACGTGCCGTCGGCGATGGCCTCGAGCAGGGTGTCGTCGACGATCCGCTCAAGCAGGTCGATGGCCTCGGCGAGCACGTGCCGGGCGCGGCGCTGGATGAAGCCGCCCGGCGCGGGGACGAAGTCCTCGTGCAGGTTGCCGCAAGAGTTGAGCACGTAGCGCACGTTTTGCAGGGCGATGTCGCGGTCGGACAGCCAGGGTGTCACGACGGCCTCGGTCATCATGCCGACGAGCAGGATGCCCTGGCCGGTCATGGCGCCGGCGAGGTTGAAGAAGCCGTCGAGCAGGTTGCCCCGGAACACGTCGCCGGTCATGTGTTTGGTGGGCGGCATCCACTTCAGTGGCGCCTCCGGGAACAGCTCGCGGGCGAGCAGGGCGTGCGCCAGTTCGAGCCGGAACGACTCCGGTAGGTCCGGGTTGATCTCGAACGCGTGGCCCAGCCCGAGCTGCCAGTCTGCCAGCCCGGCCTCGTGCGCGAAATACTCGTTGAGCAGCTGCGACACGGTGACGGTGTGCGCCGCCTCGACCGCGTCGGCCGTGGTGAGGTAGTTGTCCTCGCCCGTGTTGATGATGATGCCGGCCCGCGCGTGGATCTGGCGGGAGAACCGTTGGTCCACAAAGGTTCTGATCGGGTTGATGTCCCGGAAGAGGATGCCGTACATCGAGTCGTTGAGCATCATGTCGAGCCGCTCGAGCCCGGCCAGGGTGGCGATTTCGGGCATGCACAGCCCGGACGCATAGTTGGTCAGGCGGACGTAGCGGCCGAGTTCGCGCGACGACTCGTCGAGCGCGGCGCGCATCAGGCGGAAGTTTTCCTGCGTGGCATAGGTGCCGGCGAAGCCCTCGCGGGTCGCGCCCTCGGGCACGTAGTCCAAAAGCGACTGTCCGGTCGACCGGATGACCGCGATGACGTCGGCGCCCGCGCGGGCCGCGGCCTGCGCCTGCGGGATGTCCTCATGGATGTCGCCGGTGGCCACGATGAGGTAGATCCACGGCCGCTGGCGAGGGTCGCCGTGGCGCTTGATGAGGCGGTCCCGCGCGGCCCGGTTGCGGTCAATCCGCTTGATGCCCGCCGCGACGCAACGGCGGGCGAGCCGGCGGGCGGCGACCGCCTCCCTTTGGGACGGTAGCTCGAAGTGAACCGATCCGGCCGCGGCCTTCTGCGCCAACAAGGTGAGGTCATCCACGCTGGAGGACAGGCCCGAGGCGGTGAGGGCGTGGAACACCGGCAGCGATACACCGTGGCCGAGCCCGACATCCGCGCGCACCTGGTCCACCAGCCGGTTGACCCACGGGATGCCGTCCGGATCCGCGCCGGTCACCCCGGCCAGCCGCAGCACGGCCCGCTCCACGCTCACCGTCGTGTGGCCGCGGGCCAGGTCGACGACGGGCCGGCCGGCCCGCCGTGCGAGCGAGCGGGCCTTGGCGACCAGGCGCGGGTCCAGATCAAGTTTCATAGATGGTCTCTCCACGTAGGACTGTGCGCAGGCACACCGGCAGCTCATCGCGCTGTCCGAGCGAGGGCAGGCTGCCCACGCGACCCGACGGGGTGTGCCACACGGCGAAGGTGGCGGGCGCCTTCGGTACCAGAACACCTTCATTGTCTTGATGAACCGCCCGCCAGCCGCCCCTCGTATGCGCTGCGAACGCGGACTTGGCGGTCATCCGCTGCGCGGAGTTGAAGTGCCACATGGCCGCCCGCACGCTCCCCCACGGATCGAGCGGTGTCACCGGCGAATCGGAGCCGAACGCGAGCGCCACGCCGGTGTTGTGCATCTGCCCCATCGGGTTGCTGGCGAGGCTGCGTGCCGTGCCCAGGCGCTGTGCGTACATCTGGTGCTCGCCGCCCCACAGCCGGTCGAACGCGGGCTGCATGCTGGCGAAGACGCCGAACTCCACGAACGCCGCGACCAGCGCCTTGTCCATGATCTCCGCATGCTCGACCCGGTGGCGTGCGGCCCGGATCGCTTCCAGGCCAACCTTTTTGGTCGCTTCTTTAAAACCTTCCATTACTGTACCGATGGCAGCGTCGCCGATCGCGTGGAAGCCGCCCTGCATCCGGTGCCGGTGGCAGTCCAGCAGATGGTCACGCACCTGCTCGGCGGTGACATAGCCGTGCCCGCACCCCGGGCCGTCCACATAGGACTCCCGCACGAAGGCGGTGCGCGAACCGAGCGCACCGTCGGCATACAGGTCGCCGCCGGCGCCGACCGCGCCCAGTGCCCGAGCCTTTTCGGCGCCCATCAGCTCACCCCAGTAGCCGTAAACCTCGGGCAGCCCGCGCCCGGAGCGCGCCAGCAGCGACGTGAAGTCTGCCTCCGACGACGTGCCAGGCCCGCCGCACTCGTGCACGGCCGCGATCCCCAGCGAGGCCGCGGCCCGCAGCGACGCCACCTGCGCGTGGTCACGCTGCACGCCCGTGATCCGGCCGAAGGCCGCCTCGCGCACCACATGGTGCGCCTGGCGTTTGACCCACCCGGAATCGTCGTATCCCGGGGTGCCGGCCGCGAGCGCCAATAGGTCCGTGGAGACAAGCGCCGAATGGATCGATGCTTGCGACAGGTAGACGCTTCGCCCCAACGCAGCCCGGTCCAGTTCGGCACTCGACGGCGGCGCCTGGTCATTACCCCACGTCGATTCGTCGAAACCATGGCCCAGCACCACACCCTGCCCAGACGACTGGGCGTGCGCGGCGACGGCGTCGAGCAGTGCGGCGCGCGAACGCACGCCCGACAGGTCGAGGCCGAGCCGGGCCAGGCCGGTGTCGGTCGAGTGCACGTGCGCGTCCACGAACGCCGGCGTCACCAGCGCATCGCCCAGGTCGACCGCCGTGGTGGCCTGGGGCGCTTCTTCGCGCAGGCCCAGCCACTGCACGACGCCGTCGGCGACGACCATGGCGGTGGCGATGGGCACGACCGGGGTGCGGATCTCGCCGGCGGTGTACAGCGTGGAAGGAGCAGTAGTCATGCTCGTATTCTGGCCTCAAACAGGGCCCGCACCGCCTGATTCGTGCGCAGCAGATCCAGCGCGTAGGCGGCGTGCCCCGGCACGTAGCCGTTGCCGATGAGCATCGTGACGTCGGCGGCCAGGCCCTCGGCCCCGAGCGCGGCCGCCGGGAAGCTGGTCGCCATGCTGAAGAACACGACCGTGCCGCCCTGCGCGGTGGACAGGATCGCCCCGTGCTCACAGCCCGGGACATCGACGCACACCACGGTCACGTCGACCGGCGCGCCGATCGCGCTCGACAGCGCGACCGCGTCACGCGCGTCCGCGATCACCACGTCGTCGGCCAGCTCGGACGCCCGCAGCAGGTCGGCCTCGCGGGTGTTGGGCACGACGCCCACGATCCGTTGCGCACCTTGAAGACGGGCGGCCGCCAGCGCCAGCGATCCGCTCTTGCCCGCGGCTCCGATCACCGCCACCGACGCGCCGGGCTTGACCACGCGGGCGGTCAGCGCGGGCGCGCCGCACACGTCGAGCACGGCCAGCGCCAGCTCGGCGGGCAGGTCACCGGGGAGCACGGCCGCGATGGACCGTCCGAAGAGGATCGCGTGGCCCTCGCACGGCACCTGCTCGGTGCGCCCGTCCCAGCCCTTGAGGCCATCGGTGATCGCCAATGGGGTGAGCGTCAGCGACACGAGGGTGGCGATCCGGTCGCCGGGCTTGAGGCCCAGCGGCGAGGCCGGCCCGACCTCCTCGACGACACCGATGAGCATGCCGCCGGAGCCGGTCACCGGGTTGTGCATCTTGCCGCGCGCGGCGACGATCTCGAGCACCTCGGCGCGGACCCGGTCGCCGTCGCCGCCGTGCTTGGTCGACAGCTGGCGAAACGACGCGGCGTCGAGGTTGAGCCGCTCGACGGCCACGCGCACCTCGTCCTCGCCGATCGCCGGGCTGCTGTCGAGCCGCTCGGCGGCCTGGGGCAACACACCGACCGGCGAGATCACCCGGTGCAATCCGATCGGCGATGTTGGCATTTTATTGTCCTTCCGCCCATACTCAAAAAATCCTCCGGTAGATTAGATGCTATACCGAAGAAATTCCAGTATGGTCTTGAGGTGCAGATGATCGGCCAACCGTACGAGTACCGGCGCACCGAGCTGGTGGAGCCCGACTGGACCCGATTCCCCGGCTGGCGCGGCGTCACGCAGGCGCAGTGGGAGTCGGCCCAATGGCAGCGGGCCAACTGCGTCAAAAACCTGCGGCAGCTGCGCAACGTGCTCGGCGACCTGGTGGACGACTCGTTCTATGCCGATCTCGAAAAGGACCAGCGCGAGCTCGCCACCATGTCGATGCTGGTGCCACCACAAATGATCAACACGATGGCCCGTGACGCCGTCACGACCTCAGCCATGTATGAGGATCCCGTCCGGCGCTACATGATCCCGGTGGCGTCCGACCGCCTGGCCGACTGGCCCTCCCACCCGCACGCCGCACGAGACTCCCTGCACGAGCACGACATGTGGGTGGCCGAGGGATTGACCCACCGCTATCCGACGAAGGTGCTCGCCGAGCTGCTGTCGACCTGCCCGCAATATTGCGGCCACTGCACGCGCATGGATCTGGTCGGCAACTCCACGCCGGTGATCCAGAAGCTCAAGCTGGAGCTCAAGCCGGTCGAGCGCTACGACGCTCACATCGCCTACCTCAAGGCCCACCCGGGCGTGCGCGATGTGGTCGTCTCCGGTGGCGACGTGGCCAACATCCCGTGGAAAAGCCTCGAGTCCTACCTGATGCGCCTGCTCGAGATCGAGACCATCCGCGACATCCGCTTGGCCACCAAGGCATTGATGGGCCTGCCGCAGCACTGGCTGCAGGCCGACGTGGTCGAGGGCCTGGAGCGGGTGGCCCGCACCGCCCGCCGCCGCGGGGTCAACCTCGCCATCCACACCCACATCAACCACGTCAACTCGCTGACCCCGCTGGTCGCGCGCGCCGCCAAGACCGCACTCGAGGTCGGCGTGCGCGACGTGCGCAACCAGGGCGTGCTCATGCGCGGCGTCAACGCGACCCATTCCCAATTGCTCGATCTTTGTTTCGCGCTGCAGGGCGAGGCCGGCATCCTGCCCTACTACTTCTACATGTGCGACATGATCCCCAATTCGGAGCACTGGCGGGTCGCGGTGTGGCAGGCGCAGCAGCTGCAGCACGACATCATGGGCTACCTGCCCGGCTACGCCACCCCGCGGATCGTGTGCGACGTGCCGTTCGTGGGCAAGCGCTGGGTGCACATGGTCACCGAGTACGACCGCGATCTCGGCATCTCCTACTGGACCAAAAACTATCGCACGTCGATCGAGGACGCGGCCGACGACGTGCTGTCCAAGCGCTACGCCTACTACGACCCGATCGACACCCTCCCCGAGTCCGGTCGCAAGTTCTGGAGCAAGCACAGCAGATCGCCGGCGGCGGCTTCCTGACGATCTTTGATCCACGAAGTGGTCAAGATCGGGCTTGGATGCCGTCGCCCTCAAGGGCGATCCGCCCGCGACTTGCTTTAGCAGGAGCAAGAATTACAGCGGATCGCCGGCGGCGGCTTCCTGACGATCTTGAAAACGCAAGTGAGGAATTGCGGCGGACTGCCAACACCGCAGATCCGCCAAGCAATACCTCACCAGCGCACGCAAGTGGTCAAGATCGGGCTTGGATGCCGTCGCCCTCAAGGGCGATCCGCCCGCGACTTGCTTTAGCACGAGCAAAGAGTTATAGCCTGAGCGCATGGCGGAGCTGAAGACCAGGAAGACCGGGGCGAGCGTGGACGAATTCCTCGCCACGGTCGACGACGAGCGGCGGCGCGCCGATGCCGAGGCCGTGTGCGAGCTGATGACCGAGGCGACCGGCACGGCCCCCGCGATGTGGGGCACAGGCATCGTGGGTTTCGGCTCATACCATTACAAATATCCATCCGGGCAGGAGGCCGACTGGCCCGCGGTCGGCTTCTCGCCGCGCAAGGCCGCGCTGACCATCTACCTCGCCGAGGGCCTGGAGCCGCATACAGGCCTGCTGGCCAGGCTCGGCCCGCACAAGACCGGCAAGGGCTGCCTCTACCTGAAACGACTGTCTGATGTGGACACATCCGTGCTGCGGGAGCTGGTGCGCGAGGGGTTCCGGCAACTCGACGGCAAGTCGGTATGACCGCGCCGGCCGGCCGGCTCAGGACCCGCGAGGCCCGGTAGCCTGACGCGCCTTCGCATCCGCGGCCGGTGGGAAAGGCTCGGCCCCCGGCTGCCCGTCAACAGCCCCCGCGGCCGGTTGCGGCTCGGCGATCTCGCGGGCAAAGCGCCGCATGCCCAAGGCCAGCAGCACACCGAAGGCACCCGCGGCCGCGGCGGCCCCGGACATCAGGCCGAGCGTCGCCCGCAGCACGGCGTCACCGGACAGCATGGTGCCGATCGCCAACCCCGCCAGACCGGCGATCCAGCCCGCGGCGACCCAGCGATGCCTGCCCAGCGACAGCACCACCTGGCTGAGCACGGTCGCCAGCAGGAAGAACCCGACCGACGCCCCCATCAGCAGGAAGATGTTCCACGGCAGCGCGTAGTCGGCGCCGAAGAGGAACGTCAGCGTGCCCGCACCCGCGACCGCCGTCCCAGCGATCATCACCAGCCCGGCCAGCACCGTGCCCCCGAGCACCTTCACCACGAGCGACCGGAAGGCCTCGACCCGGCCGCCCTGCACATGCGCCGCCAGCGTCGGCAGCAGGCTCGGCTGCACGGCGGAGAACATGAAGACCGGGATCCGCACCACGACGAGCGCGGCCAGGAAGGCGCCGATCCGGGCGCCGTCGTCCGCGCCCGAAAACGCTTGCGCCACAAGGGGAGCAGCGCCGATGAGCATCTGCGCCGCGAGCGAGCTCACCAGCAGCAGGCCCAGCGGCGCGAGGAACGGGTGTGCCGCGTCCGGCGGCGCCGGCGCAACGGCCGGTCTGCGGCCGCGCACCGGGATCAGCGAGACGCCCAGCGCCACCCACGACGCGGCGCCGAACAGCAACCCATACGCCGCGGTCGAACGCACGCCCACCACGGCAAGGATGATCAGTGCGACGAGCCGGAACGCGCCCTCCACGGCCAGCTGGCCGCCATATCGGACGAGGCGCTGACTGCCCGCGAACCCGCCACGCGTCACGAAGCACAGCGCATAGCCCGGCAGCCCCACGCACAGCGCGACAAGCAGCCAGCCGTTGCCGCCCATCATGCGCAGCGTCACCTCGTGCAGTGCCAGCGCCAGCGCGACGACGGCCAGGCTGAGCATGAGGCCGGCGCCGACGGCCCGCCGGGTGAGCGTCGGGTCGGCGACCCCTGCTTGCCGTTCCCTGCCCCGGCGGCGGCTGATCTCCTGCTCCAGCGGCACGAACAGGCCCGTGGCCACGCTGCTGATCAGCACGTACAGCCCGGCCAGCCCGCTGAACTCGGCCGCGCCCAGCAGGCGCCCGGCCAGGATCAGCGCGACGTATGTCGTGGCGCCCTGCACGCCGAGCCCGGCGGCGACGCTGAATGCCTTGCCCGTCCTCGAGCCGCGTGCGGACGGCACGTCAGCCGCGCTCCTGCAGGAACGCCTCGAGCTCGGCCCGGCCCTCCACCGAACCGATCTCGTAGAAGCGATCCCGCACCGCGAAACCGGCCAGCGCGTGCTCCTCCGACAGCTCGGTCAGGATCGGCGCCAGATCGGCCACCTCGCCCTGCGGCACGCGCTTTTCGATCACCTCGCGCCGCAACGCCATGAGCCCGTAGTCGATCCAGCGCATGTCCTCCGGCTTGTCCTCGCCGGAAAGGCCCTTGGCGTAGCGCACGACCCGGGCGCCGTCGAAGATGACGTTGCTCGCGTCCCACAGCCCGTCGTTGAGGAACACGGTCATCAGCGCGGGCTCGGGGCGCTCCCGCGCGGAGCGCAGCACCGTTGCCGGATCCACCTGCAACCACGAATCCCCATACAGTACGAGGAAATCGTCGTCGAGCGCGTCGGCATCCAGCGCCATGCGCAGCGCGCCCGCCGTGCCGCGCAACCGCGTCCCTTCGTCCACATAGGACGCCGATAGCCCCCACGCCGAACCGTCGCCGACGAACTGCTTGACGTCATCGGCAAGATATCCCACGCAGTAGACGACCGACTCGATCCCCGAGCGGGCGAGCCACTCCAACTGCCACGCCGCGAACGGCCGGCCGCGCACGGGCAGCAGGGTCTTGGGCACGGTCCGGGTCTCCGGCCACATCCGGCTGCCGATCCCGCCGGCGAGGATTACGCACTGCATGCGCCCGACCCTAGTCCCTGAGCAAGACGACGCTACCGTCGCTGTCGAACCGGAACCGCACCTCGGCGAGCCCTTCGGCGGCCATGGCGGCGCGCAGCGCCACCGGGTTGCGGGTGTAGAACAGCAGGAAGCCGCCCGCGCCCGCGCCGACCAGCTTGCCGCCGATCGCGCCGTTGGTCCGGCCTATCTGGTACCAGCGATCGATGTTTGAATTGGACATCGACGCCGAGCGCTTCTTCTTGTGCTCCCAGTGCTCGTGCATGAGCGCCGCGAACCCCTCGGTGTCGCCCTGCTCGAGCGCGCTCTTGCTGCGCAGGCCCAGCTCCTTCACGAAGTGAAGGTTGTCGATCATCTCGGAGTCGCCCGACTCCGACCGGGTCTTCTGCTCCTCGAGCACCTTTTCCGCGCCGCGCGAGTATCCCGTGAAGAACATCAAGAGATGGTCCTCGAGGTCGTGGAACGTCTCGGTGGAGATGGCCAGGGGCGCCACGTTGACCGTGCCGTCAGGCTGGAACGTGTAGGTCTGCAGCCCGCCGAAGGCCGCCACGTATTGGTCCTGCTTGCCCACGGGGCGCCGCAGCCGGTTGATCTCGATGTCGCACGCCTCGTCGGCCACGTCGGCCGCGCTGACCTGGTCGCGGCGCAGCGCGTAGATCGCGCGCAGCAGGCCCACTGTGAACGTGCCGGAGGAACCCAGGCCCGTGCCCGACGGGATGTCGGCCGTGCTGACCACCTCGAGCGCCGGCTCGACGCGGTGCGCCAGCAACGCCTCCCGCACGATCGGGTGCTCGATCTCCCCCGCCGTGTCCACCCGCTCCAGCGCCGAATACTTCAAAAAGTAGTCCGGTGTGAAGGTGCGGTTGATGGAGATGAAGATGTATTTGGAGATGGCGGCGGACACCACCACCCCGCCGAAGCGCTCGTAATACGAGGGCAGGTCGGTGCCGCCCCCGCCGAGCGTGATGCGAAGCGGGGTTCGCGTGATAATCATCGACCGTCCTGGCTTTCTCCCGGCACCGTGGCCACTGCGGCCATCTGCCAGCCGAAGGGGCTGCTGTCGAGGCTGTGGCGGAAGCCGAACCCGAAGAACGACTTCATCAACGACTCGCCGGGGATCGTGGGGCTGTCGGGCGTGCGCCGCTCGACGTCGTCGATCAGTTTGCGGCCGCGCGCGATGACCGCCATCTTGTAGATGTTGAAGAACGGGAAACCCGCGCGCAGCACCCGGTCAACACGGTAACCCGCGTCGGTCAGCACCGTGCGCAGCAGCCGCGCGCTGAAGTGCTGGTAGTGCCCGATGTGCCGGTCAAAGGCCGAACGCGGCCCGCCCGGGACGGTCACGACCAGCCGGCAACCGGGCGCCAGCAGGGATCGCGCGTTGCGGATCAGCGTCGTCGGATCGTCCACGTGCTCGAGCACCTCGGAGCACACCGCGAGCGTCGCGGCCGGCTGGCCGTCGGCCAGTCGCGTCTCCTGCAGCAGGTCGACCTGGCGGAACTTCACGTCCGCTCCCCGCTCGGCCGCGGCCTTGCGGGACCGCTCGACTCCGGAGGCGCTGTATTCGACGCCCCAGATCGGCAGGCCCGGGAACCGGCGCGCCAGCTCGAGGGTGAACTCGCCCTGCCCGCTGCCGATGTCGAGCACGGTCGTGCCGGCCGCGGGCTTGCCCAGCAGCTTGACGATGAGCTCGCGCCGGTAGATGTTGGCTGGATTGCCCTCGGCCGCGTCGCCGTAGGCGTCCCAGTGGTGATCCCAGTCGTTGGGGTCGGTCTCTTTGAGGCCGGTCATAGCGTGTATCCCGCCGCTCGCGCGTCGTTGTAGAACATCTGCACGGTCTCCAGGGAGTATTCGTCCAGCGACTTCCCGAACAGGCCCAGCTTGACCAGCATGTCGTGGGTGACGGTGATGATGTCGACCCCGAGGTCGTCGGCCTGGCGGACGTTGAGGATCTCGCGGGGGCTCGCCCACAGCAGGCTCACGTTGGGCATCGCCGATGTGATCTTCAGCGAGTCGGCCATGATGGGCATCGGATCCCGGCCGGTGTCGGCGATCCGGCCGGCGAAGACCGAGACCACGGCGCCTGCCGTGCCGCGCAGTGCGGCGGTCACCGACGCGACCTGCTCGACGGTCATCAGCGCGGTCACGTTGAGCTTGACACCCTCGGACGTCAGCTGCTCGATGACCGGCACGCTGCTATTGCCGGCCGTGTCCGTGACCGGGATCTTCACGTAGACGTTGGGGCCCCACGAGGCGATCAGCTTGCCCTGCCGGATCATGCCCTCGGGGTCGTCGGCGAACACCTCGAACGAGACCGGGTGCACCCGGATGGCGTCGAGCACGCTGCGCGCGAACGCCTCGTAGTCCTCCACTCCCGACTTGCGCATGAGCGTCGGGTTGGTGGTGAACCCGGCGATCTCCGGCCGCTGCGCGAGCGCGAGCATCGACG
Source organism: Allorhizocola sp. (assembly GCA_044869915.1). Classification (GTDB taxonomy): domain Bacteria; phylum Actinomycetota; class Actinomycetes; order Mycobacteriales; family Micromonosporaceae; genus Allorhizocola. The sequence continues at coordinate 14,195 of JBIOYB010000044.1, forward strand.
AAACGTCGGCACCGTCGGCGTACACCTTGACATGTTTCAATGAGAGGTCAGTCATCGGCCGGTCTCCTTTGAACAATCCGTGACCCTGGAGGGGTTGATCCCTGCGATTCGATATGGGAGACCGCTTCGGTGAGGTCGGCGACGGCGACGTGGTTGCCCGACGGCTTGCGTTCCCCGTAGTTGCGGTCGATGAAGATGCTTTGCTGTACCCCTGCCCGCTGGCCCGCTTCGACATCGCGCCAGCGATCCCCGACGCAGAAGCTGCGGCTCAGGTCGAGCGAGAGCCTGCGCGCGGCGTCGAGGAGCATGCCGGGGAGGGGTTTCCTGCATGGACAGTCGTCCTTGTCGTCATGCGGGCACACGACGACGTCGTCGAGCGGCAGCAGCCCGCGCAGATAGTCGTTCATCTGCTCGACCTCCGCCAGGGTGCGCGAACCGCGCGCCACATCGGGCTGGTTGGTCACCACCACTAGCTTGAACCCGAGATCGGACAGACGCCGGCAGGCCAGGTCGACCCCGGCCAGCAGCCGCATGTCGGCCAGGCTCGCCGGCGGGTGCGGCACACCATCGCGTACCTCAACCTCGTTGAGCACGCCGTCGCGATCCAGGAAGACCGCCGGAAAGCCGCCCGCCCCCCTGTCCGCGATCACCGTCATCCGTCGAACCTGCCCAGCCGCGCGTCGACAAGCATGGACGCCAGCGAGTCGCGGATCGCCGTCCGGCACGTACGCTCGTTTTTCCAGCCCAGCGAGCGGATGCGTTCGGAGTTGAGCCGCACCACCGGCACGTCGCCCTTCCAGCCGCGGTCGCCGCCGGTGTATTCGAGGGTCACTGACTCGGGGCTCAGGCCCACCACCTCGATGGCCACCATGGCGATCTCGTTGACCGTGAGGTAGTCCTCGGTGGCCACATTGAACACGCCGAACGGGCCGGGCGCGGACTCGGCCGCGGTGAGCACGGCCGAGATGACGTCCTCGACGTGGATGTAGGACTTGCTCTGCCGGCCGTCGCCCAGGATCCGCAGCCGGGTCGGGTCGTCGAGCAGCCGGCGCACGAAGTCGTATCCCACGCCGTGGGTCTGCCTCGGACC
>JBIOYB010000045.1:0-30742 GCA_044869915.1 Allorhizocola sp.
GAGCAGATCGGGCAGCTCGGCGAACCGGTGATGCCCGATCGGGCCCCCCGGCCGGCCCACCAGCAGGCGCACCTCGTCGCGGCCCAGGCCGCGCGCCTCGGGCGGCTCGTGGGCCTCCAATCGCGGGGGAAGGGTGAAATTCATGTCGTCGCCTCGCTCCACACCAGCAGGGGATGGCCATCGGGGTCGGTGGTGACAAAGCCGTAGTGCCCGCGCGGGAAAATCCGAGCCGTGGCGCCGACTCGCGCCGCGATAGTGTCCACATCGGACCAATTCGGCAACTCGATCGCGGTGGTGGGTGGGGGAGAATCCGTGCGCGGACTCACGATCTCGATGCGGCCGCCGCCGGCCGCGCCGAAGACCGCGCCGCGCTCACCGTCGCGCTGCCATCCGTCGATGCGCTGCAGGCCCAGCGTCTCCCCGTAAAACGTTGCGGCCGCATCGAAATCCGAGGCCTCAAGGGGTACCCAAATCATAGCCATTTTTGAAGGGGGTACCTGCCGGAAGCCGGCCGTTCGGCCAGGAGCCGCAACAGGGCCGGCGCCACCGCCTCGGGAAGCGGGCGATCGGAGATGTCCTCGCCCGGATAGGCGTCCTGGTGCATCTTGGTGCGCAGGTCGCCCGGGTCGAGCTGCCACACGGTGATCGAGTCCTCCTCCTCGACACCGAGCACGGCGCCGAGCCGTTCCAGAGCGGCCTTGGACGCCCCGTAGGCGCCCCACCCCCGATAGGCCTCCACCGCCGCGTCCGACGTCACATTGATGACGATCCCGCCCGCGGCCCGCAGCTTGGGCAGCGCCAACTGGGTCAGGGCCAGCGGCGCGACGACGTTGGTCTCGACGATTTCGCGCAGGGCGGCGGGATCGAGCCCCGAAACGAGCGGCAGCGGCGACGGCCCCAGCGCCCCCGCGTTGTTGATCAGCAGATCGAGCGTGTCCAGCGACCCGGCCAGCCGCTGCCGGTGCGCCGGATCCGTCACGTCGCCCACGATTTTGACCTGGGCGGGGGAGTCGTCCAGCGGCCCGCGCGAGTCGGTGGCGACGGTCCAGCCCGCGTCGACCAACACACGTGTCAAAGCGAGCCCCAGCCCGCGGGACCCGCCGGTGATGATTGCGTTACTCATCCTATCGACGGTAGGAACCCAAGCGCCCCACCGAATCGGGCCGCGGACGGGCAACGTCTAGGCCTTTGGTCCTAGGTCCCGGGCCCTGCCCACCGGATGATGTTCGCATGCGCTATGGGATAGATCTGTGCACCCTCGGCGGGTTCGCCGAGCCGGGCACGGTGGTCGAAATCGCGCGGGCGGCCGAGGCCGCGGGCTGGGAGGCGCTGCTGGTCTGGGATCACCTGGCCTTCGCGTTCGGCGTGCCGTCGGCCGACCCGTGGGTGTCCTGTCGGCGGCCGCGCAGGCGACCACCCGGATCCGGCTGGGCACCGCCGTCACACCGTCGCCGGGCCGCCGCCCGGTCGTCGTCGCCCACAGCGTGGCCGCCCTCGACCGGCTCAGCGGGGGCCGGGCGATCCTGGGCGTGGGTCTGGGCGGGGTGCCCGCGGAGTTCACCGCGTTCGGCGAGCCCGACGACCCGCGCGCGTGCGCGCCGCCCGCCTCGACGAGGGTCTGGAGGTCATCGCGGCGCTGTGGTCAGGGCGGCCGGTCACGCATTCCGGGGAGCACTACACGGTCGCGGGCGGTGTCACGCTGGCCCCGCTGCCGCTGCAGCGACCGCGTGTGCCGATCTGGGTGGGCGGGCACAGCCGCGCCGCTCAGCGCCGGGCCGCCCGCTGGGACGGCTGGATCATCAACGGCGACAACGAAACCGGGGAGATGGTGCTCCCGCCGGACCGGCTGGCCGCCGACCTGGCATACATCGGTCGAGCTGACCCGTTCGACGTGGCGATGACCGGAGCGTCGGCCGGCCCGGACGATCCCGTGCTCGCCCGCTACGAGGCGGCCGGTGTGACGTGGTGGCTGGAACACATCCATGAGCGGCGCGGCTCGCAGGCGGAGCTGCGCGCCCGGATCGAGGCCGGCCCACCCGCGTCCGTGCCTACGTAGATTCCCGTCTGAACCACACGGATTCGGCCACCGCGTCACGCGTGCGGTGGCCGAACCGGCGCGCGCTCAGGCGCGCATGAAGCGGTCCACCGGCAGCGCCCGCCCGACGATCCGGATGTCGCCGATCCAGCCGTAAAAGCCCTGCTCCACCACGTTGTCGTAGTGGTAGGCGCCGACAAACCACGCCCGCCCGGCCGAGGCGATGCCGACCGCCGGGGTCGACGGGTTGCGCAACAGCTCGGATCCGTCGACGTACAGGGTCGTGGTCGAGCCGTCGTTGACGACCGCCACGTGAAACCACTCGCCCGCGCGCATCTCGTGGCCCCAGTTGGTGGACATGGCGTCCCGGGCGTGCGGGAACATCGCCCACTGCAGCGCCATGCCGTCGGACAGGCTCAGCGTGGCAAGCGGCTCGGCGGGGTCACCGGCCGATTTGTGCGCGTCGGCGCCCGTACCCCCGCGGCACAAAATGCTCATCCAAGCGTGATCCGTCTGCCTGACGTCGGCCGGGAGCTTCACGAACGCCTCGATGGTGTAGCCGTTGACGAACGTCGCGCTGTCCAGCGGCGAGCCCGAAACCGTGCGCAGATAGGCGCCCCGCGCCGGCCGCTTGCCGCCGTCGAAGCGCAGGCTGGCGTGCCCCGGCTGGTCCTCGTGGTGCTCGTCTGTCCACTTGAGAGTGTCCGGTGCGCTGTCGCCGAGAAGCACCCGCTCGAGATCGTTGCCGTTGCCGGACAGGTCGCGCACGGGCAACGCGGAATCCTGGTCGAACCGCCAGTATGCGAGGGTCCCCGGGACGAGCATCTGCCCGGCGGGGCGCGCCGGCCGGGCGGGCACACCGGCGAAGCCATGGAAGCGCTGCTTGAAGTCCAGCTCCACAGCGAACCGGTCGACCGCTTCCGTGAGCTCGATTTCCTGCCGCTCCAACAGGTTTCGCTGGGCCGCGGGTTGCGCGAGGATCCACGGCGAGAACGTCTCGACGTCGATGGTGTCGCGGGCCAGGTCGAAGTGGTAGAGGCGCAGCATCGCGCCGCCGCCGTAGTATCGATCCTGATAGTTGGTGATGTGGACGTGCACGTCACGGCCTGCCGAGTTGCGCAGCACGGTGCCGCCGGGCGGCCAGAAGTGCCCGTTGACGCACAGGAATATCTGGTCGCTGTCCTTGACGAGATAGTCCCACAGCCGCCTGCCGTGCTCCGATAGGGTTGCCGCGCCGTCATCGTCGGCGAAGGCGAAGTCGTGCGTCGTGAGGATGGCGGGCATCCGCGGGTGGGCGCGCAGCACACCCTTGGCCCACGCGAGCGTGCCGTCCGACGGGCGCCAGTCGAGGGCAAACAGCAGCCAGTCCCGGCCGCCGGCGCGGAACACGTGATAGCTGTTGTAGCCGTCCGCCGTGGCACCGCCAAACGTCGGCATGCGCCGGAAGCGCTGCGGCCCGAAGACTTCCAGATATGGGCTCGGTCCGCGCTGGTCGGTGGTGCGCGAGTCGATGTCGTGGTTGCCCGCCAGCACGCTGTAGGGCACGCGGCGCGCGTCGAGGATCTCAAACACCTCGCCGGCCTGGCGCAGCTCGTCGGCCGCCGCGTTTTCCACGATGTCGCCCAGGTGGGCGGTGAACGCGAGGTTGTGCCTGGCCCGATTGTCCGCGAGATAGCGCAATGTCGCGCGCAGCGGCGCGGGGTCGCCGCGATCCTGGTCGAACAGGTATTGCGTGTCCGGGATGAACGCGAGGGTGAACCTGACGTCATCGTTGTCCGGGTTGGTGGCGGCCTCGGCCGAGGACGGCAGGGCGACCCCGCTGACCGTCGTCGCGGCCGCCAGCAACCCGGCTCCCTGCAGGAACGTGCGGCGGTTAGGGCTCTCTGGCATGTGGACCATTGCGCCCTAGCTGCGAGAACAGGGGATTATCTCGGGGCGAACAGCTCAGGTTTCGAGGATGACGACCGGAATGTCGCGGTCTGTTTTGCCCTGATATGTGTCGTAATCCGGCCAGATCTCCGTCATGATCTGCCACAGACGCGGCTTCTCCTCGGGCGTGGCCAGGCGCGCCCGCGCGGGGAAGCGCTCACCCCACACCTGCACCTCGACCTCGTCATTAGCCTTGAGATTCTGTACCCAGTGCGGGTCGGCGGCCGCGCCGCCATTGGAGCCCACGACGAGGTAGTTGTCACCGTCGCGCTGATAGATCAGTGGGCTGATGCGCTTCTTGCCGGACGTGCGCCCGACCGTGGTGAGCAGGAGGACCGGGGTGCCGCGAAAGTAGTCGTGGCCCACCTTGCCGTCGGTTTCCAGGTATCGCTTGACGTGTTCCTTACCGAAGAGCATGCCCTATAGGTTATGCCGGACGGCGTACAGCGCGGCCTGGGTCCGGTCCCCGACATTGAGCTTCATCAAAATATTGGACACGTGCGTCTTCACCGTCTTTTCGGCCAGGCGCAAGGACTTTGCAATCTCCTTATTGGACCGTCCATGGGCGATTTCGGCTAGCACGTCCCGTTCGCGCGGGGTCAGATTGCCCAGGCGATCCGGCCCGGCTTCGCCCGCGATCAGCGCGTTGGCCAGGTCGGGCGGCAGCACGACGTGGCCCGCGTGCACCGAGCGGATCGCGTTGGCCAGCGCCGCAGGATCGACATCCTTGTATACCAGGCCCGCCGCTCCGGCCCGGATCGCGGGCAGCACCTCCGCCCGCGCACTGAAGCTCGTCACAATCAGGACCTTGTATCCGGCCAGCCCACGCACTGTCGACGCGGCGTCCAGCCCCGGCATCTTCAGGTCGAGCAGCACGACATCGGGCCCGGTCGCCGCCGCCGTCTGCACGCACGCCGCGCCGTCGGCCACGTCCGCCACGACCTCCATGTCCTCATGAAGCCCCAGGAACGTCCGCAACCCCCGCCGCACCATCTCGTGGTCGTCAGCGATCAGCACCCGGATTTTCATAAAAGCATCTCTATCTTGGTACCGGCGCCGGCCCGCGAAGACACGGTGAGCACCCCGCCCGCGCGCCGGGCGCGCTCGCGCATGGACGCGAAACCCAGCCCGCGCCCGCCGCCGGCCGCGTCAAACCCCACCCCGTCGTCGCGGATCTCGACGCCCTTCTCGGTGAGCGTCACCCAGATGTTGGCCGCGTCGGCGTGCCGCAGCGCGTTGTGCAGCGACTCGTCGACCACCCGCAACACGGCCTCCTCGGCCGCCGCCGACAGTCGTGTTTGGACGGACGGCCCCTCGAAATGAAGGCGCGTGCTGTGAATCCGGTTGAGCAGGTTTACCCGCCGGCGCAGCGTCTCGACCAAGCCCGCGTCGGCCAGCTCCCGTGGGCGCAGCTCCGCCACGACCTCGCCCAGCTCCTCGGCCGCCTGCGCCGCGAGCACAACCACCTCGTCCAGGGTCGCCGCCGCCCGGTCGGGATCGGTGCGCACGAGCGCGGCCGCCGCCGAGGCCGTGAGCCGGAGGCTGAACAGCTTCTGCGCCACCGCGTCGTGCAGCTCGCGGGCCACCCGGTGGCGCTCCTCCAGCAGCGTGAGCTCCCGGCTCCGCTCATAAAGCCGGGCGTTGGTGAGCGCGATCGCCGCGTGGGCCGCCAGCAGGCCCAGCGTGTGCTCATCGGCCGTGCTGAACGTGCCGGTGCGGCGGTTGGCCAGATAGATGGCGCCCAGGATCTCGTCCCCGTCCATGATGGGCATGCCCAGGAAGTCGGTCAGCACGGGATGCGCGGCCGGCCACCACCCAAACCGCGGATCCTTGCGCACATCGTCGATGCGCTGCGGTTTGGCCTCCCGCAGCATCACACCGAGCAGGCCGTGCTGGCGCGGCAGCGGCCCGATCGCGTCCCACTGCTCTTCGCTGACCCCCTCGACCACGAACTCGGCGAACCCGCCTTGATCGTCGGGCACCCCGAGCGCGGCATATTCGGCGTCGAGCAGGTCCCGGGCGACGGCCACAATCGTCTGCAGCACCTCCTTGACCGACAGCTGCCGGCTCACGGCCGACACTGCGCAGCTCAGACGCCCAAACGGATCCACAACCCCGACGTTAGCTCACGATCCCTCTTGCACCACGGCCAGCATGATCACCTCAGTTGTCTAGTCTGACCACATGGCGCGCGCCCCTCGCATGACCTACCGCACCGCCGTCAAACTCTTGACCGGCAAGGACCCCGCGATCGAAAAGGCCCTCGACGTGGCCCTGTCTGGCGCCCTGCTCGCCACAAGCCCGGTGCTCGGTCCCGCGGCCCTGGCCTTCATCGACGCCAAGAACGACATCGTCAAGCACGGCGCCGCCCTGGTCGACGGCCTCTCCTCGCGCCTGCGCGGCATGCCCGTCCCGGAACGCGCCCAAAACGTCCGCGCCGCCTGGACCGTCCTGGCCATCTCCGCCTTCTGCGACGCGACCATCGACATGCTCACCCGGTCGGGCTGGCCCAAGGCGGCGGCACTGCGCGCCGACGTCGCGGCCAAACAGCTCGACAGTCCCGCTGGTGCCCTCATCCGCGCGCTCATCGATTCCCAGGTGCCGTTCCCGCGTCCCGACGAGGCCTATACAGACGTGGAGGCTCGGCTCGAGGCGCACTACCAGCGGTCGGCGGCGCGGATGGGTTCGTTCCTCGAAGGGCTGGCCCCATGGGACGAGCTGTCCGAATCGGACCGGATGAGGCTTGACCAACTCCCGCAGGGGGCCGTCGCGTGCTTCTCGCGTTCCTTCCGCCGGCTCGCCGCGGAGGTGCCTGAGCTCATGGTGTGGCTTATGCTGCACGAGTCCCGGGCCAGCCGGGCGCAGCTCGCGGCGGCCATCGGCACCGGGCTCGCCGGGCTGCGGCAGATGCTCGACTCGATCCTGTCCGCCCAGGGCGCGGCGAGAAGTCGCTGGCACGCCTCGCTCGCATCGCACTACGCGGCCGATCTCGCCAAGCCGCTCATCGACATCGACCGCGACGTCGAGCGGGTGGCCGTCGCCCCGTCGATCGCCGAGGGCTACCTCAACCCCCGATTCCAGGTCACGCGTGGCAGATCGGGGAGCAACGTGGCCGTCGAGTCGTGGTGGTCCGAGCGGCCGATCCGGGAAGATCTACAGCGGCTCCTGACGGCCTATCTGCTCACCGAGACGGCCACGGCGAGCCCGCTGCTGATCCTCGGCCATCCCGGCGCGGGCAAGTCCATGCTCACTAGGGTGCTCGCCGCCCAACTGCCGCAAGGCGCCTTCTGCGCGGTGCGGGTGCCGCTGCGCAGCGTTGCGGCCTCCTCGTCAGTGCTCGAACAAATCGTGAGCGCTTTGCACCAGACCATCAGCGAGCCCGTCCTGTGGCCGGAGTTCGTGGAGGGCCTCGAGGGCGCGATGCCCGTCGTGATCCTGGACGGATTCGACGAGCTGATCCAGGCGACGGGCGTGAGCCGCTCCGACTACCTGGAGCAGGTGCAGGAGTTCCAAGAGCGGGAGGCTGGGCAGGGGCGACCGGTCGCGGTCATCGTCACCAGCCGGACGTCCGTCGCGGACCGCGTCCGGATCCCTGCCGAATGCATGATCGTCAAGCTCGAGCCCTTCAGCGACGATCAGGTGCGAACATGGATTGGCAAGTGGAATGAGGCCAACGAGTGCAGCCTCGCCGAGCGCGGCATCGCCAGGCTCGACCCCGACACCGTGTTGGCCTACCGCGAGCTGGCCATCCAGCCCATCCTGCTGCTCATGCTGGCGCTCTACGACGCGGCGGGAAACGGCCTCAAGCGCGATGGCGACACCATCAAGCCGACCGCGTTGTACGAGCGGCTATTGACCACGTTCGTCGAGCGGGAAGTGCGCAAGGAGGGAGCCTTCGATCCGGAGATCCTCCGGCAGCGCGTGCAGGACGAGCTGTATCGTCTGTCCATTGTGGCCTACGCGATGTTCAATCGGGGCACGCAAATCCTGTACGAGCGAGACCTGGTGACCGACTTCAGGAGCCTGCAAATCGCCGAGCCGCGCAACGGGTCCACTGTGGACGGGTTCCAGGTCCCGATAAGCTCGGCGCAGCGCACGCTGAGCCGGTTCTTCTTCGTGCACCCCTACGAGGCCCAAGATGTCGCCGGTGACGCAGGCTCGCTGGGCAGGAGCTTCGAGTTCCTGCACGCGACCTTCAGCGAGTTCCTCATAGTGCGGTGCGCGATCGAGATCGTGCGTTCACTTGCCGCGCGCGGGTTGGCGGCGAGCCCGTGGAGTCCCACGGAATCGCCGACGCAGGATCCGCTGTTGCGGGCGTTGCTTTCGTTCCAGGCCTTTACCAAGCGGGGGCAGGTCGTCGACTTCCTCGTCGAGGCGATGCGGGAGTTGACCGAGGCACACCGCGACCAGATCGCGCGGACCGTGAGCTTCCTGCTGCGCGGATGTATGGCGGCCGAGAGCGATTCCCGCTACGCCGACTACCAGCCCGTCGCGACAGACCAGCCCCGCCGATACGCGCATTTCAGCCTCAACCTCTGCCTCATCTATCTCGCCGCGCGTGGCGGACGCGTCGACATCGACGAGCTCATGCCGAAGGGGGAGTGGGCCGGTTGGGCCGGTCTATGGCGTGCGCGGCTCGACCCGGACGCCGGCCGCGAGACAGCAGCGGTCATCGACGTCAAAGTTGACAGTGGCCACACGATGGTCGGTCTCGGCCGGGCAGACGAGACCGATGACCCCCTATCGCTGGCGTACAGGACGGCGTTTCTAAACGATGCCGACTTGGACAACCTGCTGCGGTGGAGCCGTCTTCAGCTCGATGCCAGGGCGGGTGCACCCGTCGCCATGCTTCACGCGCTCCAGCCGTTGCTCGGTTCGCTGGCGACCAGCATGGTCATCAAGAGAACGCAAGGCCGGCTGGCGCCCGTGAGGGTGGGGGCTGTTTCGGCCGTCCTGCCGTTGCTTCAGCTTTCCCTCGACAGCCTGGACGACGAAGGAAGCGTCCACAGGGCCTTCGGAATCCTGCTCGAGGCTCGCGGGCAAGGGGTGGAGTTGGCCACCCACATAGTGCGGCTGGCCGTGCGCTATAGCCGCTTCCTCGGGATTGAGCGGCTGGAGAGGATCTGGCAGCGGTATGGGGAGCATTGTTCATCGGATGCCTATGTGGATCTGGCGACGGAGTTGTATGCGCGGACGAAGGAGTGGAGTTGGCTTACGTCTGCGCTGAGCTCGCTGAAGCACGGGTCGCCGGGGGAGTCGGTCGGGATGTTGGTCGATATGTACTACCGTGGTGTACTGCCGTTCGATCTGTTCCTCGAGCAGATCCGCGACGCCGATCTTGTGGTGGCGTCACGCGAGTCGCCCGGCAATGCCGCCAAAGCGGTCAATCTGTTGCAAATCCTCGGTAAGCAACGTCCATTGTGGACTTCGAACTTGGAGAAGTGGCTTCGCGGCATCGTCAATGAAATATCGCCGGAGGCGCGGGCTCTAGTCAACTACGAAGCCGTGGCGGCGCTGCCGGACGACACCTGCAGTTAACCTGAAGTTTGCTGGCGCGGTCTTGCTACCAAGAAGCCATGCGAATCCCGGGTGCTGGTGAGCTTGGTTGCGGTGGCGGCGCTGGTGGCGGGGTGCACGGAGGATCCGCCCAAGCAGGGGTATGACCCCGATCCGAAGGCGCTGCACATCGTGGCGGGCTCGGAGCAGCAGGCCGTGCTCGAGCAGGTGGTGAAGCCGTGGTGTGAGGCGAAGCAGTAAGCGTGCCAGTTCACGCTGAAGGGGTCGGTGGACCAGGCCCGGCTGCTGAGCTCGGGCAACAGCGATTTTGACGCGTATTGGTTTGCCAGCTCGGTGTTTTCGCATATCGGCGACAAGAGCTCACGCCTGCAGGACGTCAAGCCCATGTTTTTGACGCCTGTCGTCTACGCCGGCTGGAAGTCGGAGATGCAGAAGCTGGGGTTTGTCGGGCGCGCCGACGTGCAGATCGCCGACATCCTGACCGCTGTCGAGTCGGGCAAAACAAAGGTGTGGGTGACGAACCCGACCCAGTCCAACTCCGGCGCCACCGTCCTGTTTGGATTCATGAATTACTTCGCCGGCAACGGGCCGGGTCAGGCGCTGACCCAGCAGCAGCTCGACTCGTCGCAGGTGCAGGAGGGCATCACGCGCTTCGTGCAGGCGATGGACGCGACGCCGCCGTCGACCGGCACCCTGATGAACGAATGTATATCCAAAGTGGACGTGTGCCGGACGATGTTCACGTATGAGGATCTCGTCATCGAGAAGAATCAGGAATAGGCGCGGCAGGGCAAGGAGACGCTGTATGCGGTCTATCCCAAGGGGTCGCTGGCGATAAGCGATGCCCCGCTTGGCTTCCTGCCGCATGGCGGTTCGGCGGACGATGCGAAGCGGAAGGTGCTGGGCGAGCTGCAGGCCTATCTGCTGCAGGATGGTGAGAGCGTTATTCATTCGACCGTGATCGATGATTGGTCGGAGTGGTGTCTCACCTAATTCGTGATGTGCCCCAGTTGGTCTGGACCGTGGTCGGCCTGGCCTGCGGTCAGGCCGACCAGTTCGGCCTGGTCGTGTGTGCCAGCTGCGGCACAATGCCGGGATGGGTATCTGGGATGAGCTGACGCCTCAGCAGTACGCGGTGATGTTGTGCGCGATGGAGGAGGTGTGCCTCAACCAGGTGATCTATGAGTTTCACGTCCAGAGGTTTTGGCATGGGAACGGCAGTACATTGCAGCCTCCTCCTCCCATGTCGGAGCAGGAGGTCCGCTCGCTCATCCCGCAGTTCGCCGAAGTGGCTGCGGACTTGATCGCGCGGGGCTGGATAGAGATCCGAGAACCGTGGATGCCCTGGGACGAGGCACCAATCATGACGGCGCAGGAGATCACGCAGACGCTCGCCGATCCTGACAGCTGGATTTGGGACGAGCAGGGCGGCCGCAGGATGGTCGGACTCATGCCCACCGCGCAGTGGAGCAGTTTGATCGCAAACCCCTGAGGGACGCTCTTCAATCGATGGTTATGAGATTCGGTAGATCTCCAGTTTCGTGATGGAGTCAAGGAAGATGTCGAATCGGTCGAGCAGGCCGCGGTAGCCAGTGGCCAGCAGCTTCCAGTTCTTGAGGCGGGCGATGACGCGTTCGATGCTGACGCGGCGAGAGGCGATCGCGCGGTTGACCTCGCGTGCCGAGTGGGTGAGCTTGTGGCCCTTGGGTTTGCGTTGCGGAACGCATAGGCCGGTGCCGGTGTAGGCGGTATCGGCGAAGCCACCGGGTTCACCATCGGCATGCATCCGGCCGTCAAATTGTTGGGCCAGGCCGGATTCGCGCCAGGCTTTGGCGTCGTGCATGGACCCGGGCATGGGTTTGCCGATCAGCACCAGGGTGTCGTGCCAGGAGCCGACGACCTGGATATTGAACCCGCCGGCGTGGCGTTTGCCGGAGTACATGCCCGAGGTGTAGGTGTCCTTGCGCCGGTCACCGGTGGGTGCCAGGAAACCGTCGACGCGCACGGTGGAGCGCAACTCGCGGGCGGCGACCTGCTCGGCGGTCGCGGTCAGCACCGTACTGATGATCGGCATGAGTCGGCCGACCAGACGCGACACGGTGGGCTGCGAGCAGCCGAACAGTTCGGCCAGCAGGGCTTGGGAAAGGTTGTGGCGCAGGTAGAGCAGCACAACCAGGACAGCACGGTAGGGGCCGAGCACTCGGCGGCGGGCCGGGTCCAGGCTACCGCTGGCATACACGTCCAGGACGAGCCGATCGACTTGATCACAGGTCGGACCCGTCATAGTCTCAACCCGCGACGGCCGGTCGGCGAAGATCTTCTGTGTGGTCACAGACCAAGAGGTCTACCCGAGCGTGGCCGTCGCGTCCAATTAGGACGAGTCACGAGTTGAGCGAGACACCGCACCACGAATCATCCATCATCGTCGAATGAATAACGCTCTGAGGCAAAGGCCAAGCTGCTGAAGCTGGGGCGGCGTCCGGCGTCGAGCATCGGGCTGACACTCGACAACCCCGATCTGGCCGTGTTCAACCCCGACTGGGGGATCCAGGCCAACCTCCGCGAGCAGGGCATCCAGTATCCCGCCGCGAGCGTCATCCAGTCCGCATCGGACCGTTACCAGACCGCCTATCGCAAGCCGCGACCTGGCCGTGGCCGATGCCGCCGCGATCAAGATAGATCCGTCCGATGTGGACAAGCGGGACAAGGAGGAGCGCTTGTCCCGGCTGACGGAATTCATCCAAGCCATTGAAATCCGGATAAACGAGTTCCAGCAGCGCCTCTTCGTCGCGTGGTCGACCTCGCCGCAGGTGCGCAACATCCGGCTGCTGCACTATGGGCTCGGCCAGCGGCTGGCGCTGCTCGTCAACCTCACCATCCCGACCATGAAGCTGACGATCGCGCAGTGGGGGCTGCTGCTGCAGGCCAACCAGGCCGCGCACATGCAGCAGGCGGTCGCCGACGGGGCCAACGAGGTACTGACGGCATATGCAAATGCCTCCAAAACCGCGGTGCCGCAGGTAGCAAGGCTCATCCAGACACCCACCATCCGGCCGCGGACCATTTTGGAGGTCGCCGCGTCCATCGACGCCCAGGCCAAGGGGATCGAGGAGGCCGTGCGGTTCGGGCAGCAGGCACGGGCCGAGGTGGTTTCGGCCATCGTCACCGCGCAGGAGTCGATGTCGGCCAGCTCGCAGCGACTGAGCCACAGCGTGGTCGAGCTGGTCACGAAGGCGCGCAAGCCGATCGAGCTCCCGGCAGGCCCGGAGCTGCCCGAGTCGGTGATCGAGAACGCGGGCAGGCTCGGACTCTGACCCCTTTCGGGGGGTCGGATGGTGCCACCGGCAGCGGTTTCGGCCCGACATGGGCGATGATGGTCGGCGATGCACGAAGACGCAGATCCGCACCGCGTGGCGGAGGTCATCGCCGGCCCGAGGCGCGGCTCCGGCTACCGCGTCGGCGGCACGGCGATCCTGACCGCCGCCCACGTCGTCTCGGGCGCCGCGGAAGTCGTCGTCCGGTGCGACGCGGGCATGCCGGGCGAGTGGTCGGCGACCGCGACCGTCGCGTGGTCCGATGTCGACAGTGATTTGGCGATGCTCGAGTTTGCCCGGCCCGCCGGAGCCCCGGCGAGCGTGACTCCGGTGCGTTACGGCGCGTTGGCCGACCGGCAAGCCGTCATCGAGGTGCACGCGGCGGGGTTTCCCCGATTCAAGGCACGCAAAGGTGCGTCGGTCTACCGCGACCTTCATGATTTTGTGGGGACGGTGTCCGTGCTCGCCAACCGGCGCAGCGGCACGCTCGAGGTGAGCGTCGCGGTGCCGCCCGCCGCTGACCCCGACGGCCTCTCACCGTGGGAGGGCATGTCCGGGGGCCGCGCTGTGGGCGCGGGGCCGCATCATCGGCGTCGTCGCGGCACACCACCCGCGGGAGGGCCTGGGCCGGCTGTCGGCGGTCCGCGTCGACAACATGATGCGGGGCCGGGCGCCGCTCGACGACGTGCTGGCGGATCCGCCCGGGTGGATGGACCGCTCGGGCTACGTGGAGCAGGTGCGCGACATCGCGCCCGCCGGCGGGCTGAAGGGCCGCGAGGCAGAACTAGACGAGCTGGCGGGCTTCTGCGGCGGTGACGAGTCCTATGTGTACTGGCAGGCCGCGCCGTGGGCGGGCAAGTCGGCGCTGATGTCGACATTCGTGCTCAATCCGCCCGACGGGGTGGACGTGGTCTCGTTCTTCATCACGGCCCGGCTCGCGACCCAGGCCGACTCCGACGCGTTCACGGAAGCCTTGGTGGAACAGCTCTCCCGCGTCATCGGCGAAGATCCACAGCCCGTGGCGCGACCATCACCGGCGCGCGCTGCTCAAAGCCGCGGCCGCGCACTGCAAGCGCGAAGGGCGCAGGCTCGTGCTCATCGTCGACGGCATGGACGAGGACGCGGGCGCCCCACCCGGCAGCGGCCTGGCGAGCATCGCGTCGCTGCTGCCCAAGCAGCCCGTGCGGTTGGTCGAGCGGCTCGTGGCTGCCGGCGAATTCGCCCGCGCCCGGGCGCTCGCCCATGTCGTCCCCGACGACGAGGGGCGCGCCGAGGCGTTGCTCCTGCTCGCCCGTTCGCTGGCCGCAGCCGGCCAGACCGAGGACGCGAGCCGCACGCTCGACGACGCCGCGGCCGCGGGGAAGGATCAGATCGAGATCTTCCTGGAGGTGGCGCGGGCACAGGCGGACCTCGAGCAGCATGCGCGCGCCGCACTGGTGCTCAAATACGCCGCCGATGCGGCTCGCGTCATGGCGAGGGCACGCCGATTCCGTCCCGGTTACACCATCCGCCTCCTGGTCGAGCTGGCGACCGCCCTTGACGAGGTGACGATCCGCCCGCTGGTCTCCGTCGCCACCGCGGCGGTCCACATAGGACAAACCGACATGGCGAAGGACCTGCTGGAGGTCGCCGTCGAGACAGCGTCTCAGGCCGATGTGTCGGTCAGGGCAGAGGCGCTGACCGTCGCGGCCCGCGGACTGATCGCGCTGGGGGAGCGCGACCGGGCATTGGAGATGATCGAGCAGGCGGTCGGCCACGCCGACCCGAGCAGATACCGCGACGCCAGCGCGCTGCGGCAGGCGACGGAGCTGCTGTTCGCGCTCGGGGAGCGCGACCGCGCGAGGCGGGCGTTCGACGGTTCGCTGGACGCCGCCAGGCGCGACAGCCGTGCCCAGGAGATGCTGAGCAGCCTGGCCAGGGACACCCTGGAGCTCGGCGAGGCGGGGCTCGCCCTCGTCGCCGTGGCGGCGATGTCGGACGCGTCGCAGCGTCGGCGCGTCATCAGCAACCTCGCCCACTGCTGTGCCGCTGGCCTGCGGGACACGCTGATAGCCGGGGCGCTGGAGAGCATGTCTTGGGTGGACGTGCTGCCCGCGCTGGCCGAGTTCGATGTGCCCGCGTTGGTCGCGATCGCCGATGAGGTGATGGCGGTGAATCCGTCCGGGGTGGACGGATCGTAGTAGGGGTGTGTTTCCCGCACCCGTGTTGAATGCGCTGCGCGAGGCGCCCGATCGGCCCGCGATCGAGTCCGGCGGGCGGGTGGTCACGCGCGGTGAGCTGCTGGAGATGGTGCGGCGGATCGCCGGTGGGCTGGCCGGGATGGGCGTGGGCGCGGGGACGCGGGTCGGGATGCGGCTGCCGCTGACGCCCGAGGCCTACGCCGCACACCTGGCCGCACACGTGCTCGGTGCGGCGGTCGCGGCGTTTCGGCCCGTGTGGGCGGCGCAGCAGGAGGCGGCCGCGCGGGCGCACGTCGATGTGGTGGTCGACGACGTGGGAGAGCTGCTGCGGGCCGGACCGGTGGACGTGACGCCACGGGCGCGGGCGGGCGACATCGCGCGGCTGATCTTCACGAGCGGGAGCACGGGGCGGCCAAAGGCGTGCGCGCACACCTATCAGGCCTTTGGGCTGGCCTTTGACCCCGGCGAATGGCCGGGACCGCTGGCTCGCGCGATGGCCCATTTCGGCCGATACCTGGTGATCCAAAACCTGTCCGGGCCGCCCATGTTCGCCTACCTCGGCCGCACTCTCGTGGCCGGCGGGACGGCCGTGCTGATCGGCGACATGGGGTTGCCCGAGGCGATCGAGCGCGCCCGCTGCACGGCCGTGGTGATGCACCCGGCCCGCTTGGTCGAGACGCTCGCCTCCGGCGCCGACCTGTCCAGCCTGCGTGCCCTGGTGCTCGGCGGTTCGCCCGCGAGCTCCGGCCTCATCCGGGCGGCCACGGCCCGGCTCGGCCCTATCGTGTGGCAGGTCTACGGACAGAGCGAGGCGGGCGCGATCGCGATGCTCACGCCCGGCGACATCGCGGCCGGGCACGGCGCGTCGGTGGGCCGGCCGCTGCGATCGGTCGAGCTGGACGTGCGCGATGGCGGCGAGATCTGGGTGCGCAGCCCGCACATGATGGCCGGCTACCTGGGCGAAGCCGAGCCGGTGCTGCGCGACGGCTGGCTCAACACCCGCGATCTGGGCCACATCGGCGCGGACGGCATGCTCCACCTGACGGGTCGCGCCCGCGACGTCATCCTGGTCAACGCGGAGGTGTGCTACGCGGGCGCGATCGAACGGGTGCTCGCCTCGCATCCCGGTGTGGCGCAAGCGTTTGTGGTCGGTTCGCCCGATCCGCGCACGGGTGAGGCGATTCACGCGTTCATCGTGCCGGCTGGGCGGGATTCCCCACACCCGAAAGAGTTAACCGCTTTGGTCGGAAAGTACCTTAGCGCCAACAGCATCCCCAGCTCCGTCACGGTCATCCACGACATTCCGTTGACAGAGGCCGGAAAGCCCGACAAGCGCGCGCTGCTGGGCTGAACCACAAGTGATCTGGATCCGTGTATGCGAGTGTGGAAGTCTGGGGGGACGAACATGACGACGATGCGCTGATGAGATCCATCGCGTTCGGTGACTCGGGGGCTTTGGTGGCATTCATCCGCCGGTTCCACTCGCGGGTCTATGGCATGGCGCTCAGCGTCGTGGGCGATCCGGGCCTGGCCGAGGAGGTCACACAGGACGCCTTCCTGCGCGTGTGGCGGCGAGCGTCCACATTCGACTCGCGGCGGGGGCGTGTGGCCAGCTGGCTGCTGACCATCACGCACAACCTGGCGGTCGACGCCGTCCGCATCCGTAGAGATCTCCCGACGGATCCCGTGTTTTTCCTGAGTCTGCCTATCGAGGCCGCTGACCACCGGTACCAAATAGATAGGTTTTATCAAAAGCAACTGCAAGCGCTCCCCGCGAACCAAGCCCGGCCCATCGTCCTCGTCGCGTTTTTTGGCTTGACAGCAAAGGAGATTGCCGATCGGGAGGGCATCCCGCTCGGCACGGCCAAGACGCGGCTGCGGCGTGGCCTGGCCCGGATGCGTCAGTCGCTGCGCGACTCGGCGACCCTGGCCTGAACCCGCGCCCAGAATCTCGCCGGATCGTTGAGGTGCGGATAGGGCTCGTCCGGCTCGGGGGCGCCGAGGAATTCGCACAGCGGCCTCCACCCCGCGCCCGGCGAGATGACCAGCAGCCGCTCCGACGGCGCCTCGTTGAACACGGCCGCGTTGTGCTTCTCATAGGCCTCGATGGCGTGGTCGCGGTCGGCGAACCGGCCGCCGAAGAACCCATCCCAGATCATCTCGCGGTGGAACGCGGTGAAAGTGTCCAGGCCGGGCACGGTCCGGCGCGCCTGCTCGACCCGCTCGTCGCCCTCCCCGTCGCCGACGCCGAACATCTGGTAGATCGTGCCGCGCACGCTCTCATACCACGCGTCCGGGTCACGCACCGTCAGAACGAGTTTGGCTTGCGGAAACGCCGCGGCGAGCTCGCGCCAGAAGGCCGCGCCCGGCCAGTCCACAGTGGACTGATAGCCATCGAAAACCTTTGCCCAGTCAACCCTTTCGCCTCGCGCGGCGGCCTGCCACAGGGACAGCCGATCGCGGTGGTCCAGCACGTGCCTGCCGTGAAAGCATGGCCCGAACCCTAGTGTTTCCAATGCCGATTTCAATGAGAGGGTCCCGGTCCGGCCGACACCCACCCCGATGACTTTCATGGTTCTACCTGATCCCTCGTGAGTTGGCTGGGCGCCTCCACACCCAGCAGCGTGAGCGCGTTCAGCAGTTCCCTGTGCAGCAAACGCAGCACAGCCTCGACGCCGTCCTGGCCGGCGGCGGCAAGCCCCCAAAGCGCGGGGCGGCCGATCGCGACCGCCTGCGCGCCTAAGGCCATGGCCTTGGCGACGTCGGTGCCGCGCCGCACGCCGCCGTCCATGAATACGGGTATCCTTCCCAGTACCGCGTCTACGATGCGCGGCACACGGTCCAAAGTGGCCGGTGTGGTGTCCAGCTGGCGGCCGCCGTGATTGGACACGATGATGCCGTCCACGCCGTGCTCGAGCGCGAGCCGGGCGTCGGCCGGGTGCAGCACACCCTTGAGCACGATGGGCAGCGGGCTCTTGTCGCGCAGCCAGTCCACGTGCCACCACGAGATCTCGGGGGACAGGACCACTGAGCGCACGTGGCCGTTGCCGCCCATGTTGGCGCAGACTATGCCCGGCGGCAGGTCGTGGAAGTCGTTGCGGTCGCCGCGCTCGTTGCGCCCGAGGGCGGGCGAGTCGACGGTGAGCACGAGCGCGCGGCAGCCCGCGTCCTCGGCGCGGTGGATCAGCGACTCGGTGAAGTCGAGGTCGGGCTGGAAGTACAGCTGAAACCACAGCTTCGCACCGGTCGCCGCGATCTCCTCCACGGTCACGGTCGACAGCATGGCCGCGATCATGATGACGTCGGCCTTGGCGGCGGCGCGCGCGGTCGCGATCTCGCCCTCGGCGTGGGCCAGGCGGTGAAACGCGGTCGGCGCGAGCAGGATCGGCATGGCGGTGGTCTGTCCGAACAGGACGGTCTGCGCCTGCGCGGGGATGAGCCCGCGCAGCACACGGGGGATCAGGGCGCGGGCGCGGAACGCCGCCTCGTTGGCGGCCACCGTCACCTCGTCCTGCGCGCCGCTGGCGAAGTAGTCGAAGTAGACCGGATCGAGGGTGTTTTTGGCTTTTGCCTCGAATTCGCGGACGTTGACCATACAACTAGTACGAGGTGAGCGGCCGATGTGGATGCGTGAATCCGTAGGCGTTTTTGTCGGGTAGCCGTCTGAATCTGGTGCCGCGGTGGTGCCCGTATTAGCTGTGTGGTGATCAGGCTGCGGAACTGGCTGTTTACGCGGATCAACGGCGACGAGGGGATCGCGGTTCCGGGCGGGCTCGTGTCGATGGATCGGTTCCTGGAGGTCTACTCGCATCCGGCGGCCAACGGGCGCAGCCGTGGCGCGGAGCTGTCCGATCTGTTCTGGTATTGGCTGTCGCCCGGTGCGCACGTGCACCAGGAACACCTCGAGCCCGGTCCGGTGTACGACGAGGTCGCGCGGTGCACACGGCGCATCCTGGCGATGCCGACCGCGGTCGCGTCCGCCCTGGCCGTGGACAGCGCGCGGGCGGCGCTGCCGCCGGCGCGCGGGCTGGTGCGCCTGCGCGACCTGGTCATGCCGGTATGGGCGGAGTTCTATCACCGGGTAGTCTTCCAGCGCCCGGCCGGCCCGGCGGAGCGCTCCCTCATTGTCGGCAACGCTGACGATGTGATAACCGCGTTGAAGGGGTGCGGCCTGCGGCATATGCGGCGGCGGCTTCGGTTGACGTCCTATTTGGAGGCGTCGCTGGAAGCCGTCCCGCATCCTCTTCCCTCGATGCTTTCGCCGCGTGACCGGGCGTTCTACCTGCAGGGGACGTTCTTCAACACGGCCGTCGTGCAGAGCGCGGAGGCGACGGCGCACGTGCTGATGGTGCTCGCCCGGCACGGCCCGGCGACGCAGCGCGCCTTCCTGGAAGACGACGCGCTGCTGGACCGGGTGTTCCACCAGACGCTGCAACGGTTCCCGCTGTTCGGCGTGGCACACCGGATCACCAGCGCCGACATCCCGCTGTCGCGGTCGCTGACCATCCCGGCGGGGTCGGTGCTGTGCTTCAACTACGCGGAGTTTCACGGGGCGGGCGGGGACATACCGTTCGGGGTCGCGGCCAACCGGCCGTGCCCGGCGTGGCATCTCGCACCCGTGTCGGTGAAGGCCGTGGTGCGGGAAGTGCTCGGGCGATACGTGTTGGCGACCACGGCCGCGCACTCGCGGGCGCTGCCCAACCGTGGGCCGTGTTACGTGACGCCGGTGGGGTCTTTTCGTTTGCGCATGCTGAAGTGGCGAGACCGTGCGGAAGGGGTGGGGCGGTCGGTCGTTCAGCTCGTGCTCGGGACATTTATGGTTTGGCATGCGCGCAGGCTGCGGCTGTGCTCGCGATACTTCGGCGGATAGTCGGCTTCGAATTGCGGGGCGCGGGTGCGGCGAAGTCCCGGTCGATTAAGGCGTTCGGGTGGCCGGCATTGCGCCGTCGGCTAGGCGGTGGTGGTGTGCTTCGCGGGCCGCGGCCAGCGATCTCCATGATGGACCGTGGCCACAGTGTGCCGTCGTCCTTCCTGGAAGATTACCGGATACTCCTTGTCGTACAAAGGAGTTGTGGACTCGGCGACGGTGTAGCGCTGTGAGCAGGGAGAGCTGACTGTCCATAGTAGACGGTCGCCAACATCTATTGAACGCCTCGCGTAGGGCACCTAGACTCACCGAGGTATGGGAGCGCTCCCGATCATGGGATGCGCCCGAGACAACGGAATACACGGGGAGGACGTCGATGCGACTCGGCAGAGCCGTGGTCACGGCGTTATCGTCAATCGTATTGGTGCTCGGCAGCGGTGGCGCCGCGTGGGCAGATCCTGTTAAACCTCAAGGTGGTGCGCCCGATGTCGTGCAGGCGCAACTGCCGGACGGCTGGCAGTTGCGCAAGGCCGGGCCCGGGTTCGAGCTTATCTGGCAAGCGCCGCAACCGGTTCCTGTCGGCGACGCGATGGTCGGGTTCTACTCCGGCGACCGGCTTCTGGGCCACCCGCGGGCCACGCCCGACCAGCGAAGCTTTTACCTGACCCTCGACGGCGTGGCCGCGCGTGGCCTGACCAACCCCCAGGTGCGTGCCGGCGGGCGGCGCCTCGACATCCCGGTGGCGGCAACAGATCCCGGCCTGGGCACCGGCGCCGCAGGCCCGATCGCGGTGGCGGCGGTGCTGCCGCCAAACTCCGTCGACCCCGGGGTGCCCGGGTCGTTTTCGACGCTGTCCGGCGAATACACGCTGCCGGACGTGCAGCTTCCCGGGCTCGCGGTGCCGGTGGAGATGCGCGGGTTCGTCGTGGCGCCGCAGGGCGCGATCGGGCAGCGACCACTCGTGCTGTTCCTGCACGGCCGGCACGCCACCTGCTATCAGGGCACCGCGGAGCCGACTTTGGTCTGGCCCTGCCCGGCCGGCCACAACTCGCTTCCCAGCTACCTTGGATACCAACGGGCGCAGCAACTGCTGGCCTCGCAGGGATATGTGACCGTGTCGATCTCCGCGAACAGCATCAACGCCCAGGACGGCAGCGGCTTCCCGCCGACCGACGGTGGGGCGCAAGCCCGCTCGTCACTGGTGCGGATGCACCTGGCGCGCTGGGCCGACTGGGCCGGCACGGGCCGCCCCAGCGCACCGGCCGTCGTGCAGGCGGCCCCGGTACCAAACATGACAAGGGTTATGCTCGTCGGTCACTCTCGTGGTGGAGAGGGCGTCAACCGGGCCGCGATCGACAGCCTCACCCCGCCCCCGCCCGGTCAGGACGGATATCAGGGCACGGTGCGCTGGCAGATCCGCGGTCTGGTGCTCATCGGCCCGACCATCAACGGGCACAACCCCGCCCCCGACGTGCCGTCAATGACCATCCTGCCCAGTTGCGACGGTGACATCTCCGATCTGGAAGGCCAGCAATACCTGGACGCGACCCGCGCAGTGAGCCGAGGCCTCGCCCTGCACAGTGCGGTCTTCGTCGTCGGGGCCAACCACAACTACTTCAACCTCGAGTGGACCCCAGGCCTGTCCCAGGCCAAATCCTTCGACGACTACCCGAGCCCACACGACCCGGTCTGCCGGAGCATCTCGCCCACGCGGCTGACACCCGATCAGCAACTGAAGGTCGGCTCCACCTACGCCGCCGCGGCCGCGGCCACGTTCGTGGCCGGCAACGACCAGGTGCGCCCGCTGCTGGACGGCTCGGGGTTCCGTGCGCCGTCGGTCGATCCGGCCATCGTGTTCAGCCACGCCGTGGGCGGCAACCGGACGCCGTTCGTGGTGCCCAATGCCTCCACTGTGGTCAGTGGCGCCGGTGCCCGGCTGTGCCTGGCGGTGTCCACCAGCAATTCGGCCGCGGACGCGTGCTGGAGTGAGTCGCCGCACTTCGCCCGCTTCGAACGGATCCGGCCCGAGGCCGGCCGATACGCGATCCAGTTCGAGTGGACGGCGACGGGCACAGCGCTTGGCTTCCGGCCGCCCGCGCCGGTCTCCCTGTCCAACGCGCAGTCCGTGGCGGCGCGGCTCGCCGTCCTGGGGCAGGTGTCGGGCAACCCGCTGAGCAACCAGTTTGATGTGGCCATCACCGACAGCGCCAACCGGCGGGCCGTGCTCGGCACGGTCACTGTCGATGCGCTGCCGTGGCCCACGCAGACGAGTTCGGGGGAGTGGGGTCAGGAGATCCGTGTGCCGATGACCAACGCCGTCGCGGCCGGTCTGAACCTGAGCCAGATTACCGCTCTGGAGCTGACACCACGCACGCAAGGCTTTGGCCGGGCCTGGCTGATCGACGCCTGGGGATGGCGGCCCGGTCTGCCGTCGCCGCAGCCGGTTGCGCTGCCGCGCATCGACCTGGGCGAGCTGACCGTGCAGGAGGGTAACTCCGGTACCACGACATATCAGATGCCGGCGCGAGTCACCGGCAGCGGCAACGGCCAGGTGCGCGTGTTCGTCGTGGACCCGGTTTCCGGCATGTCGACGGCCACCGTGGTCGCGGTCCCGCCGGGCAGCACCACGATCTCCATCCCGATCCAGGTGACCGGCAACACCCAGGCCGGAGACGGGCGCACCTACCTGGTCGCGGTCAAGGCGATCAGCGGTGCGTTCGTGGGCGACGCCTACGGCCAACTGGTCGTGCAGGACGACGACGCATAACGAAAACAGCGCCGGCCGGGCCGCGGGACTGCACCCGCGCGGCCCGGCCGGCGCCGTCGGTCGCCGTGGCCCGGACCGGCTCGGTCATCGCCCGTGGCCGGACCTGACACCGACATCGGCGGGCAGCAGCTCAACCACTGGGTGCGCCGGGCCTGGCTCGCACACGCGCCCAAGCGGCTCGCAGCACAGGTCGCCGCCGCGGACACCGCGGCCCCGGGCGAGGTCGGTGACCTGCCCAAGGCCGTCGGAAGGCCCGCCACCCAGGCGCTCATCGGCGCCGGCATCACGACCCTTGCCCAGGTCGCCGAGCTGACCGAGGCGGAGCTTCTGGGGATGCACGGCGTTGGGCCGAAGGCCTTCCGCACCCTCGGCGAGGGACTCAGCGCCACTGGGCGTTCATCGAGGCACGGATAGGGTGCAGTGATGCAGGTGTATCGGCAGGGCGGCGTCGTCGAGGTGCGCGACGTTGTGGCGGCGTGCATGCCGCACTACCTGATCGAGTCTGTGGCGCTGGCCGGCGAGGGCCTGGACAGCGTGGCATACGAGGTCAACGGCGAGCTGATCGTGCGGTTCAGCAGGGAGCCGGATCCGGCGCGGCTCGATCGGGAGATACGCCTGCTCGCGGCCGTCGCCGCGGTGGCGCCGCTACCGGTGCCGGAGCCCTTGTTCGCGGTCGCGGAGTTGGGCTGCATGGCCTACGCCAAGCTACCCGGCACGCCACTGCTGGATCTGCCCGAGCTATACCGGTCGGGCCGAGGCACGACGATCGCTGCGACGCTGCGAGAGTTTCTCGCGGTGCTGCACGCCGCCCCGGTCGCGCGGATGGCCGGTCTCGTGGACGTCGACTACCACCCGCTCAGCCAATGGCGGCGGGAGGCGGCAGGGGTCTATTCGACCGTGGCCGGACGGATCCCACCCGTCTACCGGCGGCGCATCGAGGCGTTCCTGGCCGCCGCGCCGCCCGACGGGGCATATGTCCCCGTGTTTTCGCACAACGACCTGGGGATCGAGCACGTGCTGGTCGACCCGGCGACGGGGGCGGTGACCGGGATCATCGACTGGAGCGACGCCGCGATCACCGATCCCGCCCACGATTTTGGACTCCTATACCGGGATCTCGGCGTGTTGGCGGGCAGCCATCAGGACCGTGCGGTGTTTTACGCCAGGTGCGGAGCGCTGGAGGATCTGGCCTACGGGATCCAGACGGGGCGAGGCCGTTATCTGGACAAGAGCCTGGCCGCGTTGGAATGGTTGTGGCCCTAGGGTTGGCGGCCTTCCCACGCCATGAGGTTGGCAAACAGCTCGCCCTGCTCGATCGCGTCGTCGAGGGCGTGATGCGTGTGCGGGCGGCTCGACAGCAGGTGCCTGGGCATGCTTGCCTTGCCGACGAACGCGATGGGCATGCGCGCCTTGGTGGCAAACAGCGTCTTCATGTCGAGGCAGCCGGAATGGCCGAACGGGCTCGCGCCGGTGAACCGGATCAGGTACCAGTACAAAAACATCCAGTCGTAGCAGGCGGGATAGCCCACCACGATGGGCTTGGCGCCGTCGGCGACCGCGGCGACCCACGCCGTGAAGTCTGCCATCGCCGTGGCCGGGTCGGCGCCCTCCTTCACCAAGCGGTCCCGGTCGAGCCCGCTGACGGCGACAGCCTGGGGCACGAAGTCGTCGCTGATCGGGCGCAGCTCGCGATAGAACTTCTGCGCGGCCGGGTCAAGCGCGACGAAACCCGTGCGCTCGTGCCGCCCGCACACGGCCGCGCCGAAGCTGAGCATCGAGTTGGCGCCCGGGATCGGGCCGTCCGCCTCGATGTCGACGGACAGATACACGGTTGCGCGCTGTGCCATCGTCGCATCGTAGACGGGGTCACGGGCGGGGTTTGCGCCAGCGCTCCGGGCATGGGCGACACCGCCCGCGACGTCGCCGGAGCGCACCAGCATGAGGCCACGGTGCAGCTCGAGATGGGTGGCGAAGCGAGGTAGGGACTGCGGCAGGGTGCGGCGGGCGTCGTCTGTGCTCGACCTCCCCTCGGCCCCGGCGCCTTCGCCCCGCCTGTTGCGTGTATCGATACATGCGAGTACAACGGTGACATGCGTAGGGCGCTGGTGGTGTTGACATCGTTGTCCCTGTTGACGATTGCGCCGGTAAGGCCCGCCCATGCCGCGCCATACGTGCCGCAGCCGTCCAACCGCACGGTGCTCAACTTCAACACGCACTGGCTGTTCAACGGCGACGTGCCGGGCGGGGCCGGCCAGGCGGTCGGGCTCGACGAGGCGGCCTTCGTGCCGGTGACCCTGCCCTACTTCCGCGTCCACCCGCACAAAGGTTTCCCCAAGGGCGATTTTGAAGTGCCCTCCAGTTGGTACCGTCGCCACTTCACGATTCCTTCTACCCTCAGTGGACGCAGGCTCCGGGTGGAATTTCAAGGCGTGGCAAAGGTCGCGGACGTCTACGTGAACGGGACGTTCGTGGGCCAGCACCGTGGCGCGTATACGTCATTCGGTTACGACATCACGCCACACGTCACCATCGGCGGGGCCGACAACGTGATCGCGGTCAGGGTGGACTCCATGACGCGCAACGACATCCCGCCGGAGGGCGGCGCCGTGGACTACTTCGTCTGGGGTGGCATAGTCCGCGACGTCAACCTGATCGTCACCGATCCGCTGCACGTGGAATGGACCTACCTCAACAACACCAGCGTGCGCACGCGGGTGCGCAACGACTCGACGTCCGCGAAGACCGTCACGGTCATCACCAGCATCGTGGACCACACGGGCGAGGTCGTGTCGACGGGCACGGCCAGCGCGACGCTGGCGGCACTCACACAAGTTGAGTTGGCCTACACCGCGTCGGCGATCGCCAACCCCAACCGCTGGAGCCCCGACAACCCGTACCTGTACACCGTCTACACGCAGGTCCGCGATGGCTCCACATATGTAGACGAATATCGGACACGCATAGGGATCAGGTCGATTGAGTTCCGCCCAGGCGACGGCCGGTTCTACCTCAACGGCGCACCGCTGAAACTTCGAGGCTTGAATCGACACGAGTCATACCCCTACATCGGCCGGGCCGCGCCCAACCGCCTGCAGGCCAAAGACGCCGACATCCTCAAGTTCGAGCTCGGCGTCAACATCGTGCGCACCTCGCACTATCCGCAGGATCCCGAGTTCCTCGACCGCGCCGACGAGATCGGGCTCATGGTGCTCGAGGAGATCCCCGGCTGGCAGCACATCGGCAACACCGCGTGGCAGGACATCGCGGTCGAAAACGTGCGCGAGATGGTCACCCGCGACCGCAACCATCCATCGATCATCCTGTGGGGTGTGCGCATCAACGAGTCGGGCGATAACAACGCCTTCTACACGCGCACCAACAACCTCGCCCGCCAGCTGGACCCGTCCCGCCCGACCGGCGGCATCCGCAACTTCGTGGGCAGCGAATTCCTCGAGGACGTGTACACGTTCAACGACTTCTCCGGCGGCGCACGCGACCCGAACGTGCTGCCGTGGCTGGTGACCGAGTCGGTCGGGCACACCGACCCCGACCGCAGCTGGGATCCGGAACGCGTGCTGCAGCAGACCATGCGCACCCACCTCAACGTGCAAAACCAGGCGCACCAGAAGGCCAACATCGCGGGCGCGCTGGACTGGGCGGCGTTCGACTACAACACCACGTTCGACAGCGAGTCATGCATCGACTTCACGTGCTACCACGGGGTGTCGGACATCTTCCGGATCCCGAAGTTCGCCGCGTCGGCGTTCGCCTCGCAGCGCGCCAATCCGCCGTATGTCTCGATAAACTCCTACTTCACGCCGGCATCCCCGAGCACGATCCTGGTCGCGGGCAACTGCCAGCAGGTCGAGCTGTTCGTCAACGGTGCGACGAGAGGGCGCATCGCGCCCAACGCCTACACGTCGCTGCCGCGCCCGCTGTTCCAGTTCACCGGGGTGACGGGCGCGCCGGGCACGCTGCGCGCCGACTGCTGGTCGGGCGGCCAGATCGTCGCCTCCGACGTGCGCCAAACCCCGGGCGCGGCAACGCGTTTGACGCTCACGCCCGACGACGCCTCGATCCGGGCCGACGGCGCGGACATGACGCGGGTGGTCATCCGCGCGCTGGACGCCAACAATCAGGTGGTCCCGACTTTCGCGGGCAAGGTCGGCTTCACCGCGAGCGGGCCGGGCGCACTGATCGGCGAAAATCCGCTCATCCTCGAGGCCGGGGTGGGCGCGGTCTACGTCAAGAGTGCGCTGGGCCAGACCGGCACGGTCACGCTCAACGTCACCTCGCCGGGCCTGGCCTCAGCCGCCGCAACCGTTGGCGTCACGGCGTTCACGGACGCGATCGTCCCGACCAGTGGGGCGTACGCGTTCGGCTTCCCGCTGGACCACAACGACCGCGCACTGTCCTATTCGGGCAGTGCATGGACGCCAACCGGCGACGCGCAGGCGTTCAGCAAGGACAACACGTGGTCGGGCACGGCCAACGACACGGCGACGCTGTCGTTCACCGGCAACCGGGCCGTCCTGTTTGGTGTGCAGGACCCTACGCACGGCTCGGCCGCCGTGTCGATCGACGGGGGAGCGGAGCAAACCGTCAGCTTCCAGGCCTCCGCGCGGCGCACCAACGTCGCGCTGTGGACTTCGCCAACGCTCCCGCAAGGAACCCACACCTTGAGGATCCGGGTTACGGGCAACGGGCCGGTCGCGCTCGACCGCGTGACCACGGTGTCGGCCCCGGGCGCCATCCTCGCCCCCGCACCACCCCCGCAAACCGCCGAGGTGCCGCAAAACGAGATGTCCCTGCGCTTCGTGGACAGCCAGGAGCTCGAGGGCGAGGGGCAGAGCCTGAGCGGCCCGGCCATCAGCGCGTTTGACAGCAGCCCGCGCACATTCTGGCACACGCGCTGGCAGGAGGCCGTCGACGCCATGCCACACGAGCTGCAGATCGACCTCGGCGCCACCTACAGCGTCAACGGATTTGCCTATCTGCCCCGGCAGAACAGCGCCAACGGGCGGATCGCCAACTACGAATTTTATGTGAGTACCGACGCAAGCACCTGGGGCGCGGCCGTGGCCACCGGCACGTGGCCCAATTCGACCGCGCAGCAGACGGTTTCGTTCACCGCCAAGACCGGGCGCTACGTGCGGTTGCGCGCGCTCAGCTCCGCCACCGGGCAGGCCTTCGCGGCCGCGGCGGACCTGCGGGTGCGTGTCGTGCGCGCGGGCGGCGCCGTGCAGACCCTCGACGAACGCGCGCTGACCTTCACCGGCACGTGGCAGACGTGCGCCAACTGCGGCGCCGACCTCTACGCGGGCACCAACACGTGGTCCAACGTCGCCGACTCGCTGGCCACCTTCACCTTCACCGGCACGCGGATCAGCCTCTACGGCGTGCGCGACCCGCGCCACGGCACGGGCGAGGTGTCCATCGACGGCGGGGCGGTGTCCACTGTGGACTTCTTCAACGCGACCCGGCAGGGCAATCAGCTGCTCTGGACGAGCCCGGTGCTGCCGGCCGGGACGCACACCTTCAGGCTTCGGGTGACCGGGAACGCTTTCGTCGTACCAGATAGAATCGATGTAACTCAATGACCCCCAGCAGCAGCGCGCCCTGGAGCGCGACCGGCCGGGACGGGCTGCGGTCGTAGCCGATTCGCGCGAAACGGTCGGCAAAACCCCAGCTTCCACATGGGACCGTCATGCACCGTGATGACGATCCGCTGCCACCTCCACGGTCCACTCGGTCGCCCGACTCGATCGCTCCACCGCGCGTCGATCACGTGCAACCGGTGATCCCAGAGGGCGGCGAGCCGGGCGCCGTCGGGGAGATCTCGCGTAGGCAGACGTTGCTGTCCCGCGGACACACCGGCCAGCGCCAGGACGTCCGTGTGAGACGTTCGCCACTGCGAAACCGGCGAAATGGTTGACGGATCCGAGATCGGGTACCTCCCTATTGAAATGGAGGTGTCCGATGTCATCAACCCAATTGGTCGTGATGGCGCTCGTGCTCATTACCCTGGTGGCGTGTGCTATCGGAGCCTGGACATTAGTGCGGAGCCGTTCGCTCAAGCAGCAGTTCGGCTCGGAATATGATCGCGTTGTCGCGGAATCCGATACCCGTCTCGCCGCCGAACGCGAGCTGCGCGAGCGGCAACGGCAGCACAGCGATCTGGAACTGCACGAACTGTCAACGCAGGCCCGCGCACGATACGCGGCGAGGTGGCGCGAACTTCAAGTCCAGTTCATTGACTCGCCAAAAGACGCGGTGAACCAAGCCGACGACTTGGTGACGCAGCTGATCGAGGAGCTTGGCTATCCCACCGGCGACTACCACAAGCAGATCGCCCACCTATCTGTGGATCATGCCAGCACGCTGGAGTCCTATCGCGAGGCTCACAAGATCAGCCTGAGCAACCGCCGTGGCGAAGCGACCACCGAACAGCTGCGGCTGGCCGTGGTGCATTTCCGGGCGCTGGTTGCGCAACTGCTGGGCGAGGAACCCACGGCACCGCAGCCGGATGCCGCCACGCCACCTCGGCCCGAGATCATCCAACCCCGAACCGGTGAGGTACGCGTATGAGCCACAACCTGAGCACTCGCACAAACTCCCACGAACCCCAGGCGGTGATCGTCGGCGAGGACAGCGAAATCGCCGCCGAGGCTCACCGCGACGATGAGTTCGCCACGACGGCTCCCGAAGCTGAGGACAGGCCTGATGACCAAGTGGCCGAGCGGGATCAGCACCCCGAGGAAATTCCCGGCGATGAGACGCCTGCTGGAGATGATGAAGCTGCCGGATCCACGGCGATGACCAAACAATCACCGCACGAGCAGGTCGATCAAGAACGCCTGCCCGGCGCCCTGGCCGCACCGGTGACCACCATCTGGCCGGAGGACGTACTCAACGAGATGCGCTCACGCTGGCAGGCGGCGCAGATGCGTTTTGTTGACGATCCTGCCGCGGTGACCAGCGAGATGCAGGTGCTGGTTAGTGAAGCGGTGCAAGCTTTGCCAGCGGTGCTGGCCGAGCGGCAGAGCGAGCTGGACAGCTGGAGTCACGGCGGCAGCCACGACACCGAGCAGCTGCGGATTGTCGTGCAACGTTATCGGGCTTTCTACGAATCCCTGCTCGGCCGCTAGCATTCCGAGGCGGTTGAGTCCAAAATACCCAAGCAGTGCAACAACATTGATCGACTTTACCCCGTAATGCGGGGCTTAGGTGCCGCAAACAAACCTCGGCGTTCATTCACCACCAACGGGCCATACTGGCGGGCGGTGTGTGCGCCGAAGCGGCACTGGAGCCCCGAAGCGCTCGCCCGGTTGGCTGCCCCCGTGGCCAGCCGGGCGAGTGGGAATCCGGGCAAACCACCGACCTGACCGGGCACGGCTAGGGATTCGGATTCGGGCCCGCGTCGATGATCACCGAGTCTGGTGGTGGCGGCTGCCGATGCTTTCCGAGGTGGCGGATGGCGGTGTTGAGCATGGCGACGATGGGCACGGCGATCAGCGCGCCGATGATTCCGGCCAGGACGATTCCGGCAGCGATCGCGACAATCACGGCCAGGGGGTGGATGGACACGGCCCGTCCCATGATCAGCGGTTGCAGGATGTGCGATTCGACCTGCTGCACGACGATGACCGCGGCCAGTGTGAGCAGGGCGATGAGCGGGCCACGGTCGACCAGGGCCACGAGGACGGCGACGGCCCCGGACAGGGTGGCGCCGACGATCGGGATGAACGCGCCGAGGAAGACCAGCGCGGCCAGCGGCAGCGCGAACTCGACCCGCAGAATGAGCAGGGCCAGGCCGATCCCGACCGCGTCGATGAACGCGACCAGCACAGTGGCGCGGACATAGGCGACCAGGGTCAGCCATGCCGCACGCCCGGCGTCACCGACCGGCCTGCGCGCGGGTCGGGGCAGGATCCGGGTGACAAAGCGCCACAGGCGGTCTCCGTCGCGCAGCAGGAAGAACGTGACGAACAGGATGAGTAGTGCGGAGGCGACCGCATGGAGGCCGGCGGTGGCGGTGGCGAACGCACCGCTGGTCAGGGCTTGCCGGTTGGTTTGCATCCAGGTCCCGGCCGCGTCGAGCGCGGTGTCGAGTTGCTGGGTGGATAGGTTCAG
>JBIOYB010000046.1:0-10354 GCA_044869915.1 Allorhizocola sp.
TGGCTGCCGAAGTGCAGGTGGAGTGCGTCAAGCCGAACGGCTGTCGATCCGTCGCGCAGACGCTTGGCCGCTTCGATGACGGCTGGGCCGTCCACCGTCCAGCCGAATTTGTCGCTGCGCAGGCTCCATCGCTCGGACGGATCGCGGCCGAATTCGCCGGCGCCGGGGACCGCGATCCGCAGCCCGACTCTGAGCGGCACGGCGTCGGCGGGGCGGCCGGTCACGACCGTTATCTCGGTGTCGGTTTCCAGGTTGACTAAACGTGGCGCACGTGCGGCGTCGGCGGCAATGCGGGTCAGGAGGCGATCGGCGCATTTGCCCAGGCCGTTGACAACGATCATCTCCGGCTCGTGCATCGTCGAGGCCAACTCCCATTCGATCGGCGACGTGATCTCCGCCCCAACCTGTGCGTCAGCCAGCTGCCGGCATAGGGAGGGTAGGTAGTTGGTCTTGTAGGAGTAGAAGATCTTCGTGTCCAGTTGCAGTGACGCGGTATACGTCCGGAATCGGGTCAGCGCAGAAGCGAGCCGCTCGGCCGAGAACATGAACAGCGGAGTGGGGTGTCGGCGGCCGAGTTCGAACGCACGCATATGGACAAGCTCAGCCATGACGGACACCCGCGTTCTCGGTCAGCTTGGCCAGCCGATCCGCGACGGTCGCCGGGTCCAGGTCGGTCGTCTCGAGCATCGTTAGCCCGAACGTCTCGTAGGTGCGTTGAGTAACCTCCACGTTGGACTCTTCGAGCCGCGACCAGTAGCTCAGGCCACCGCCGCGTTCGCGCTCGGCGAGTCGCTGCTGCCGAAGTGACTCGTCCACCGTCAGCATCAACGTGTGGTCAGGCCGTACGGCGCGGCCCCAGTCCACTGCCGGAAGGTGTGTCGCCCCCATTGCCGCATGCGTCGCGATAGTGCGGTAGAAGTAGCTCTCCACCACGACATCGCGGCCGTGATTCATGTGCCCACGGACCATGTCCGAGACGGCGTAGTTGCACATCATCCAGAAGTGCAGGCGCGCCATCACCAACCGCGAGCGGTCCACCTGTACCCGAGCATCGTCGAACGAGGGCAGCAGCGTTTCGACCAGACTCGCGCCGAGCCGCTCTGCCAGCAGAGGAGCCACCGTGCTTTTGCCGACGGCGCTGAGCCCTTCCAAAACGATGAACTTCGGACCGCAGGGGCGTACCGCCGCGCTCTGTCTTCCCCGCTGCACGGGAACGTGTGAACCAGTCACGCCACCCTCCCCGATCGGTTGATGCATGCATCATAAGCATTATGCGTGCATCGTACAACGCGCAATTTTGCCCGTACCGCCGCTCCCCAACCCGGATCGGCTGCTATATGCGATGGCCGGGGCTTCTTGGCATGGGATCGCTGCGCCGCGTACGCTGATGATTCGTGAATCGCTGGGAGGACGTCAGGTGACGCTTGGCCGCGGAACGCAACGCAAGCTGGGCGCCGAGCTGCGGGCAGCACGCGAGGCCGCGGGCCTGTCGGGGCGAGCGCTGGCAGCGCTGCTTGGCCACTGGTCGCAGGCCAAGGTCAGTCGAATCGAAAACGGCGTGGTCAGCAGCACCGTGGAAGACATCGAGGCGATGCTCAACGCCCTCGGCGTGCAGGGCGACAGGCGCGAGCAACTGCTTGCTCTGGCAGAAGAAGCCAGCGAGTCCACGGTGAGCTGGCGCGTGCTTCACAAAGGCGGCATGGCCCGTTGGCAATACGAACTTGATCAACTCCTGCGCACGGCGGCCCACGTCCGCCACTTCCAGCCCATGATCGTTCCCGGCCTCATGCAGACGGCCGAGTACGCACGCCAAGTGCTTGAGCTCGGCAACTGGACAGGCCAGAAGGATGTCGATGCCGCCGTGGTAGCACGGCTGGCCCGCCAACAAATCCTGTTCGAACCAACGTGCCCGCAGTACCACTACCTGCTCGGCGAGATCGGTTTACGGTGGCGACCGTCAGACTCCGTCTCCCTGCACCGCGCACAACTCGACCGCATTGTGACCGTCGCCGCCCTCCCCACCTTGACGGTTCAAGTGCTTCCTGCGGACAAGCCGACCGCAGCCGTCGGACTGCACGGGTTCCGGATCTACGACTTCGTCGACGAGAACGAACCCACCGTGGTCTTCGTCGAGACCATCAGCGGAGAGATAACCATCTCCGAACCCGAGAACGTAGCCACCTACATCGGCACGTGGGAGCAACTCATCAAAGCTGCCTTGTCACCAGACGAGTCCAAAGCGTACATACAACAGATGTCCCAAACGCTCATCGATGGGTAAGCCGGGACCACCACCCCCAACCCCCTCGTCACATGGAGGCTGACATGCTTAAACCAGAGTTCACCAACTGGCACAAGTCCAACACTTCCGACGACCACGGCTGCATCGAAATCGCCTACGCCAACGGTCTAATCGGTGTGCGCGACTCAAAAAATCCCACTGGCCCCTTCCTCACATTCAACCGCCACGAGTGGGACGCCTTCGTGGCAGGCATCCGCGATGGCTCCCTCACGCCCGAAGGCTAAAACCGCGTGAGCACCGAAGCGAACCCCTCTGAGTCCGCGAACAAGCCTCGCGGACTCAGGCCGCTATGGGCCGCCACCCTCGCCAGTTCGCTCGGCGACGGCGCGTACCTCGCGGCGGCGCCGCTGCTGGCCGCGACCCTCACCCAGAACCCAGTCGCCATATCGCTGGTCGCGACCGCCACCCTCGCACCCTGGTTCCTCATCGGACCGTTCGCCGGGGCGCTCGTCGACCGCTGGCCCCGACGCACCGTGATGATCTGCGCTGATCTCGTCCGCGCCGCGTGCGTACTCGCACTCGCGATACTCGTGATCACCAACCATGCCACCATCGCCGCGCTCGCCGTGGCCGGGTTCATCCTCACCAGCGGGCAAAGCTTCCACAACGCCGCCGCCCAAGCCATCATCCCTCACCTGACCGGGCGCGACCGCACCGCGCTCGCTTCGGCCAACAGCCGCATCGCCACCACCGAAAGCGTCGCGGCCGGCTTCGTCGGTCCACCCCTGGGAAGCGCCCTGTTCGCCGTCGCACCGTGGCTGCCGGTCGCTGCCGACGCCACCAGTTTCGCCGCCTCCGCCACGCTTCTGCGAGCCGTCCCCCCGCCGCCACCGCCACGCCACAACGGCGAGGGCATCTTCGCCTCACTCGCCCACGCAACCCGATGGATGCTGCGCCACCGCCAACTCCTCGAACTCGCCCTGCTGATAGCAGGAGGCAACCTCGCCACCAACGCCGCCATGGCCACCTTCGTCCTCTACGCACACCAAGACCTCGGCCTCAGCGCATTAGGATTTGGTCTCCTGCTCGCCGTGCAAGCCGTCGGCGCCACGCTCGGAGGCTGGGCGGCAACCCGTATGTCCAGGCATCTGACCTTCCGCGCGATGCTGCCCATCGCACAAGCAAGCCGGGCAGTCGCCTTCCTGGCATTGGCGCTCACCTCTTCGCCTTACCTTGCCGGGGCATGCATGGCGATCATCGGTGCAAGCTTCACCGTCGGCACCGTGGCCGCCGTATCCGCCCGCCAGCAACT
The DNA here is from genome assembly GCA_044869915.1 of Allorhizocola sp. Classification (GTDB taxonomy): domain Bacteria; phylum Actinomycetota; class Actinomycetes; order Mycobacteriales; family Micromonosporaceae; genus Allorhizocola. Next base: position 3,555 of record JBIOYB010000046.1, read on the forward strand.
GGTACCTGACGACATGCTCGGACGTGTCGTCAACGTCTTCCGCCTGATCGGCAACGGAGCCGCACCCATCGGAGCGGCTCTCGGCGGGTTCATCGCAGCCAAATACACCCTCGACACACCCATCCTCGCCGCAGGATTATTCACGCTCGCAGTGGCCGCCCTATCACTGCTGCCCCAGTTCCGTCCACCATCCACGACTGAGGCTGCGCCGCAGCCCATCACCGAACGTTGAGACCACCATGAACGCCCTCGCCCGGATCCGCGCCACCTCCTACATCACCCGGCATACAACGCGCGGACCGGAACTGCTCGTATTCAGCTACCCCACCGCACCGACAGCCGGAACACACCTACCCGGTGGCGGAGTCGAACCCGGCGAACGCCCCGACACCGCAGCCATTCGCGAAGCCATCGAAGAAACCGGCATCCAGGGACGGCTCGAACTGCACGGCGTTGTAGGCATACAACAGGGCACATACGACACAGGCGCGCCCTGCATCAGCGTGTACTTCCACCTCACCACCGACGAAACCCGTGATGCGTGGGCATACATCATGATCGGTGACGACAACGCCTGGGACACGGGCCTGGAGATCGAATGCCGTTTCCTTCCCCTGCCTGAAGCATCCGAACGACTAAGGACAAGTTGGCACCGCCAAGAACAGTACGTGCACCTCCTGAACACCGACGCCGACCAAGCGAGCAGGTGCATCAGGCATTGATTCTGTTGACTGTACCCGTCGCGCCGAAGCTGATCGTCGCGGTCCACGAAGCCTTTTGCCGGCAGGATCCTGGGCACTCGGCTGACCAGCCTGCGCCGGGACGAGGAGCGTTCGTTTACCGCCGCGCCGTATGCCCGCCCGTATTACATCTGCAGCGCGCTGAACGCTGATCTCGAGTACCTGGTAAACGATATGCGCGATCGTCTCATGGTCTATACGTGGTTGGGTTTGCCTGGCGGAGACCCGTTCGCTTTCTACCAGCTGCTGAAGGCGTACGAGTACGCCGTGGGACTGTAGCTGGCCGTCGCATGCGACTGCGAAGGTGGCGGTTGGCCATCGTTCGGCGTGCTCGACTTTGCGGATCAGATCCGGGCTTACATGGATCGCCGCAGCGAGCTCCGCCTGGGACAGGCCTCGGTGCTCGCGCCAATGCCTGAGCTCCGCACCAAAAAAGTGGTGCGCAGAAATGTGGGCTCTCAGCCGCCGCGTATTCACCGTTAAATCCACTCCCTCCCGTGCCTGGGCATCGCCGGCGGCTGGTTCGCGCAGCGCCTGCGAGGTGCCCCTCTCGTGGGTCCGACGATCTCAAATCCTGCTTGTGTACACACCTGCCACCCAGGCCAGCTCCATTCGCACTCCTGGGTGATCGTCACCAGGCATAACACCTCACGAGCGCCGGTTGCCCCTCGCAGCGGATAACCTGTGTCCAGACATCCATCTCCGGGTGGGAGTGGATTCGTGAATCACCGGTACGTCGACCAGAGCAGTCCGCAGACGCGGGGACGTGAGCTGGCACAGCTCGGGCAGCCTATGGCGCGAACTGCGCTCAGTGCGGATGGCCGATGGCGGTCCGGCCGGGCGGGGGCAAACAACGGGCGATGCCTGACGGTTGCCTGTCTACGGTCTATTGCTCAGGCTTCGCATCGGGCTACCTCGCTAGCAAGTCGGCGGCCTCGCCGTCATTACTGCAAAGCGGCGTCGCGAGCGGGCCACTGTAATCACGGCCACACTGCCGATCACAGACGTCGACATGAACACGGGCATGGTACTTTCACCTCTAAATTGTTCAAGGCGATGGCTGACTTTTCCGTTCTCGCCCACGATCCCCGAGCGGGCCAGGCAATGAATCACCAGGAGTTCAATCAGCCGCACGCGGCGACGGCGACGGCGGCTGCGATCAATGGCACAAGGCCAGCGAGACCACGACGGTGACCGTCGACCAACAGCCGAGACGGACGGCGACCAGCAACGATCCGGCCAACGAGGCATCGGCTTGCACCCCAGCGATCAGTATGGAATCCATGACCGCGATCGGTTGCCTGCCCAACGGTTGGCTTGCGTCCCGTCGCCCACACGGTACGCAGGCATCATATGGGCAACAAACCGGCAACCCGCCACCATACAGGTATGCCAGGAGTTTCGATCCCAGCCGAATCCATGCCCGACCTCCCAAGTAGAGGCACATCAGCGACGTGACCGAAACCGTGCCGTGGCACTCGAACAGGCTCGCCATCACACTCAACCGGACGTGATGGTGCCGCATCCCGAACCAGGACACATCCGGAACCACAGTCATAACTGATCCCGTAGGCTCGCCAACCACAACCGCCGTCGCCCACTGTCTGGATTAGACCCGCGATGCCGCTGACCTGGAGTCAGCAAAGGCGCGCTCACCTCGACCGCCGTCCGAAGCATCGGCAGGCGCGCGCCGTCTCTCCGGTGAACACTCGCTAACATCATGGTCGGCGCAGCCGCCCACGCCGGCCGAGGCTCACGCTCGAACATCGCCCACGCCTCCCTGCTACAACTGAGAAAACCCTTTAGACAGGGCGTGACCGGGCCAACTTTGGCCAGTTCCCAAGCATCTAGGCCGGTCACATGAGGTTCAGGCCAGCCACGCCCCTAGATGCCACAAACAGCACCTAGAAAAGAGCATCGATCGGGATGAGCCATCGTGGTAGGAGACAGGTGTCAGCCATCGTCAGCTGACAATCCTTATCCACCCGTGGTCGTCGCCCGACCGTCCACTAGAGTTGCAGCTCATGAGCAGTACTCGGCGAGCCAGCGAGTGGACCATTCATCACGAGCGCATCGTTGATGACACGCGGCGCGCGGTGTTCAGCATCGCCGATGTGGAACTGCCTGACGGCGTTCGTTTTGAACAGTACGTCCTTCGAGTACCGGCCGCCGCGATGGTGGTTGTCCTCGACGACGCGGACCGTGTGCTGATGATGTGGCGTCACCGGTTCATCCTGAACCGGTGGGTATGGGAACTCCCCGGTGGATATCTCGATCCCGACGAGGATCCCGCGGCCTGCGCTGCCAGAGAAGTCGAGGAGGAGACCGGCTGGCTCCCACGAAACATGGAACCGCTGCTCGACTTTCAACCCATGGTCGGAACCATTGACCAGCCTAATATTGTCTACCTTGCCCGTGGAGCCGAGCACGCCGGAGGAACCCCGGATATCAACGAAAGCGAACGCCTCGGCTGGATCCCACTCGCCGAAGTCCAACAGCGCATGAGCGCCGGCGAAATCGTCGGTGCCGGATCGGTCGCGGGACTCCTCGCCGTGTTGCTCGCCAAGGCAACCGGACGCCTTTAACCAAGCTGCAGCACAGGTTGCACGCGATCGGCGAAATCCCGTACAGCAGGCAAGCCGGCATAGGGAGCGAGCCGATTCGCAAGATCCGTCAGATAGTCTCGCGCTCTTGCCGATCGCAAACCCTCCGCGGCCTCGGCGGCCTGCACACCTATGACGCCGGCCTGCTCGGGGTCACCGGACTGGGCGTAAGCCACGGCGAGCAGCGCCAAGTTGAACTGCCGACCGCGGGCATAGTGCCTGCCGTCCATCTCCAAAGACCGCGCGGCGAAGCGTTGCGCCAGGTCACCGCGGCCCAGCGACGTGAAGCAGTGCCCAAACTTCGCCGCCAAATAGGACTCATCGAAATAGCCGATCCATTGTGGATCGCTGGTCCGGTCCGCCCGGTCAAGAGCACGCTCGGCACGGTCCAGCGCCGACGCGCAGGCAGCCTCATCCCGGCCAGCAGCATGTCCCTGGGCCTCCAGCACGGCCGACTCCGCCTGAATAGCCGCCACCCCAGCATCCGCCGCCGCCCGGCTCGCGGCACGCGCAAGGTCCACAGCCTCCGTTGACGCACCAAGATACGCCGCCTGATGACTCATCGCCGCAAGAATCTCCGCACCCAAAGCCCGGTCACCAGCCGCAGCAGCCAGCCTCAAAGCCTGCACCATGTACTGCTGCGCCAGCCCGTTGAGCCCGATGTCATAAGAGGCCCACCCCGCCAACTGCGTTGTTTCGGCCGCCGCCGACAGCAGCGCCCCCCGGTTCGGGCGTCATACCGGCCCCGCAACAGAACCGCTACCTCGCCATCGAGAAACCGCACCACACTGTCGCGGACGTGCCCGCCACCAAACTGGTTGTCCAAGGTCCGGTAGACGTTGGTAATCCGACGCACCATCTCAATGTCGGGTTCGCCAACAAGACGCTCACCATCTCGTGAGGTTCGCTCATCGAGCGGCGAAATGAGCCAGCGCATAGCAGGCGCTAGGAACGCCGCCGCGCTGAAACCGGCTCCGCGCAACAGCTGCCGACGTTGCATATCTCCTCGCCAAAGCTCAGCCGCGACATCTACACCCTGTCGCCAGTCCGGGGCGAACTCTAACCCGGGTGGCAGAGGGTTGCCGTAGGAGTAGGTGGTGGCGGACAGTTCTCCGTTGTCGGCTGACACCTCGTATACCATGGCGGACAGCTCTCCGTTTGCGCCGAGCGCCGCATCGAGCAGGGCTGCGACGGAAACACTGGGCCGCTTATGACCCGCCTCGAGGTCCCACAGATAGCCGTGAGAGCAGTGAATCTGTTTCCCGAGCCTGCGAAGAGACAAGCGACGGTCTTCGCGAAGCTCCTTTAGCCGAGGTCCGAAGTTCGGGTTGACAGCGACCGTCCGTCGCGGCATGGCAAGCTCCCGGGGAATAGCAGTCGGGTCGGCGGACCTACCACTCACCACCTAGCGGTCCGCCCGCGGTCGACGGTACCTTCTGGCCGGCTGCGCGGGCCAGCATCTTGGCTTGAGCCGGTGCCGCACCCGTTCCACATGCCGGGGCCACCGACGCATCTTCACCCAACGCCGTAACCACCTCACCGCAGCGCACCGTACGCCCAGACTCGGCAAGCACCGCCAGCACCCGCTCGGTGAACACCTCAACGTCACCGCGGGCCGCAACCAAACTGGCACTGCTGACCGGCACCGAGAAAGCGGCCGGATGCGCCACCGCCAGCACGCAGACCACCCCACGGGCAGTCACGAGCCGTTCCAGCTCCTGCCGGCACACCGCCAGCAGCCCGCCGATCCGTTCCGCTTCGGCCTGCAGACGATCACACTCCGCCCGGCAGGCCTCTTCCCGCTCATCCAACAACTGAATCATCTCGCCGACGTCCATCCGCCCGCCCTCCACACCGGCCGATCACCAACTAACGCAACGAAATCTCACCACCGCTGGACACGCCACCCCGCTCCAACTCACCTCAGAAAAACGCACCCGCGCCGCGATCCACATTACGGTCAAGGAAGAGCAGGTCACGGGCCCTAAATCCCCTGGCACGGCGGGGTTGCTGTCCGTCATGCTGTGACTACGTCAAGCAATTGACGTGGATGCCTGCGATCGTTAGTGTTCGTGGCCCGGAGTGTCCAATCGCTACCCGCACGGGGGCACCGCGAGTTGGGGAGAGCGCGATGACGCATGGTCTACGGACGTGGCTGCACGCTGCCTTGACCTTGTCAATGACGATGGGTGCAATGCTGGGGCTGCCGCCGCTAGCGGCGACAGCAGTCCAGCCGGATCGCCCGGCTGACAAGTCGGTGCCGGTGGCCGCGGCGGGTGCGGTGCGTGCGGCAACACCGGCGGAGACGGATGGTCCGGGTGTGACCAAAGTGGACCGTGTGATCCTGCCGGGCGGGGGAGCCGCCCAGGTGACCACCAACGGCACGCCGGTCAGCGTCGGCGGGTTGCCGGTGTCGGCCAGGGCGTCGGCGGTGGAGGGGGATGACTTCCTGTCCGGTGCCCGCCTTCACGCCGGGGTGGTGGCGGCGCTGACGCGGGTCAACATCACGGTGGCTGAGGCGAGGGTGGCGCAGGCGGCCGGGGTACGTGGTGTGGTGCTGTCGGTCTCCCGGGTGGACGGCGACACGGCCGAAGGCGACACCGTCGAGGTGACCGTGGACTATGCGGCGTTTTCGCAGTTGTACGGCGGCAACTATGCGGATCGGCTCAAGCTGGTGCAGTTGCCGGCCTGTGTGTTGACCACGCCGGAGGACCGCCGGTGCCAGGCACAGCGTGACCTCGGCTCGGTCAACACCGCCGGCCAGGTGTCGGCGCAGGTTGCCTTGTCTGACATGGCGAACGCTACCCTGATGCCCGGCTTCGCCGCGGTAGGCGGCGATTCGGTGGCGTTGACGGAGGCGGATGGCCCGACGGCGCTGGCGGTGACGGCGGGGAGTTCGTCGCTGGGAGGAACCTTTGAGCGCACGTCGCTATCGTCGAGCTATTCGTGGGCAGCGGGTGGTCAGGGCGGGTCGTTCAGTTGGTCGTATCCGTTGAGGGTGCCGGCGTCGTTGGGTGGGCCGGCTCCGGAGGTGGCGCTGGCTTACGACAGTGGCTCCGTGGACGGGCGAACCCTGGCGGCTAATGGTCAGGCGTCGTGGGTGGGTGATGGCTGGGACCTGGCAGCCGGCGGGTTTGTGGAGCGGTCGTACCGGTCGTGTGCCCAGGACGGCGCCACGGGTAGCAACGCCGCGGATCTGTGCTGGTTCTCGACATACAATGCCACCCTTACGTTGGGCGGCCGCTCGTTCAAGCTGATCCGTGATGAGGCGTCGGGAGTGTGGAAAACCGATGACGACAACGGTTGGCGGGTCGAGCAGCGCTTCGGTGGCAATCTGGGCAATGGCGACTACGGTGACGAGCATTGGGTGGTCACCACGCTGGACGGCGTCCAGTATTGGTTCGACCGGCACCACCTGCACGCTGTTGGTCACCTGCGTATCACCGCTGTAACGCTT
>JBIOYB010000047.1:0-4103 GCA_044869915.1 Allorhizocola sp.
CCCAGCTGCGTCGCTTCCACACCCAGCAACAGCCGGCGCTGCCGCTCATCCAGATGCGGGCGCAACACCGTATACCTGCGCGCCGCCAACTCCGCGACCTGTTCAACCTCGGACATAGCACAAATCCAGAGATCCCGGAGTCGAAATCCTAGCTTATTCAGTCGCGGGCCCTAACCAGACCTACCCGGTGAACCTCTCCGCCGAGGCGGCCAACGGCACGTGGCGGCTGCGCGTGCAGGACGCCGCGTCCGGCGACGTGGGCCTGATCGACACGTGGACGCTCAACCTGGGCGGCACCACTCCCCCGGGCTGTTCGGGCAGCAACGCCACGGACGTCACGATCCCCGATCTGTCCACAGTGGAATCATCGATCGCGATCGCGGGCTGCACGGGCAACGCCTCCGCGACGTCCACAGTGGAGGTTCACATCGTGCACACCTACAAGGGCGATCTGGTGGTCAATCTCGTGGCGCCCGACGGCACGCTCTATCTTCTGCACAACCGGGCGGGCGGCAGCGCCGACAACATCGATCAGACGTTCACGGTGAACCTGTCGTCGGAGGCGCGCAACGGCACGTGGCGGTTGCGCGTGCAGGACGCGGCATCCGCCGACACCGGCTACATCAACAGCTGGACGCTCACCCTGTAGCGATTTCGCGGTGGGCCGCGAACCAGCCCACCGCGAAGTCAACGGCCGCGCGCTGGCGCATCAGCCGGCACGCGGCCGAACCCACGGCGCCCATGGTCACGGCGCCCGTCGCGTCGAGGTTTTCGCCGCACCGTTCGAAATCGCCTTCGTCGATGTCGACGTCTTCCCACCACGTCCACTCACGACGGTCCGCTCCGGCGGCGCGCACGGCCGCGCCCAACCTGGTCCGCGGCGGCGCGGGGACGCGATATTCCGCCAGATGCAGCGAGGTGTTGTTGTCGTGCCCCACGCCCAACAGCAACACGTCACCGTCGAGCCGGTACACCGCGCCCAATGGCGAGGTCTCGCCCAGCATGTCGTCGAGGCGCTGGCCCGACACGATCTCCTCGGCCGCCGGTCCCCACGCGGCGAACGACACGTGCGGGTGGTCGCTGCGCAGCGCGCCCGGCCAAGTGCGCACCGCTTCGGCGATCGCGCCCATCCACCGGCTCGGCGTGATCGCCGGATCGAACGCGGGCATGTGCTCGCGGATGATCGGCCACCACGACTGCGGCACCGGCGGGTGTTGCCACGCCGCGGGATCGGAGTTGCCGGGCGTATGCGTGGGTACAACGATCGTGCCGTCGTGGCCGAGCGCATCGCGCAATGCCTGCACCACCGCGACCGGCCCGCCGCACACCCAGCCCAATGATTTCAACGATGAGTGCAAGAGCAGCACCGATCCCGGGCGCACGCCAAGCGTGGCAAGATCGGAGGCGAGACTCTCGCGCGTCTCGGGCGATCCGTGATCATTCTCATCGTCCATGATGGAATCGATCATCCCACATCGACGACCCCGTAAGGGATTTCCGTCCGTTTACACGCCGTAACGCGTGTACGCCGAAAATTCCAAGGTTCGCATTAACTACGATTTTTGGCAGCAATTCACCCACAGTGCGGCGTGGACCCATTGACATGTATCCAGATCTCGGCAAATGTGGGTCACACCGGAGCCTGCTGAATCGATTCATCTTTTGATCACGGGGAGGTGAAACCATGCGGCATTTGCGGCATTTGCGGATCTCTCAAAGTCCGCTCCGGATCGGGTTTCAGACAACGCCGGCGCGGGTATCGCTCGCCATGTCCAGCAAGATGATCGTCTATATACTGGTCGGCTTTATCGTGCTGGCAACCTCCTTGGTGGGGTCGGCGCTACTGACTCAACGGCTGTGGGGACAGGACACGCCACCTTCAGGGGCGAGCCTTTCCGGCATCACGGCGATGGTGACCGACGCCGGCTGGCTGTCCATGGACGCACATTCCATGGACCAGCAGGGTGGATACCAGATGCCGGCGCAGATGATGCCCGGAGCCCCGGCGGGCGACGAGATGCGTCTCGGGATAAGGCTCACACTCCACAACACGAGCCGGCAGGCCCGTGAGTTCAAGCCATCCACGGAGTTCACCCTCCTGGGTGGCCCGGCCGGGCCGCGTGCGGCACACTCCGACACGTTCGGCAACCTCACGCGGATCAACCCCGGCCATGCTGTCGACGGGATCGTCTACTTCGACACGACGGTGCCGGCGACCAGCGACCAGCCCCTGCTCCTGCGCTGGGACAGGGGAGGTGATCAGGCGACGCTCGCCATCTCCATCGGCGGACAGAAACCTGATCATCACGGTAAGTGATGCTAGAACCCACAACTGAATAACAGCTGAATATTTCGATGGCGGAGTGCCGATCCGCCGGCGAGAGCCACCTCGCCGACGAATGGTCCGGCACTGCCGCCAGCCGCGGATCGCGCAGATCACGAGGAGGACCCCTATGCGCGACTCAACAACTGTGCCCGGAGAGGGCGGCTCGGAAACCCGAGGCCCAACCCGGATCGACACAGCAACGATAGCCCGGCCCTGGCGACAGGCGAGAGCATCGGCCGCTGGTGAATCTCTTACGGCTCACCATCTGTTTGTGGCGGTGATTCTCGGCCTGGGGACGGCCGTCCTGATGCACTGGCTGCGATCCACCGGCGGTCCCGCGCTCAGTCATCTGCCCAACCTCGCCATCGACGCGATGCTGGGCATCCCGGCAGCGGGGATCGCCATCCGGCTGGCCGCGATCGTCTGCGCCCGGCTGGAACGCGATCCGGCGCCCGGGAAGCGGCATCCGCGTCACACCGTCTCAGGCGGGACAGCGCACATGCTGATCCGCGGCGCCATCACGGGCATCGTGTTCGCCGCGCTCTGTGTGCCGTTGTCCATCCTCTCCGGCCTGGGGCAGCTGGTGCTGGGCCCAACCGCGGCCCAGCACCACGCCGGCACCGAGGGATCATTGGTGGGCAACGCCCTGCTCGAGGCGCTGCAGCTGCAGCCGCTGATCCTCGTGCTCGCGCTGTGCGCCACGGCCCTGGCCAACCTGCCCGGATTCCGCAAGCCGCGGTGGAAGGCGCTCGGTTCGGCCGCGGCCTCCCTCGTGGTGATCATTTCCATGGGTACGGGCACGCCCGCGACGGCGGCTGCCGAAAGCACCATCATGACCGGCAACGACGCCTGCGACACCGCACCGACGCGGACGTTCGACGTCAAGGCGATCAATGTCGACATCGTGGTGAACCGATTCGGTGACCACGACCCGTACGGCTATATGTATGTGCTGGCGGACAAGGAGGACGAGGTCCGGGCGCAGGAGGCTGCGCTGCTCGCCGCCTCGTCGCTGGAGATCGACAACCCGGCCGCGGCCAAGGTCTCCATCGGGCTCGCCCAGGACATCATCCAGCCGCTGGTGCTGCGCGCCCGCCTCGGCGAGTGCGTCATCATCAACCTCGAGAACAAGCTGACGGCCGCGCCCCGCGGCGGGCCCAACGGCAACCCCGTTGTCACTCAACCGGGCGGCATCCCGTTGGTTTCCATCGACATGTCGGGCGTCGCGTATGACGCCGCGGGCGGGCAAGGCGGGCAGTCCGTCGGGCAGAACTCGCACGGTTCGATGGTCGGGGTGAACGTCACCGGACAGTACAAGTTCTATCTCGACCCGCTGATGGGCGAGGGCGCGAAGGTGTTCCGCAGCGGCGGCGACTCCTTCCAGCTCACCGCGCACGGGTTGTTCGGCGTGCTCGTGGCTGAGCAGGCCGGCGCGAAGTGGTTCGACCCGGCGACCGGTGTCGAGAAGACCAGCGACAACACGTGGAGCAACTGGGAGGCGATGATCCGGCCGATGTCGGGGGCCGCCTACCGCGAGTTCACCATCATCTATCACGAGATCGGCGACGAGAACTTCAACCTGCGTCGGCCGTTGCGCGAGAACGATGAGGGTGCCCCGGTCGGCGACCAAGTCCAGTTTGGACGACCGCTGCCGATGATCGACACAGGTGCGCTCAACCCGACCATCCCCACTGCGGGCGGCGGCGGGACCAACGCGTACCGTCCGAGCAGCCGGGCGCTCAACTACCGGGCCGAGTCGTTCTTCCGGCGCCTGCAG
>JBIOYB010000048.1:0-3636 GCA_044869915.1 Allorhizocola sp.
CCGCGGTGTGGGACGAGCATGGGGTCCGCGATGACATCCGGGACTATGTGATCGACCGTCTGGGCGATCCGGGTGGGGTGCTGGTCGGCGACGACACCGGGTTTGAGAAGGCGGGCGTGTGCTCGGCCGGGGTGCAGCGGCAGTACACCGGCACCGCCGGGAAGATCACCAACTGCCAGATCGGCGTCTTCCTGGCCTATGCCTCACCGCGCGGGCGCGCGTTGATCGACCGGGACCTCTACGTGCCGAGGGAGTCCTGGATCGGCGATGCCGACCGGTGCGCCGAGGCGAAGATTCCCTCCGAGGTGGGGTTCCGGACCAAGCCGCAACTGCTTGCCGCGATGATCGAACGCGCTGTTGCGGCCGGGGTGCCGTTCGCCTGGGTGACTGCGGATGAGGCCTACGGCGACAACGGGCCGCTGCGCCGCTTCCTGGAGGACAAACAGCTCAGTTACGTGATGGCCGTATCGCGTGACCACCAGATCGCCACCGCGGCCGGTAAGGTCCGCGCCGAAGTCATGGCCGCACGCGTGCCACGCACTGGATGGCAGCGCCTGTCGTGCGGCGCCGGCTCCAAGGGGACGCGCCTATATGACTGGGCGCTGGTCGCCACCACCAGCCCCTCCCATCGGCTGCTGATCCGACGCTCGATCAGCAAGCCGTCTGAGCTGGCGTTCTATCTCACCTACAGCCCGCGCTCGGCAACGCTGCGGGAATTGGTCCGGGTAGCCGGCACTCGCTGGACCGTGGAGGAATGTTTTCAAGCCGGAAAGAACGAAGCCGCGCTCGACCATTACCAGGTTCGCCTCTACCGGGCGTGGTACCGCTACAGCACCCTGGCCATGCTCGCGCTGGCCTTCCTCGCCGTCACCCGCGCCACCCAATTCCCTCCCGGTGATCCACCGGATGACCCCGCTTTCAGCGGCGAGACGCTCACGGCGACCTCGCCAGAGAGGGGGCTCACCGGCAGCAACGCACGGTGATCATCTCATTGCGATGTCCGCCAACGAGATCCGCCGCCTGTTCGCGCTGCTGACCAGGCCACCGATCGATGAGGCCCACATCCGGCACTGGTCCACCTGGCGACTACGCCATCAAACCCGCGCCCGAAGGTGCCACTACCAGCGACGACGCCTCAGATATCAATAAATGCGGCTGCCCTACTAAACGCCCACTCAGAGGGCGGTTCGAGAGTTGATCCCCCTTTCGTCGTCGGGGTTGGGTGAGGTCCGGCTGGTCAGGTGGCTGACTGCCGGGCTACGAACGCGGCTGAGCGAACAATCCCGGCTCGGGTTCGACGAGGATGCCCTTGCTGACCAGACGCTTCAGCTTGGACCGGATGTTCTCGGTGTTCTTGGCCACGATTGGCAGGTCCAGGGCCAGGCAGAGATCACGGGCCCGCATGGGCTGGCCGACATCGGCAAAGACGACGAGGATCTGCTGGTAGCGGGATGGCCGGGCAGTTCGGGAGCTGGTGCGGCTGTTGTGCCCTCGGGCTCGTCGGCGAGGGAGAGCAGCGTCTTGCGCGTGATCCCCAGATGATCGAGTGCTTCGTCGAGTTCGCGCAGCCTGGCGGTGAGGTCGTCGATCAGTGTGCGAATGTGTTCGGCCTCGCTGGTCAGGGCCGCCTCGCGCGCGTCGATCTTGCCGAGCAGCCAGGTGCCCCGGGTCCGGGCTGGTGCCGAGGCTGGTCATGCGCCGCCAGGTCGGGGTGGAGGTGCCGGTCAGGCGGCTGGTCATCACGTCGCTCATCGCCCAGTACACGCGTGATTCGGAGCTGGCCGGGCGGTGCTCGTAGTCGCGCACCAGCCGGTGTGCAGCATGAGGGTGCCGTAGGTCTGCTCGGCCACCCACCGCTTGGGCTGGGGAACGAACCCCCGTTCTGCGGGGTTGCGTTCGACGATCTCCACCTGGATGCCGAGCGAGGCTGCGCCTGCCGATAATGTCATCTGCCCAGGTCATAATCTTGTTGGCTTCGCGTGTGGCGTGCCTTGGGATGTGGCCTGTGAGGGCGACGATGAGTACGGCATGATGATCGGCCGTGCTCGGCCCCGCTGCGTACCGTCCCGGATCCGATCACGGATCCCGAGCGAATCATCGACCTGAACATACGCCGCCGAGGTCTCGGCGGCGTATTCCACGAGTACTCACCTGCGGCTGAATTGCATGGATGGAGTTTTCGGCAGGCCCAATTGCCAAACACGATCCCGCAGGGTACCACTTTCGCTCGGTTGCACCGTAGGTCATTCCGGCGCCTCAAGTGCCAATGATGACGAACTGAGCTGACCGCCGAATGCCTTGGCTAGTACCGACTGAGCACTCCGTTCGACGTAATCCGATGCACGGTCGCTGCGCTCCTTCAAAACGTCGGCGAGCGAAAGCAGATGCCTAACTCGGCTCACGATTTCATGCTGTTCGTCGAGTGGCGGGAGATCCACCACCAAAGCGCGAGCATCGCGAACGTTGATTCTTGGCATTGCGAGGCCAACATACTGGTCACGCATCTTCTGCTGTGTGCCTGGAGCGGAGAGGTAATATGCTAGGTAGTCGCCTAGGACTTGATTGCCTGGGCGGATGCGGACCATGCCTTGCGTGATGTTTGCTCCGTCTATGCCTGGCGGTACAATCGCGACTCGAAGATTGCGAATGATGCACAGTAGTACATCACCCTCACGGAGGGCTGTGCGTCGGTATTTTGACGCTATCTCGGTGCTTGTGCGAGCAAGCTGATCAATGAGAACCGTGCCACCGACAACGTCCTGCTGACGGACGTACGGAACCCCGTCGGGCACTTCTGGTCCCGGCTTCACGATGCCGTATGAGACGGCTGCTCCTGGTTCGGCAAGTTCTTCCACGGTGGAGCGAGTCCATCCACTGGGAAGTCCGTCTTCCCTGTCGTCATCAATCGAGGGGCTGTTCTCGCCCCGCCAGTCCTCGGTCAGTCTCCCTGTGCATGCGGCGGATAGGATAGTCCGCCGAAAGTTCACCATTTTGTCGCTAAATGCGGAAAGTTTGGCGATTGAAGAATCTAGCGTTTGGTCGATTTGATCAAGGAATGCACTGGCCTTCTTTTGGTCGGACGGAGGTGGAACTGGAACGGTGATCTCGTATACCTGGTCTCTGTTTAGGCCAGGCACCGCCGTAGATCTGTCGAGTTCGGTTAGCCTCAGGCCTTTAAGTAGCCTGCTGAGGAATGGAAAGGTAAACGGACCTGGGTGTACCGCTTCAAAAGTCAGCGTAGTGCGTTTGACCTGCGGGTCGACCAAGGCGGCGGTGGACGGCAAGATCAGTCCGTGTCTCTCCGCCTCCTATATCTGATCATGATTCGGTTGTTCGGCTGGCTGGCGCTACTGGGTCGAAGTGAGCCGGCCAAGAATGTCGAGATCATGGTGCTCAGGCATGAGGTGGCGGTGCTGCGGCGTCAGGTAGCCCGGCCGAGACCGGACTGGGCCGATCGGGCGGTCCTGGCCGCGCTGGCGCGCTTCTTACCATCCGTCCTGCGCGCTCACCGGCTGGTCACGCCGGGCACGCTGCTGGCCTGGCACCGCCGCCTGGTCCGACACGCTTGGACGTATCGGAGGCGGCTTGGCCGCCCGAGGACGAGCGAGGAGATCCGGAACCTGGTGGTGCGCCTGG
>JBIOYB010000049.1:0-3112 GCA_044869915.1 Allorhizocola sp.
GACCACTCCGGGCTGCTCAAGCTGGTCGAGGAGCTGTCCGGCCGCGCCAAACCCTGACCATGCGACCCAGGAGATACCTATGCCCAAGATGACCGCCGCGCGCGCCGCGATCGAGATCCTCAAGCGCGAAGGCGTCAGACACGCGTTCGGCCTGCCCGGCGCCGCGATCAACCCGTTCTACGCCGCGATGCGCGCGAGCGGCGGGATCCAGCACATCCTCGCCCGGCACGTCGAGGGCGCAGCGCACATGGCCGAGGGGTACACGCGCGCGGAGCGCGGCAACATCGGCGTCTGCGTCGGTACCTCCGGCCCGGCCGGCACCGACATGGTCACCGGGCTCTACTCCGCCTCGGCGGACTCGATCCCGATCCTGTGCATCACCGGGCAGGCGCCGGTGGCACGGCTGCACAAGGAGGACTTCCAGGCGGTCGACATCGCCGCGATCGCCAAGCCGGTGACGAAGCTGGCGATGACCGTGCTCGAGCCCGCGCAGGTGCCCGGTGCCTTCCAGCAGGCGTTTCACCTGATGCGCTCGGGGAGGCCCGGCCCGGTGCTGATCGACCTGCCGTTCGACGTGCAGATGGCCGAGATCGAGTTTGACCCCGACACGTATGAGCCGCTGCCGGCCTACAAACCGAGCGCGACCCGGGCACAGGCCGAGAAGGCGCTTGCGATGCTGAACGAGGCGGAGCGGCCGCTGATCGTGGCGGGCGGCGGGATCATCACCGCGGGCGCGTGCGAGCTGCTGGTCGAGCTGGCCGAGCTGCTCGACGTGCCGGTGATCCCGACGCTGATGGGGTGGGGTGCGATCCCCGACGATCACCCGCTGATGGCCGGCATGGCCGGGCTGCAGACCTCGCTCCGGTACGGCAACGCGACGCTGCTCGCGTCGGACTTCGTGCTCGGGATCGGAAACCGGTGGGCCAACCGCCACACCGGCGGGCTTGAGACCTACACCAACGGTCGAACCTTCGTGCACGTCGACATCGAGCCCACCCAGATCGGGCGGGTGTTTGCGCCCGACTACGGGATCGTCTCCGATGCCAAGGCGGCGCTTGAACTGTTCGTCGAGGTGGCGCGCGCCTGGAGCGCGGAGGGGCGGCTCAAGGAGCGCAGCGAGTGGACCGAGGCGTGCCGTGCCCGCAAGCGAACGCTGCAGCGCCGGACCCACTTCGACGACATCCCGATCAAGCCGCAGCGGGTGTATGAGGAGATGAACAAGGCCTTCGGCCCGGACACCCGGTACGTCACCACGATCGGGCTCTCTCAGATCGCCGCCGCGCAGTTCCTGCACATCTACAAGCCCCGGCACTGGATCAACGCCGGGCAGGCCGGGCCGCTCGGCTGGACGCTGCCGGCCACCTTGGGCGTGTGTGTCGCCGATCCGGAGGCGCCGGTCGTGGCGCTGTCGGGCGACTACGACTTTCAGTTCATGATCGAGGAGCTGGCGGTGGGGGCGCAGTTCAATCTCCCCTACATCCACGTGGTGGTGAACAACGCCTATCTCGGGCTGATCCGGCAGTCTCAGCGTGGCTTCGACATGGACTACTGCGTGCAGCTGTCGTTCGAGAACGTCAACGCGCCCGGGCTCAACGGCTACGGCGTCGACCATGTCAAGGTCGCCGAGGGCATGGGGTGCAAGGCGATCCGCGTGTTCGAGCCCGATGAGATCCTGCCCGCGCTCGAGCAGGCCAAGGAACTGATGCGCGAGTATCGGGTGCCGGTCCTCGTCGAGGTCATCCTCGAGCGGGTCACGAACATCTCGATGGGCACCGAGCTAGACAACATCATCGAGTTCGAGGAGCTCGCCAGCCGCCGCGAGCACGCGCCGACCGCGGTCGCGCTGCTCGACTAGGCTCCGGGCGATCGACAGCCTCGTGATGGCGCGCGGTCGAGCTCGCCGACGTCTCCGGGTTGGGCCGCTTGCCCGACGGCCGGCTCGAGCCCGGCACGCGTCGTCGTACGGCACCCGCCAGGTCATCACGTGCGGCTGAACAGCTTCCCCGCCGAGGGCGTGGCGCGGCTGCGCGTGCATGGCGAGGTCGTGCCCGACCCACGCTGGGTGCGCCGGCATACCGCTGGACTTGGCGGCGCTTCAGAACGGCGGCATCGTCGTCGACTCCTCGAACATATTCTTTGCCTCGCCCAACAACAACCTGCTGATGCCCGGCACCGCCCGCGTGATGGGTGAGAGATGGGAACCGGCGCCGTGGCGGCGGCAACGACCACGTCACGGTCCGGCTCGCCGGAGTGGGCCTCGTATGCCAGGTCGAGATCGACACTACGCACTTCAAGGGCAATGCGCCCGGCTGGTTCCGCATCACCGGTGGCACCGACCGCGACCGCCGCGAACAGTGGGTGGAGCTGATCCCGCGCACCAGGCTCCAGCCGGACACGCGGCACATGTTTTGGTCCGCGAGGCTGCGCGGGTCACGCACGTGCGCGTCGACATGTACCGCGCTGGCGGATTTGCCCGGCTGCGGGTTTACGGCAACCTAACGCAGACCGGGCGAGAACGCGTGGGACTGGAGTCGTACGAGGGGTACGGCCAAGATACGCCCGAAACCCGCAATGGCCGTCTCGGGATCTGGCTGCTGGTAGCGTCGCCGTCGCCGTGGGAGAGGTTTTGGGCCTGGAGCGATGACGTCGATCGAGCGGACGGCTTACCCGCGCTTCGGGCGGGTGGTCACCGCACGAGAGCTCGATGGGCTGAGTCCGCTGCCGGATGAGATCGGGTGGGCGCGAGACCGTGCCCGGTCCGATGAGCATCTGCTGGCGCTGGTGGTGTCGTTGAAGTGCTTCCAGCGGCTGGGCTACTTCCCGCGGGGCGAGAGCAGGTGCCCGGGGTCGTCGTCGAGCATGTCCGCGCCTGTTTGGGGCTGGATGAGGGGACGATCCCGGACGCGGCGGAGCGCACGGCTGAATGGCTACCGGCACATCGACGCGCTGTTCGGCGAGCCCGGGCAGAACGCGATCGACTGGCGGCTGATCGAGACCGACTGGCGGGATCTGATGCGGATCGTGCTCTCGATCCGCGAAGGCCGACTGTCCTCGACCCTGCTGCTGCGGCGGCTGGGGACCGAGTCGCGCAGGAACAACGTCTACAAGGCGT
>JBIOYB010000050.1:0-10851 GCA_044869915.1 Allorhizocola sp.
GCAAGCAAGTCGACGCCCTCCCCATCACCCGCCACGACTTCCACGGCGACTGGAACTACGACCTTGCCCCGCGACACGCCATAAACAACCTACCTTAATTTTTCGCTATCCCTAACCTCGCGCTGGCGCTGCAGACCACGTTTGAACGGACGGGCAACGGCTCGGCACTGGACGAGGCGATTGATCATCATCGCCGGGCGATAGCGTCCACACCAGACAGTCACCAGGAGCTGCCGGGCCGGATGACCAATCTCGGTGCGGCGTTGAAGACCCGCTTCGAGTCTTCCGCCAACCAGCGCGACTTGAACGAAGCGATAAAAGTCTGCAGGCATGCCGTCCAAGCCACCCCCGATGGTCACTCCGCGCAGGCCGGCCGCCTGGCCAATCTCGCGGCGACGGTACAAACGCGATTCCAGCTGGCCCCGAGCGACCAAGACCTTGATGAGATCGTCGCCCTTGGACGGCAGGCGGCAACGCTTGCGACAGCACCGGCCCAGGTCCGGGTCAACTGCGCCCGAGCGGGCGCTGACCTGCTCGCCGAGCACCGGCGCGCGCACGAGGCGCTGCCCATGTATGAGCTCGCCCTGGAACTGCTGCCCCTGCTCACCTGGCGTGGCCTGGACCGCGCGGACAGCCGATACCTGCTCGAAAAGGCCACCGGATCGCTGGGGCGAGACGCCGCCGCCTGCACCCTTGCCAACGATCAGCACGAGCTCGCCGTCCCGAGGCTGGAACAGGGCCGCGCGATCCTGTGGTCACAGCTGCTCGACCTGCGCACCGACATCACCGGCCTGCGTGCCGCCCATCCAGACATCGCCGCCGCGCTGGACTCCTGCCGCCGCCAGCTCGACCAGTAGTCGCCGAATGCCAGCGAACCACCCACATAGAAACCGATCACACCGGCGACGGGCCGGACCTGCTGCGCGAATTCGGCGACGAACGGCACCCGAGCCAGCCGCGGGCACATCCGATCATCGTGTCCCGCCCCACCCTTCAGATGCGAGAGGCGGACAGCGCAAACTCCGGCGCGGACCCTTATAGTCACGCGGTGAACTTGGAGCAGGTCCGGGACGCGTATACCTCCGTCGCAGCCCTCTACATCGAACTGTTCGGTACGAGCCAGCAGGTACATGCCGATGACCTCGCCTTCATCGGGCGACATCTGTCGAGTCAGCCCGGCAACGTGCTCGATCTGGGCTGCGGACCTGGCCATATCACCGACTATCTTCGGTCACTCGGCGTCGATGCGATGGGGATCGACATGGTTCCCGAGTTCATCGCCCATGCGAAGGCAGCCCATCCGCACGGTAGGTACCACCTCGGGTCGATGAAAAGCCTCGACGCCGAAAACCGTTCCATCGCCGGCATCTTGGCCTGGTTCTCGCTGATCCATCTAGCGCCGCAGGACCTCGGCGAAGTACTGGCCGAGTTCCGGCGAGTGATGACACCGGCCGGCACGCTGGTGGTCGGCTTCTTCGACGGCGACGAGGTCGCCGCCTTCGACCACAAGGTCGTGACGGCCTATCGCTGGCCCGCTGACGAGCTCTCGGCGCGGTTGACGCGGGCCGGCTTCACGGAGGTCGAGCGCCAGCACCGGCCCAGCGATGGCACCCACCGGCCGTACGCCGCGATCGCGGCGGTCATGGGCGAATCTCGTGGCGCGCAATGGCGTGTCCAGTAGCTCGGGCGCCAGGACGGAAAGTGTCGGGTGCAACCGAGTGTCAAGCTCAGGGCGGCCTGCCGGTGTGAGTCCGGTCCGGGGAGAGGCCAGGATCCCTGGTAGCTGACTGCCGGCGCCGCCAAAACCGGCAAGCCACAAATGGCTCTGTTGCTCACAGGCGTCCGCGGTCGAGCAGGGTGGTGCGGTCGACATGGTTCATCGTCGCGCAGCGGTGAGCGCCGGCGATGGCGCCGAAACGGATGCTCTCCTCGATCGGGTGGCCTTTGAGGTACCCAAAAAGAAATCCGGAGACGAACGCATCGCCGGCACCGTTGGAATCCACCACGGGGGAGGGCGGCGGCGCGGCGCGATATGCGCGCAAGGCGTTGGCGTGCAGATAAAAGCCACCCTGCGCACCAGCGGTGCCGATGACGGTCGAAGCCCTGCCGCACGCGCCGATCCGGTCTATCGTAGCCTCAGGATCGGGCAGCGCTGTGGTGGACAGGAAGACGATGTCGGCGCGGTGGGCGAATGCCTCGTGATACGGATTGACGCCGTCCCAGTTGTGCAGGTCGACGGACACGGTCGCGGGCAAGGTCTCGATCACGTCGAGGGCGTGCCGGCACGGATGAGTGATGGACACGTGGATGTGCCTGGCCTCGGTGCGCAGGATGTGCTCGGGGAAGCGGTCGGCCTCATCGCGGCGGCTACCATCGTAGAGGGACAGGCGCCGCCCGGACGGGTCGACGAGGTTGACCGCCCGCTTCGTCCCGGCGGCCGTCGGCACGCTGAGGAACGGGACGCCGTGGCGCAGGTGTTGTGCCGCAACGAGTTCGCCCTCGTGATCGGTGCCGATGACGTCGGCGTGGACGACCTCGAGTCCGAGCGCCGACAGTCCTAAGGCGACATTGTCACCCGTCTGCCCGGCGCGCGTCTCGATGGCCGGCACGAGATAGCTGTCCGCGTAGGGCAGCGGCAACTCCGGCACGTGGACGATGGTGTCCACACCCGCCCCTCCGAGCACGAGGACGTCTATCACAGTCGCCACACCCACGTCACCTTCTGTGTGGCGTCAGCGGTCGTCTTGCCGAGCATGAGTGCGTTTGTCACAGTCGCCACACCCGCAAGGCCGGTCCGTCGGCGGGCAACATCACGACGCCATCGACGGGGACGAGGTCGGGGGCGTCGTGGACGCCGGTCAGCGGCTCGCCGAGTGGGAGGGCGATGGGCGGAGCGGCGTCGGCGCGTGTCGCCGCTACGAGCAGTGAGCCGTCGCCGGCCGTCTCGCGCAGGAACACCAGCGCGTCGCCGCTGGCGTAGGCCCAGCGCAGGCCGCCATGCCGCAGTGCCGGCTCGGTGGCGCGAAGGTGCAGCAACCGTTGGCACGCCTCGAACATGGCCTCGTCGCGGTCGCCCGGCCGGTCCCACGGCATGGGCGTGCGGGCGTGCTCGCCCACCCGCCCGGTCAGGCCCCACTCCGAGCCGCCGCAAATCATCGGCGTCCCCGGCAGCGTCGCTTGCAGCCCGATCCCGACCAGGTGAAGCTCACGCGAGCCGCACACCGTGCGGAAGCGTGCCGTGTCGTAGGAGTCGAGCAGGTTCCACGAGTGGGTGAGCGCGCCCCATGACATCTGCGCCGCGAACCGGCGCATGGCCGCCAAGACCTGCGCGGCATCGCGGCGCGGCACACCGCCGGGCACACCGATGAAATCCGGCAGGTCCAGCTCCCCGGCGCGCAGCCACGTCCACAGTGGACGCGTGAACCCGCTCTGGTTCATCGTGCCCTGCCAGCCGCCGGCGTCGAGGTCGCCCGTGCCGTCGTGGGTGTGCTCGGCCAGGAACATGGCGTCGGGCCGCTTCTCGACTATCGCGCGGCGCAACTCCCGCTGTATGTCGTGGTTGAAGTCGTCGGAGCCGAAGCGGCCGGTCATGTTGGCCACGTCGACTCGCCAACCATCATACACGTCCAGCCAGCGCAGCAACACGTCCGTCATCCGTTGGCGCACAAGCGAACTGCCCCAATTGAACTTGGGCAGGCTCGGCACGCCATACCACGCCTCATAGCCGCCGTCCGCGTCGAAGTAGAACATCTCGCGCTCCGGCCCGCCCGCCTTCGCCCGCACGAACCACTCGTGGTCGTCGCCGCAGTGGTTGGTGGTGATGTCGCCGATCAGGCGCATGCCGCGGGCGTGCACCGCGTCCGAAAGCCGTTGCAGCGCCGCGTCGCCGCCGAGCAGCGGGTCGGTGCGGTCGAAACTGGTCGCGTTGTAGCGGTGGTTGGACCGGGCGGGGAAGACCGGGCGAAGGTAGATGGTGTTGGCGCCCAACGACTGGATGTGGTCGAGATGCTCGGTGACGCCGTCGAGATCGCCGCCGAAGAGCTGCAGTGGCGTGTCGGGCGTGTTGAACTCCACCTCGTCCGTATCCCAGTCGCACGGCACGGCCCAGTCGGGAGCGGGCTTTTCGGACGTCTTGCCGAACCGGTCGGGGAAAATCTCGTACACGATAGCCTCGCCGGTCCACCGCGGCGGCGCCTCGTGCGTCACGAGGCGGAAGTCGGTGCTGTCGGGCACGTCGTGGTCGACCACACCCGCCGCGGTGAGCCAGATCGGCGGCCCGTCGGCCCGCTGGACGTAGAATCGGTAGCGTGTCACCGGGTTGTGCGCACGGATGGTGGCCTTGCGCCAGCCCGCACCATCCACAGTGGACGGTAGGAAACGCGGCTCGCCATCGACCACCACGCGGACGTGCACATCGGTGACACCTGCCGGCACCCGCACCCTGACCGTGACCGGCTCATCGGGCTGCGGCGAACCGTTCGAAACATACAGGGGCGAGCCGTCGTGGTGCGGGTGATCCAGCAGGTGCATGATTTCCTCTCAGTATTGCTGAGTATTGCTCGGTATTGGCAGTCGGAGGTCAACGATCCGGCTCCGGAGCACGGCACGGTGTAGCTGTGATTGGCGCCATTTTCCCAGGTGACCGCGCCACCCGAGGTTATCTTGACGAACCTGAACCGCGCCGTGGCGCACGCGGGCAGCGCCACCGTCGGGAACCAGTTGGACCTGCCCGAGTCATGCAGGCCCGGGCTCTTGGCCGGATTGTTGTTGCCGGAGTTGCCATCGAAGAAGCGGTCGGTGGCGATCTGGTAACACAGATCGGATTTCAGGCTGGCGCGGTTGGCCACGGGAGCGTCCGCGCGTGCCGCTGTGGGGACGGTCGGCGCGAGCACGGCCGCGCGCAGTGCGGCGACCAAGGCCGTTAACGACTTCTTTGACACGGCGTCTCCTAGCTGTCCCTGTCTTTGACCAGCCGGCACACGAGTTCGCTGGTCAACTCACGCAGCTGGGCCAGCTCCGTGGCTGACAGGCCGGAGAAGCGGCGCCGGTTGGCCTCCTCGATCGCCGCGTCCGCGGCGGCCAATCGATCGCGGCCACTGGGCGTCAGATACACCCGCACCAGGCGCAGATCGGCCTCGCCCGGGCCGGTGCTGACCAGGCCGGCCTCGGCCAGGCGCTGCACCAGGCGGGTGACGTTGCCGCGCGTGCACAGCAGCACGCGGGCAAGCTCACTGATCGAGCGCCCATCGCCCGCGCCCTGATCCGGGCCCGCGCCCTGATCCGGGCCCGCGCCATCGGTCGGGCCCGCGTGGTGGTTTGCGCCCCCGCCCAGTAGCCGCAAAAGGTTGTGGTGCGACGGGCTCAGCCCCACACCCTGCAGCGCTCGGCGATCCCCGTCGTCGAGCAGCACGTAGATGCGCTGCAGGTTCTGGTGAAGCGCATCGTCCATGCCCGACCCCTCAGATCAGGATCCTTCGATTTGTTTACCAGTAAACAAACTCACCATAGGAGAGCGACTGATCTTTTGCAAGACCTTTCATCTGTTGCCGGCGGCCTCATGCCCGAGGGGTCGTATACGCGCGTTTCGTCCCACCCCGAGCCAAACTCCGGCGCATCGGCAGTCTCGATCGTTGTTGTCGACGCCCGAGACGACACACCGCGCGGGGATATCACCGGGTCGACATGGCGGCCACTTGACGCGGGCGCTAGTCGGCCAGGCGGTTCAGCTGGCGATCGTGGATCCGGTGTAGGGCCGCGACCGCCACGATCGCACCCACCAGGGCCAGCAGCATGTCCCACTGCGTGTCCCACGGATCGCCCTGCGCACCCAGGAAGCTCGGGCTGCCGCCGGCCACGAGCAGCGCGCCCCACCACTCCATCAGCTCCCAAAACGCGCTGAACGCCAGGCAGAACGCCACGCTCAGCGGGCCCAGCCAACGGCTGCCGCGCAGCGGCGACGTGCGCCAGAGCACCTCCCGCACGAGAATCGCGGGCGCAAATCCTTGCATGAAGTGCCCGATCCGGTCATACGGATTGCGGTCGAGGCCCAGCACATCCTGCAACCAGTCCCCGAACGGCGTCAGCGCATAGGTCGTATGCCCGCCATAGGCGAGCACCACCGCGTGCGCCGCCAGCACCGTGCACAGCACGGTCGTCAGCGGAAACCGCCGCCGGGTCGCGTACGCCACGATTAGTCCAATCACGACCCACGCCGTCTCGAAAAACCATGCGCCATAGTCGTGCGGCCGGATCGCCGACCACACGAGCACCCCAAGCACACCAAGAAACAGCGCTGGCCGGATCATCGCGGTAGCCTACCGCGTCACTCCACGATCCGGCCGATCGTCTAGCCGAGGCCCCGGCCCGCCGCTACGGAATGTCCACGATGTCGAGCCACACCGTCCCGGGCACGGCGTGCAGGACCAACCTGTCGGTGTATCGGCCTTCGCGCAGGTTGTTGGGGAAGGTCCACACGGCCCGCTGCGGCCGGCCATCCTTCATGAAGACAAGGATCTGGCTGTTGCCGGGCGAGATGTCACCCATGTCGATCGGGGCGCCCACATCCTCTTCCACCCACTCTCGGGTGACGTCTTCGACGAAGATATGCACGGTGTCCCAGTCTCCGCCGGTGAGATCCTTCAGCCGGGCGGAACCGCCGCTGTCCTGCACGTGCTGGATCTTGGCGGAGAGCTCGGCGTCCTCCCGCAGGGGGATCCCATCGCGGCCACACGCGGTCAGCAGCGCGATGGCAAGCGCGGCAAGCAGCCCGGCCCGTTTAGTTGTCGTATGTGCCATAGTTGTCGCCATCTGTTCCCGGGTGGTAGCCGCCCGAAGTGTTGTCGCGATCTGCCGGCTCAATCGGCTCGGCACCCTGTGCCGGCGGCTCGCCCTTGGCCGCGCCGGTATCGCCCATCGGAATCTCGTTACTGCGCACCAGGGTGCCATCCACCCCCACGACCACCATGTCGCCGCGCCGGACGGCCTCGTCCACCAGGCGGCGTAGCTCCTCGGGCCCGGCGCTCGGATGCTCGGCGGCGATGCGCAGGCCGACCTCGTTGTTGTGCAGATCCATCGTCTGCGCAACGGCGGTGGTTTCTGCCACCCGCTCGTGAGCGGTCGTGTATTGCGCCGTCCAGTCCTGCCCGAAGCGGTTGGCCAGCATGGCATTCCAGTACGCATGCTGGAACGCGTTGGAGTGCCCGTCGGACTTGCCCAAGCCTGCGTAGATGTTCTGGCTGTCGTGTATGGCCGTTTTGTATATGTCGTATGCGTCTTTGAGGCCGGCCAGCCCGATGTCGTCGAGCAGTTGGGCCTCGCCCGTGGTGATGCGCTGTGGCTTGTAACCGGCGAGCTCGAGGGCCCAGCGGGTGGGGCCGTCGGGGTACATGACGAGGCCATCGGGGTCGGCTGAGACGTGATACTTGTTCAGCAGGTACGCGTGAAGACTGCCTTCGTGGTCACCCGCGATGTTGGCTCCGGCGAGCGTGTCCATGCCACCGTCGAAGATCTGGTTGGCGACGATCCGTTCGAAGACAGAGGAGAGGTAGGCATCGATGTCGTGGGCGCGCCGCATGACGCGCGAGACCATCTCGCGCAGCTCGTTTTTGCGGGCGTTCCGCTCGAAGAAGTTGAGGTCGCCGAGGTTGAACTCGGCCTCCTCGACCTCTCCGGCGTGGGTGATCCTCAACCCGTGATGCCGAGCGTGACTTTCCGCTTCGGCCACCCATCCTTGCACGGCGGCGACTTCGTCGGCGATGTCACCGACTGCCCGTGCGCCCGCCGCCACCTCGGCCACGATCTGCTCCATGCGTTCGGTGAGGTTGCGCAGGCGGCGATAGGCCGCCTCGGCCGCGTCGCCACGCCAGCTGGGTGGCTGCGCGACGGCGAGTTCGTCGCTGAGCCGCAGCAGTTCGCGCCGTTGCGCATCGAGACCGGCGTAGGCCGCTTCGAGATCGCCGCCACGCCATCGGCGAACGTGTCCGAACAACAGGGTCACAGCACCTCCCTGGGGTCGGGGATCGCTCGAATGTCGGCGGCGGCTGCCGCGTCGCCGGCCCGGTAGCGGTCGGCGGCCGTGATCAGGGCATGGCCGTGCGCCTCGGTGTCTTTTCGCCATGCGGCGAGCTCGTCGTGCCACGCGGCCGCGGCTCGGGGGATGACGGCCGAGACATGTGAGCCCGGCAGTCCGATGGTCACCGGAAGCACCGCACCGGACAGGTCGATGGCGGTGGTGATTGCGGCCGCGTCCCTGGCGGCCTGACCTGAGCGTCTGATGTCCTCAACGTCCACCTCAATAGCCACAATAAAATTGAAACATTTAAGAACGGCGATTTAGTAGGATTTCGTGGTTTCATTCATGCGTTGACATAGTCTACCAGATCGAGAATGTGTGACGCGCGCGGTGGACAATGGCATGCCAGTCAGTGCGATAGCCCGAAATTTCGGCCAAGTGCGAGCACGTACGAGATTGGCTGTCAGGAACCCGACTCGGCTCTTGATCGACAGATGTACGAATATTGATGTAGCGGTGAACGGATGTTTTCATGGGGTCAGCGCGAGCGGGGGTTCGCGCGGTTCTTAGTTCCCACTCGATCCGTTGGAGGACGCCATGGACAAGGTCGAGACCACCACCCAGCGCAAGCCGACGAAGGTCGTCGTGCGCAAGCTCGAGCGTCTTGAGACGACCGTGCTCATCTTAGACCCGGGCTGCCGCAACGACGCGTGCAGCTAATCGGGTAGCCGGCCGGGGCGCGGTGGGGTTTTCCGCGCCCCGGACCGTCCATTTTGGAAGGATGAGTGGGGCGTGCTGCGACCTCGGATCAAAGCCATACACAAGCCGGTCCGGCTGACCCCGACGCTGATCAATATCGGTGGGCGGCAGATGGGCATCGGCGCCGAAATCGACGACCCGGACGGCACGCTCTGGAGCCTGCTGCGCCTGATGGACGGCACCCGCACCCGTGCCGAGATCGTGGCCGCGCTGGTGACCGAACTCCCCGACGTGACGCCCGACGAGGCGGCCGACGCGATGGACACGATCATCGACGCGGGCTACGTGGAGGACGCGGCCGCGCCGCCACCCGACACGCTGAGCCCGGACGAGCTCGAGCGCTACGATCGCGCGTTCCACTACTACGGCTGGGTCGACCTCAAGGTGCGCCCGTCTCGCTGGGAGACGCAGGCGCGCCTGAAGGCGAGCTCGGTGGTCGTGCTGGGCCTCGGCGGCACGGGCTCGGCCGTGGCCGCCTCGCTCGTGGCCGCCGGTGTCGGGACCGTGCACTGCGTGGACTTCGACGTCATCGAGCCGGGAAACCTTACGCGCCAACTGCTCTACACCGAAGACGACGTGGGCGAGGCAAAGGTACCCACCGCCATGAAAAGACTCGGCGCCATGAACCGCCACGTCGCGGTGACGGGCGAGGAGGCCCGCGTGGAGTCGGCCGCCGACGTCGCCCGGCTCATGCGTGGCCGGGATCTGTTGGTGCTGTGCGCCGATCAGCCGATGCACGCCATCCGCGAGTGGACCAACCTGGCCGCCCTGCGCACCGCGACACCATGGCTCATCGCCCAATACGCGGGCCCGATGTCGGTCATCGGCCTGTTCGCACCCGGCCGGACCGGTTGCCACGCTTGCCTTCCCAGCGTGGGCGACCGGCTGCGCGAGCACTACGGCGCCGAGCCGGAGGAGCTGTTCCCGTTCACCGGGCACGCGGTCATCGCCCCGGCCGCCAACCTCACCGGGCACCTGGCCGCGCTCGAGGCCGTGTATCACCTCGCCGACCTGCCCGTGACCTCGCTGGGCCGGATGTTTCACCTGAGCCTGACCGACCTGACCTATCACTACGTGGTCGCCCCGCGCGTCGGGCACAAATGCGAGACGTGCGGCTGGATACAGGAAGAGCCGCAATGACGACCCCGACCACAACTCTCGGGCCCGACAGCCGTCTCGCCGTGTCGCACCTTGTGGTGCGCCGCGAGGACGATGACGAGTACGTCGTGGGCGACCCGGCCAACGGCAACTTCGTGGTCGTGCCCGAGCTGGGCGCGCGACTGATCGAGCTGTTCGCGCAGGGGCGCACGGTCGCGGAGGCGGCCGAGGAGATGGAGCGCGAGACCGGCGAACCCATCGACGCACTCGACTTCGCCGAGGTGCTCGTCGAGTCGGGCGTGGTCGACACCGGACCCGCGCCGGAGGCCCGCTCCTGGTCGGTGTCGCGCGTGCCCGCCCGCCTCGTGCGATGGCTGTTTGGCCGGACCGCGTGGACCGTCTACATCGGATGCCTCGCGGCCTCGATCGCCATGTTTGTCGCCGAGCCGTCGCTGCTGCCGACCTACGAGGACACGTTCGTCTTCCCGGACATCATCGCGAGCCTCCTGCTCACCAACGTCGTCGTGATCATCCTGACCATCGTGCACGAGATCTGGCACGCGCTCGCGGGCGCCGCCGCCGGCGTGCGGTCGCAGATCCGCCTCGAGCGGCGCGGCATCTTCCCGGTCCTGGAGACCGACCTTACCGGGCTGTGGGGGCTGCCGCCGAGCCGCCGATACGGCCCGTTCCTGGCCGGGATGGCCATCGACAGCGTCGTCCTGTTCGTGTGTGTCGGGCTGCGCTTCGCGTGGTCGTGGGGCTGGCTCGACCTGCCGCCGGGCTTCGTGCGCTTCCTCGCGATGGTGGTGTTCAGCCAGGTGGTCAAGCTCGCCTTCCAGACGCTGGCCTACCTGCGCACCGACATGTACCTCGTGATGGCCACCGCGACCGGCTGCCGCAACCTGCACCAGGTCACGCGGCTCACGCTCAAGCGCCTGGTGTGGCGGCTCACCGCGCAGGAGAGCATCATCCTGCGCGACGCG
>JBIOYB010000051.1:0-7396 GCA_044869915.1 Allorhizocola sp.
CGGTGGAAGCCCTGGGTCGTGAGCTGGTATTCAGTGATCGTGAATGCGTGAAGCAATATACGCAGGTCTTTGAATGGATCCGGGCGTCCGCATTGGACCCGAGGCAATCCAAGGCTTGGCTTAGCGAACAACTGTACTGATCATTGTTCACACTGAGTCACCCGAACGGGCGGCACTGCCCGACGTTCGTCGAGTCTTTCTTGATTCCACAACTGCGCGTGCCCCAGCATTGGCATCAAAGCCAGTGTGGAAATTCCAGGGATGGATCTGAGGGCATGCGGTTTCTCATCGTCCGGACGGAGGTTAGACCGTTCGCGCCCGAAGAGGTGGTGGCCTCGTTTGGCGAGGATGCCCCTCTCCGCGATGAGAGCATCGCTCCCGAACAGAGACGCCAAGTAGCCGAGGCCGACAATTTGGACTCGGCTTTGCAATTGGCAAAGGCACTTGCATCGGTGGGCGCCGTGCGATCGGGGCGCCAGCGGGTGAAGGTCGTCCGGCTCGACGCCCCGAAGTGGCTCAACTGAACTTTTTTAGCTGAGCTTCGCCTTCACCTGATTGATGTTGGGGTTGGTCATCGCCGTGCCGTCAGGGAAGCGAACGGTCGGCACCGTCTGATTGCCACCGTTGACGCTCATCACATATTCGGCCGCAGCAAGATCCTGCTCGATGTCGACCACGGTGTAGGGGATGCCCTCGCGGTCAAGCTGGGTCTTGAGCCTGTGACAGTAGCCACACCAGCTCGTCGAATACATCGTCAGCACGCTCATGACCCTACCAACGTGCCATCTCGGCCGGGGAATTCCGCGCCACGGCAGACGTCACAGCCCGGGTCCTGTCGGGCCCGTTTCTGTCGGACCAGGGTGGAATGATGTCGAGCTGTGACAGCTGGCTCAGTCTTGCGTGGTCTCGATGAAGAACAGCGGGCGGCGGTGACCGCCCCCGCCGGTCCGGTCTGCATCCTTGCGGGCGCGGGCACAGGCAAAACCCGGGCGATCACGCATCGCATCGCCCATCGCGTGGTGACCGGCCAGATCCAGGCGCGCCATGTGTTGGCCGTCACGTTCACCGCGCGGGCCGCCGCCCAGCTGCGCGAGCGACTGGCCACACTGGACGCTCAGGGCGTGCAGGCGCGCACGTTCCACGCGGCCGCGTTACGCCAGCTGAAGTTCTTCGCGCCCCGCCTGTTCCGCGGGCGCGACGTGCCGGAGTTGACCGAGAGCAAGGCCCGGTTCGTGGCGATCGCCGCGGCCAAGGCGCGGGTCCGCGCCGACCGCACCGCAGCGCGCGACCTGGCGGGCGAGATCGAGTGGGCCAAGTCTTCGCTTGTGGAGCCTTCGGAGTATGAGGTCGCCGCGGCCAAGGCCGGCCGGGAGACGCCCCTGGAGGCACCGCAGGTCGCCACGGTATATGCGGAGTATGAAAAGGCCAAGCGGTCCGCCGGGGTGATCGACTTTGAGGATCTGCTGCGCGCGATGTGCTGGGGGATCGAGGAGCACTCCGACGTCGCCGAGCAGATCCGCGCGCAATACCGCCACTTCGTCGTCGATGAATACCAAGATGTCAACCCGTTGCAGCAGCGCCTGCTCGACGCGTGGCTGGGCGGGCGCGAGGATCTGACCGTCGTCGGCGATGCGGCGCAGACCATCTACTCGTTCACCGGGGCCACATCGTCCTATCTGGTCGACTTCCCGCGGCAGCACCGGGGCGCGGTGGTGGTCCGGCTCGTGCGTGACTACCGATCCACGCCGCAGGTGGTGGGGCTGGCCAACGCGGTGATCGGGCAGGCGCGCGGTTCGAGTTCGCGGCTGCGGCTCGACCTGATCGGGCAGCGCCCGTCCGGGCCCGAGCCCGATGTGCGGGTCTTCTCCGACGAGATCACGGAGGCGACGGCGGTCGCGCGCCGATGCGCCGAGCTGATCGCGGCGGGCACGCCGGCATCGGAGATCGCGGTGCTGTTCCGCACCAACGCCCAGTCGGAGACCTATGAGGAGGCTCTTTCAGAAGCCAATGTGCCTTATGTCGTACGAGGTGGAGAGCGCTTTTTCGACCGTTCCGAGATCCGGCAGGCGCGGGCGGCCCTGCGGTCGGCCGCTCGGTCCCAATCGGATGAAGAGTTGGTCAATGCCGTGAGCGAGATCCTTCGCGGGCTCGGATGGGAGCCCGAGCGTCCGCCCAGCGGCGGGGCGGCGCGCGAGCGGTGGGAGTCGCTGGCGGCGCTGGTGCGGCTGGCCGCCGACTTCCGGGCGGAGCCCGATGCGCCGGACGGACTGGCGGGGTTCGTGGCGGAGCTCGATCGGCGGGCCGAGGCGCAGCACGTGCCGACTGTGGCGGGTGTCACACTCGCCAGCCTGCACTCGGCCAAGGGCCTCGAGTGGGACGCGGTGTTCCTGGTCGGCCTGGCCGAGGGCACGCTGCCCACGTCCTATGCGCGCAACTTCGAGGCGCTGGAGGAGGAGCGGCGGCTGCTCTATGTCGGGATCACGCGGGCGCGGGAGTGGCTGTGGCTCAGCTTCGGCGAGGCGCGTTCGCCGGGTGGGCGGGCTCGGCGGCCGAGCCGGTTCCTGCCCCAGCTGGGCGGGGAGTCACCCACCGAGCGGGCGAAGCGGCAGCCGCAGGCGCGGGGCGAGCGCCGCAAGACCGTGATCGTGAGCTGCCGGGTGTGCGGGGCGACCTTGACCGCCGGGCAGGACCGCAAGCTGGGCCGGTGCGCCGACTGTCCGTCCAATATGGACGAGGAGCTGTTTGAGCGGCTGCGGGAGTGGCGGGTCAAGGTGGCCTCGACCGCATCGGTCCCGGCATATGTTGTCTTTACTGACGCAACCCTGACAGCAATCGCCGAGCGAATGCCGGAAGATAACGCTGGGCTATCCGCCATCGCCGGGATCGGCCCGCGCAAACTGGAACTTTACGGCGAAAGTGTGCTCCGTTTGGTAGCTGGAGCACAGGTCGAAAAAGTTCTTGAAAAAGATTTGGCTACAGAGGCATAAATCGTTTGCGCGGTCCCCCGCAGGCGGCATAACCTTCGGTCACAAACGTTAACGAGCACCTCAGGGTGCTCACGGCCCACGAGCGCCAGAGAGGAGGCGAGTCCGATGAGGCTCATGTTCACCAACACCGCGCCAGTTTCGGTCTTCGCTCCCACTGGCGCTTGCACTGTGACGCCGGTCGCCGCTCGCTTGCGCGCGGTCAACCCGGCTGCCGTCGCTCCCGTGACGGCTCGGCCGCTGCCGATGACCCGACAGGATCAGTCTGCCCAAAGTCTGATCATGACGGCCAAGCACGGCTACACCCCGGTCCTGGAGACCAACCCGGGCAGCAGGCTCGGAGGTTTCCGCGGTGTTCCGCCTCGAAGTAAGCAGCCGGACTAGAAAAGATCTAGCCCACCGGCTCACCTTCGAGGCCGCGGAACCCGACAACCGGGATCCGCGGCCTTAGTTATTTACCGGACACCTGCCCCCACAGGTGTCCACACACGAGGGAAGACGATCCAAGAGATCGAGAACGAAGGAGAGGTGACCGGGAGATGAGTCTGGCGTTGGCCCCAGCGGACTTCGATGTCCAGCTGGGTGCGGAGCTGCCCTGCCGCAAGTTCGACCCCGACCTATGGTTCGCGGACGTTCCTGGCGAGCTGGAGATGGCAAAGGCCCTCTGCGGTGAGTGCCCGCTGAAGGTCGAGTGCCTGGCCGGTGCGCTTGAGCGTGAGGAGCCCTGGGGCGTCTGGGGTGGCGAGATCTTCGAGCGTGGTGCGGTCGTGGCGCGCAAGCGTCCGCGTGGCCGTCCACGTAAGGACGATGTCGCCCGCGAGGCGGCCCTTGCGGCCGAGACCGAGGCTCGGGTAGCAGCGACCGTGACCGGCCGCGAGTCGGTCCGCCTCGCCGCATAGAGCGCAGCATCCGCAAACAACAACACCAGCCGTTCGCCGGCAGGTACCCAAACATCCAAGAAGGACAAGGAAATGACGGAGCAGACAGGATTCAACGAGATGTATATGATTCACGAAGTCATGAGCCGGGCACGAATGCGCGAGCCTCAGAAATCCCCCTCTGAGGCTGCCCACTCCGCTCGCCAGATCGCTATCCGCGCCCGCCGTCGGGCGGCCCGGGAAGCGGCGGGCCAGTAACAAATGAATGCGCGGGCCGGGAGCCGGACTCCCGGCCCGCTCGCATCACCTTCCCCCACCGCGGTCGGCCCCTTTTGGGATCCGGCCGCGGTTTGTGTTGCTCGCGCCTTGGCGGGTATGTGTCGCTCGCCTGGCGCGCCCCCTGTGGCCGTGCTCGTGCTCGCCTTGCGTGGCCGTGTTCGCCTTGCGTGGCCGTGCTCGTGCTCGCCTGGCGCGCCCCCGGTGGCCGTGCTCGTGCTCGCCTTGCGTGGCCGTGCTGGCCTTGCGTGGCCGTGGCCGTGCTGGCCTTGCGTGGCCGTGTTCGCCTTGCGTGGCCGTGTTCGCTTTGTGCGCGGATGGGGTCGTGCTCGCCGCTTGTGTGCGCGGGTTGTGCTTGTATTGCCGGGCGGGTCGGCTTTGTTGCGTGGGCTCACCTGCCGGCGGGGTGATCGAGTTGGAAGTGCCAGATGACGGTGACCGGCCGGTGCGCGACGGCCGCCCACGTCGCCTGGGGAATAAGGTCACGCAGGGTCCACGGCCAGCCCTGCCACGGGCCCGGATCGAGCGGCGCATCGGGTGGCAGCGGCTCCGGCATGGAGCCCACAAGGCGCGGCTCCTCGCAACCGCGCACCTGGAGCCCGAGCGGGATCGCCGCTCGAAGGTAGTCTCCGGTCAGGTGGCGGTAGGACGCGATGCGCGCGGGATGCCCGTCGGGGCCGACCGCCTGCGGGATCGAACCGCGAAGCACCGACGCCTCGTGCATGTCTGAGATCACCAGAGGGCCGCCGGGCCGAAGCACGCGGACGAACTCGGCGAAAACCGGCTCGAGGGCTGGGACGTGGGTCAGCGCCAGCGCACACACGATCGCGTCGACCGAGTCGTCGCCGAGCGGCAGCGCGGTCAGCTGCCCCAGGCGGAACTCGGCCGATGGCGCCCGCTCGCGCGCACGGGCCAGCATGCCGGGCGAGCCGTCGACGCCGATGACGGAGTGTCCTTGTGCGGCAAGGTATTCCGTATGTCTGCCCGTGCCGCAGGCAGCGTCCAAAATGGAGCATGCGGGCAGCGTGTCAATGATCTGGCGGACATATGGCTCCTCGTATGGGAATGCGCCGTTGCCCGGCGTGTCATAGGTGTGCGCCCAAATGTTGTAGCCGTCGGTGGTTTCGACGCGGTTGACTGAAACGCCTGCGCCGCAAAGTCTTGCATCGTCGAGGAGGCGCCGGACCTCCGCGATGCGGGCCTGTGCAAAGTCGCGGTCGAAGTCGCCGGCGAAGGCGCGAAGCAGAGCAACGCCTTCGAGCCCCAGGAGGTAGGCCAAGGGATGCTCGTAACTCACGGACATGACCATAGCCGGGCGCGTGAATCGGGGCGAACGAATTTTTGGTACGGGTGTGGAGGTTTGCGTGGCTCGGGTGGTGGTCAGGCGGCGAAGCCGGGGAGCCAATCCTCCAAAATGGAGCGATAGGGCGCCTTCGCTTCGAGCTGGCACAGCACGCCGATCGAGCCGAGCGTCACGCGGTGAATCATCAGGTAGGACGGCGGCAGATTCAGTTGGCGGCCAAGCTGATACGCGGGGCTGCGCGGGCTCGCGATGCGGGCTGCCTCGGCGCGCAACCAAGCACGGGAGAAGCGGAACTCGTCAACCTCAAGGGGCGCAAGCATTGGGCGCAGATAGTCGAGAATCAACTGGGCGTCGACGTCGAGGCCGGGCTTGACGAAGCCTTCGGCGCGCAGGCCGGCGAGCACCTCGGAAGCCTTGCCCGCCAACGCGAGCCGGGACAGGCGGCCCACCGGTTCGGGTAGGCCCTCCGGCAGGCGCGCGACCGCCCCGAAGTCGATGACCGCAAGCCTGCCGTCGGGCTGGAGCCGGAAGTTGCCCGGATGCGGGTCGGAATGCAGCAGACCCGCCCGCTTGGGCGCGGAGAAGTGCAGCGTGGCCATGAGCCGGCCGGATCGGTCGCGCTGGGCGACAGTCCCGGATGAAATGATTTTGGAAAGTGGTGTGCCCTCAACCCATTCACTGACCAGTACCCGCTTGGCGCTCGCAATCACCTTAGGCACAAGGATTTCGTCGTCGCCCGCGTAGGCTTCGGCGAACGCGGTCTGGCTTTGGGCCTCCAGCTCGTAGTCGAGCTCCTCCACGACTCGGGCACGCAACTCCGTGACCAGCGGCTTGACGTCCAGCCCGGGCTGTAGCACCTTGAACAGCCCGGCCATGCGCGACAGCTGGCCCAGGTCGGCAAGCAGCGCATCGCCCGCGCCGGGATATTGGATTTTGACCGCGACCGGGATGCCGGTGCGCTTGCGCGGCACCTTCCACTCGGCGCGGTGCACTTGGCCGATACTCGCCGCCGCGGCCGGGCTGTCGTCGAACTCGCGGAAACTCTTGCGCCAGTCCGGGCCGAGCTGCTGGGTTAGCACCTTGTGGACTGTCGCGGCGGGCAGCGGGGGCGCCGCCTCCTGCAGCTTGGTCAGCGCCTCGCGGTAGGGCTCCGCCAGGCTGTCGGGCAGTGCGGCCTCAAACACGCTCAGCGCCTGCCCGAGCTTCATCGCCCCACCCTTGAGCTGGCCCAGCACGCTGAAGAGCTGCTCGGCCGTGCGCTCCTGGATCTCGGCTGAGATCACTTCGGAGGCCAGGCCGGTAACGCGCTTGCCGAACCCGAGCACGGTGCGGCCGGCGAAACTCAGCGGCAGGGACGCCAGCTTCGCTGTGCGTGCCATCGCGCGGCGCGGGATATCGGTCACGTCGCCATTGTGACTGAAGAGTTGTGTGGTTCGTGTGGTCTCCATGCGCATTCCTTGTGGGCTGTTTGTCGAGCTGGCCATTTCGCGTGCCACTTTTGGGCGTCGAGCGGCCGGATCCGGGCTGCTGACAGCCGGCTGCCGACCTGACCCGACCCAGGCGAGGGCCTACCGGGGCTGGTGACGGGCCTGGATCCAGGGCTGTGGGTCTGACGGCACTGGTCGCTACCGTCGCTAGGTCGCGTCGGCTCCCGCCCGCGTCGCTGGCCTGACTTGGCGCTGCCGATCCCCTCAGCAGCGCCCGGCTCCGCCTGCTGGCCCGGCTCCGCCTGCTGGCCCGGCTCCGCCTGCCGGCCCGGCTCGCTCCGGGCTCGCTGGCCCCCGCCCATTCGGCCCGGCACCGTCCACCGATCCGTCTGCCCGCCGTGGGCCGCGCAACGGCGTCGCCGGGCTGGGCCCAGCTATGCGGGGCCGGGCGGGGTAACGCCGAGCCGAGGCCACCGTGCTGATCCCGGCGAAGCGCACCAGGCCGAGCGCACCACGCCGAGCCGTGCC
>JBIOYB010000052.1:0-2140 GCA_044869915.1 Allorhizocola sp.
ATGGATGCAGATCGGCGGGTATGCGTGCGCTGGACGCGCGAGCCGTCGGCTCATTGCATCACGCTCCGTAACGACCTGGCCGTCTCTGGGTGGTCTGCCCGGCTCCGTCGGCGGTGAATCGGACCTCGATCTCGCTGGCGTGCTCGGGATAGGGATGGCCTGGGCCATGTCTGCGGCGCCGGTGTGGTATTGGGGCGGCCACCAGGTGTGGAACGAGTCGGTGAAGCCGCGGAACGCCCGGTCGACGGGCACGGCGACGGTGACCGTGCCGCGGATCGCTGGGGTCGTGGGTGCGCTGCTCATCCATCCTCATCATGCGCCGGCTTGACCAAGACTTCACATGCGACCGTCACTGGCATGACGGGATAGGGGACTGGGGGCGCCGCCCGATGGTTGGAGGGCGGATGGAGGCTTGGCGTGGTGGTGGGAGCCGGGAGGCGATGGGTGCAAGGGCGACCGAACAGCTAATCTGACGAGCACTTGTAGTCTGTGTTGCGGCTGGTCCGTGCCGGCCGAAGACCAAGAGGAAGGTGTGCATGCGCTCTGTCATGGACGTGTTTGCGACACGCGAGGCGTCGGCCGAGCCGGTGACGGTGCACGACGTCACCGTGACGCCCCGGTCGCGAGCGCTGGTGGTCCGCCTGCCGAAGGGCGGACTGGTCTGGAACCGCCCGACTGCCGTGCTGGTCGAGCAGGACGGACAGGCGCGCCGCATCCCGATTGTCGATGTCACCCGCCTCCTTCAGGTGGGTCTGCTGGGGCTGGCGGTGCTGACCGCCAGCGCCAGCCTGCTTGGGTTCCGACGCCAGACGGGGGGAGCAGCGTGACCGACACCAGGGACGCCTCGCCGGACGAGGCCGTCTCGTTCGTCGACAGGGCCGGCGAGCAGGCGCCGAAGATGCTGGAGAAGATCTTCGCCGCCGCCCAGCCGGGCGCCGTCTTCGGCCAGCCGGTCGAGTCCGGCAGCTACACCCTTATCACGGCTTCGGAGGTGACCTCCGGTGGCGGTTTCGGCGTGGGGATGGGCGGCGGCCCGGCGCCCAAGCCGGACGCGAAGCAATCGCCGCCGGCGGAGGCGGCGGCGCCCGCGGGCAAGCAGCCCATCGGGGGAAGCGGCTTTGGCGGGGGCGGCGGGTCGATGGGGCGACCGGTCGCGATCATCGCCATCGGTCCCAACGGCGTGACGGTCAGGCCGGTCGTGGACGTCACCAAGGTCGCCCTGGCCGCGCTGACTGCCTCGGCGGCCATGCTTGGGCTGCGACGCACGATGCGGAGGGCGCGCAAGGGCAAGAGCTAACTGAAGGCTGCTACGGGCGGAACACGCGAAGATCAGATCAGTCGAGGTTGCCCTGCTGGGACGCCGAAGCTGTTCTGGGCGATCCGCGGCGGCGGCGACAACTTCGGCGTGGCCACCCGCTTCCAGTTCCGCCTGTACCCGCTGGACACGATCTTGGGTGGGCTGCTGCTGCCGGCCACCGCCGACCGGAGATCTACCCGCCAGACGACCAGGCGTCCGACTCCGGCTCAACCAGAACATCCCGCCGACGATCACGGATTCTGAACATTGAGGGTGGAAGGAGTGTCCACGGCCGCCACTGAAGGGCGATGTGCGGCGAGCACTTGGCCTCGCCAGGCGAGCCGGCGTGAACTACCCGCCAGCGATCCGGCGCCGATGGCGGGCCGACCACAAGCGCACCGCCGAGCGTCCCCCGACCACGAGCAGGAACAGCCACCCGAAGATCACCGCGTTGGGCATCTGCACCTGGGCGACGAGCAGCCCGCCGAACACGCCCAGCCACAGCGCCGCGTTCGCTGCACGAATCATCTTGGGCATGATGAGCTCGTCGATGGAGGTCCGGTCATCGACCTCGCGTCGGACGAACAAGCACACCAGCAGGAAAGCCAACTGCGCCACCCCCAGCCACAGCACGAACATCCCGCCCGCAGCGCTGTTGTTGGGGTAGGTGGCCATCACGTTCACCCAGTAGGGCAACAGCGACACGGTCAGCAGGAACCACAGGTTGACCCGTGGCAGGCGGCGGCCATGGGTCTCCAGGGGATCGAGCAGCTGATGGTGCTCGATCCACAGGCCCCCGGTCAGCAGGAACGCCAGCGCGTAGAAGCCGAACTGCCGGAGTTG
>JBIOYB010000053.1:0-11016 GCA_044869915.1 Allorhizocola sp.
CCGAGACCGGAAGCGAAAGAAGACCGTCATGGATCCCTTGCCCAACAACAGTTTCCAGCTGGATCGGCGCACTGCCGCAGCAGTACGGGTGCGCGATGCCGCGGTCTCGGTCATGGTGTGCCGGCCGTGCTGGTGTAGCGGGCCGGGTCGGCGTCGAAGCTTGCCGCGCAGTGTGCCGAGCAGAAGTAGTAGGTGTGCCCGTCGGCCTCGCGGGTCGCGGCGGCGGCGTCTGGCGTGATGTTCATGCCGCACACCGGATCGGTCACGGTCGTCTCAGGTGTCATCGCCGTCTCCTTCTCGTGTTCGGTTTCGTGCGCGGTGCCGACTTGCACGGCTGGCGTGACTTCGATGGGCCCGGCCTCGGGAAGGGGCGCGGGTTTCCAGCGGCGCAGCCGGTTGGCGTTACCGACCACCGACAGCGACGAGGCAGCCATCGCCCCGGCGGCGACGATCGGTGACAACCTGATGCCCAGGAACGGGTAGAGCAGCCCGGCGGCGATGGGGATACCGACCGCGTTGTAGACCAAGGCGAAGAACAGGTTTTCGCGGATGTTGCGCATTGTGGCTCGCGAGAGCCGGATCGCGGTTACCACGCCGGTCAGCGACCCGGAGATCAGCGTGATGTCGGCCGATTCGATCGCGACGTCGGTGCCGGTGCCGATGGCCAGCCCGACGTCGGCTTGGGCCAGCGCGGGAGCGTCGTTGATGCCGTCGCCGACCATCCCGACGCTGCGGCCCTCGGCCTGCAGCCGGGCGATCTCATCGGCCTTGTGCTCGGGCAGCACCTCGGCCAGGACCCGCGGGACGCCGACCTGTGCGGCGATGGCGGCGGCGGTCCAAGCATTGTCACCGGTGATCATCACGGTGTGGATCCCCAGGCGGCGCAACGCGGCGATCGCGTCGACCGATTCGGGTTTGAGGGTGTCGGCCACCCCGACCACCCCAGCGGCGCGGCCGTCGACGGCGACGTAGATCGGGGTTTTGCCCTGCCCGGACAGCTCGGCGGTGATCGGGTCCAGAGCGCTGGTGTCGATGCCGGCATCGGACAGCAGCCGAGCGCCCACCAGCACACTGTGGCCCTCCACGGTGGCCTGGATGCCCTTACCCGTGATCGAGTCGAACCCGGTGGCGGTGGGCAGATCCAGGCCCCGCTGCCGGGCCCCGGCGACGACCGCCGCCGCCAGGGGATGCTCGGAGTCGTTTTCGGCGGCGGCGACCAGCCGCAAAAGCTCGGTCTCAGCGAAGCCGTTGACGGGTCGCACATCGGTCAGGGCCGGTTTGCCGGCGGTGATGGTGCCGGTCTTGTCCAGCACCACGGTGTCCATCTTGTGCGCCGTCTCCAGTGCTTCGGCCGAACGGATCAGGATGCCCGCCTGCGCGCCCTTCCCGGTACCCACCATGATCGATAGCGGAGTGGCCAGGCCCAGCGCGCACGGACAGGCGATGATCAGCACCGCGACACCCGACACCAAGGCCAGCGTCAGCGCAGGCGGTGGGCCGGCGATGAACCACACCGCGAAGGCGGCGATCGCGATCGCGACGACGACCGGGACGAAGTAGGCCGAGACCGCGTCGGCGAGGCGCTGGATCGGTGCTTTGGAGGCTTGGGCCTGCTGGACCAGGCGGATGATCTGCGCCAGCATCGTGTCCGCGCCCACCTTCGCCGCCTTCACTCGCAGGGAGCCGGTGGTGTTGATGGTGGCGCCGACGACAGTGTCGCCTTGGCGTTTGGTGACCGGGATCGGCTCGCCGGTGATCATCGATTCGTCCACGGTGGACTGTCCGGACAGGACGGTCGAGTCGACGGGGATCTTCTCTCCAGGGCGGATGAGCACCTCGTCGCCGACGGCGACGTCTTCGATGGGGATCTCCGCCTCGGCGCCGTCGCGACTGACCCGGGCCGTGCGGGCCTGCAAACCCAGTAGGGCGCGGATCGCCTCGCCGGTGCCTGCTTTCGCGCGGGCTTCCAGCAGCCGGCCGAGCAGGATCAGCGTGATGATGACCCCGACGGCCTCGAAGTACACGTCGCGGACCTCGGCCGGCAGCACACCGGGGGCGAGGGTGACCAGCAGGCTGTAGCCGTAGGCGGCCACCGTACCCAGGGTGATCAGGCTGTTCATCTCCGCCGAGCGGTTGGCCAGGGCGGCCCAGCCAGTACGGTGAATCGGCCAGCCCGCATAGAACATCACCGGCGTGATCAACGCCAACTGCACCCAATTGTTGAGCAGGAAGCCGGGTACCCACATTGCCTTGAACAGCTCATGGGCCATCACCGCGAACAACACCGGCAAAGTGAGGATCGCACCGGCGGCCACGCGCCGGGTCAGGTCGGCGATCTCGGCGCGCCGCTCCGCGACCTGCGCGGCCTCGGCGTCCGCGGCCGACGCCCCCGCATCCGCAGGCAATGCTGCCTGGGTGGTACCGGCCGGACCCGGCCCGGCGGTGATGTCGCTGTCGGTGGCCGGGTCGACCAGCAGGGTGCCGTGGACCATGTTCATGCCGCAGGCGAACCCGAATGAGCCTGCCCGTGACGGGTTCAACCGCACCGTGGTGCGCGTGTGGGCGGGCAGCGCCGCCGAGAGCGCCAGGTCGCCGAACACCACCCGGGAGGTGCACTCACCGGATTCCTGCCGGTCGAAGACCAGCTCCACCGGCACGCCCTGGCGCACCCGGATCACGTCGGGGTGGTAGCCGCCGCGCACCGTCACCTCGACCCGCTGCACCCCGCCTTCCAGCAGCGCGGTGTGCGCCTTGCGCGGGGCGAAGAAGAACCAGCCCAGTCCGGCGACCGCCAGCACTGAACCGGCCAGGA
This sequence comes from Allorhizocola sp., assembly GCA_044869915.1. Taxonomy (GTDB): domain Bacteria; phylum Actinomycetota; class Actinomycetes; order Mycobacteriales; family Micromonosporaceae; genus Allorhizocola. The sequence continues at coordinate 2,813 of JBIOYB010000053.1, forward strand.
CGGCGATATCGGCGACGGTCATGACCCACCTCCAGGAAAGGGAAGCCTTCGCGTCTCAACCCTTCCTCTCCTATACCCCCGCAGGGTAGGGCCTAAAGCCCTGCCAAGTGCGGGACTCACGCCCATACCCACCCGGCGTATCAGCGCGCACGCTCAAGATGAATGCGCAAACCAGTCAGAGAGGAACAGACGATGAAACGCCAGCAATGGGGCCTGTACGCGATCGCGCTGGCGGTCCTGGTGGTCGGCCTGGTGTGGGCGGGAGTGCCCGCCTCTACGCTGCTGATCGCCGCGCTGGTGCTGGCCTGCCCACTGATGATGTTCTTCATGATGCGCGACGGTCACGGCGGACACGGCCAGTCACCACCAGAGCCGCACGACCACAGCCGTCACGACACTGACCGGACTGACCGGCAGGACACGTACCGGTGATCGCCCGTCACACGCACCACACCGTAGCCACTGACCACATTGGGATCGATCCGCGTCGGAGAGGAGGTGATTGGTGATGATGCCTGGAGGAGGCGGTATGGGCGGCGGCTGGGGCTGGATGTTCATGTCGGCCGGTTCGCTGGTGTTCCTGGCGCTCATCGGTCTGGTTATCTGGCTTTTGGTCCGCGCCACCGGCACCGGCGGTGCCCGTCCCACGGAAACGCCGGGCACGCAAGCGCGTGCGATTCTGGCCGAACGCTACGCCCGCGGCGAAATCGATGATGAGGAATACCGCAAGCGCCTGGCGACCCTTGGCGGCAGATAGCGGCAGCGGCACAATGCCGAGCCGGCCCTGCCATGTTGCAGCATGCCGGTCGAGGCGGTGCCGCTGCGCCCTTGTCATCCAGCGCCAGCAGCGCCGCCATCGAGCTAGATAGATGTGCTGTTGTGGCAGCAGCAGCGAGCGCGAACACGCTGGGCGCCGAGCCGGCCTGCGGCTGTTGAGGTGGATTGCTCAGAGCCACTATCGCGCGAGCGCTGTGGCAGCCGGGCAGGCGCCGTCCGCGCCGACTGACCGGGTCGTGCCCTACTGACCCATCGCGCCGTGTGATCCGACGTGGCGGACTTACTTCCAGGAGCGGCGAATGCGTACTCTGATGATCGCCAACATTCTGCGGCTGCGGCGCACGCTTCGGCAGCGCGAGCAGTGGACCCCAGCACAGCTCCGGCAGTACCAGCAACGCAGCCTGGCCGCGTTGCGGGCCTTCGCCGTCGAACGCTCGCCGTTCTACCGCCGGTTCCACCGAGGATTTGCTGGGGCAGCACTCGGCGAGTTGCCGGTGCTGACCAAAGCGACCCTGATGGACAACTTCGACGAGATCGCCACCGTGCGCAGCCCGTTCATCCGCAGCGAACGCCTCGACGCCGCCTTCCCCATCTCGCAACTCGTCGCACGGCTCAACGCGCTGCAACCCGACGTTCTCGTCGCATACGCGTCGATGATCCGGGCGCTGGCCGGCGAGCAGCTCGACGGGCGGCTACGCATCGCACCGCGCGCGGTGAACTCCTCCTCGGAGGTGTTGACCGCACAAGCGCGCGAGATGGCCACCCGGGCCTGGCGGATATCGCCGTTCAACGTCTACGCCGCTACCGAGACCGGCGGCATCGCCGCCGAATGCGCACAACACCGCGGCATGCACCTGTTCGAAGACCTGGTAGTCACGGAGGTCGTCGATGACGCCTACCGGCCGGTCCCGCCCGGTCAGCCCGGCGACCGCCTGCTCGTCACCGTATTGTCCAGCCGCACTATCCCGCTCATCCGCTACGAGATGACCGACCGGGTCACTCTGGCCACCGAGCCCTGCCCAGACGGGTTGCCGTTGCGGCTCCTGACCGCGATCGAGGGCCGCACCGACGACTTCCTCGTCCTGCCCGCCGCGACCGGCGGCACGGTCCGGGTCCACCCGGTCGTGTTCCACCGCGAGCTTGACCTGCTCGACGCCGCCGGATGGCAGGTGCGCCAAGCGGAATCGGCCATCACCGTGCTCGTGGCCGCGCCCGGCGACGGCTTCGACCAGACCGCCACCGAACAGGCGCTGCGCGCGGCGCTCGCCACGGCCGGAGCACAGCCGACGATCCGTGTATCGATCACCGTCGTAGACACCATCCCGGCAGGCGCGGCCGGCAAACGCCCCCTCGTCGTGGCACACCACGCCGACACCCTCGCACCTCCCGCAGGCACGCCCTGACCGACACGGGCACCGACTACGGCGCCCATGAGTCCAAGTTGGAGCTGTTCGCGGTGTTGGCCCGCGCGGGCTGTGAGGCGCAGGCGCGATATCGGGATGGCTGCCGACCAGTGCTTCCAGCTTGGGCCAATGACACATGATGTGCCTGCATTGGCTGGCCGATCCACCCACAACGGGGTGGCTATCCCCCGGGACCCGGCAATGCCCAGACCCGCAGTGTCTAGAGCCGTAGCGCCAGACGCACCGTCTGTGAGAGTTCCCCCAGCTTGTGGTCGGCTTCGACATCGCTTGAGCGGGCCGCCTCCAGCACGCAGTGCCGCAGATGATCATCGAGCAGGCCCACCGCGACCTCGTGCAGAGCGCGGGTGGCCGCGGCTACCTGGGTGAGCACATCGATGCAGTACCGGTCGTGCTCCACCATGCCGGCGATCCCACGGATCTGCCCCTCGATCTTGTGCAGCCGGTGCAGGTGATCGGCGCGCCGGTCGGCGTATCCGGCGCCGCGCCCGGTGGTCGTCGTCATCGCAGTCACCTGCCTTGGAAAGACTCGTTTCTGTTGCCAGTCTCCCCGTTTCGTACCCCCACCGGGTAGGGACCATGGTCCCGCCCGGTCAGGCCGCGAAGCCCTACCCCTGGGGGGTAGCAGGGGTGAAGCTGAGCGTGAAAGCCCACCAGGGGAGGGCACCGTGAGCACGACAACCCGATCCGCCGCTATGCTCGCCCCGTCGGCCAGCGACACGCTGGTGTTGTCCGCGGCTGACCTGCGATGAGCACTTCGGCCTGTTCGCCCACGCCTACGGGCTGGCGGCCCACACCGCCGCGGACTCGAGGAAGGCCGTCTACGACTCGCTCGGCTTCGGGCGGTTCGCTTCCACCCGGGCGGATCAGCTTTCCGGCGGTACCCTGGCCAAACTCAACCTCGGCCTTGCGCTGCTGTCCGACCCGCAGGTCCTGCTGCTGGACGAACCCTACGCCGGGTTCGATTTCGATACCTACCAACGCTTCTGGGAGCTGGTCGCACAGAGGCGGGCACAGGGCCGCACCGTGCTGATCATCAGCCACTTCGTGGAGGACCAGGGACACTTCGACCGCATCATCGACCTGCGAGACGGCAAGGCGGTGCCGCGATGAGCGTGCTGGTCTTCACCCGCCGGTTCGTGGCCGACTACGCCCGCAACCCGGTCAACCTGCTGCTGCTGGTCGTGGTACCGGTCGTGTTCGTCATCGTCGTGGCGTCCAGCCTCGCGGATGCGTCCAAACTCCTTGGCGGGCAGAGGCCGGCGGTCGAAACCGCGAGCGCGGGATGGGCGGCGGCGTTCCTCGCGGGAGTGGCGATGTACTGGGCACTGGCGTGGACGGTTTCCGCGGTGGTCCTGGCCTGGGTGGTGGCGGTGGCACGCACCCGCCACGCCCACGCCCACCGTCCGACCCGGACAGACACCGCAAGGCGGCAGACCCGCGCGGCCACCCTCGCCGCGTGGCGCGACACGCGCCGCAACCCGGCCATGTGGGCGCTGTTCGTGGTGGTGCCTTTGGTGTTCATCTGGACCGCCGACGCGCTGACCCCCAACGAGCAGATCACCCTCACCCTCACCGAGGCGGGTAAGCGCGTGGCCACCACGTTCGCGATGCCCGATGTCCACGCCGGCACCATGGCCCCGATCGCCATCGCCTCCCTGGCCGCCGTCGTCGGCCTGTTCGTGATGGCTGATGACCGCCGCACCGCCCTTGCCGGGATGCGCCCGGCGGCCCTGCTGCTGGCCCGGCTCAGCGTCATCACCGCCGCGGCGCTGGCCGCCACCGCCATCTCCCTTGCCGCCACGGCGATGCTGTTTGAGGCGGCCGCGTGGCCGACATATGCCGGGGCAAACGTATTGCTGGCCTTGACCTACGCTCTCGTCGGGGCGTTGCTCGCGCCGATCTTCGGCCGCGTCGGCGGTGTGTTTGTCGCGTTCCTGCTGCCATTCCTGGACATCGGCGTCAGCCAAAGCCCGATGCTGCAACCCGACCCAGGCCTCGGGATCAAACTCCTGCCCGGATACGGCGGCTCCCGCGTCCTGCTCGACGGCGCGCTCACCCACACCTTCGACGAAACCCGGCCACTGCTGTACGGCCTGATCTGGCTGGTCGTCCTGAGCCTACTCGTCGTGGTTACCTACCGGCGCTCCATAGCCCCCGCACCCACCAGGCGACTGTCCGCTGTGGACAGTCCGATCTCATCAGAAAGGCAACCCCAACAATGAACACTCGCATCCGCAACACCACCATCGCGGCCGCCGCCGCTGCCGTGCTGGCGACCGCCGCCCCTGCGGCGGCGTCCGCCGCCGACCCCGCAGCCGATGACTACGGCCAGCATGTACGGCACGGTGCGCAAACCATGGGCTTCACCGGCGAGTACAACCCAGGGATGCATCAGGGCAACGCCGGCTGGAACGGCATGATGTGCACCCACTAACAGGCCGTCACACCCAACGAAAGCGAGGACAGGACCATGGAAACCTTGACCGGCAGTACTGGCATGACCATCCTGACACTCAACAACGCCATGCTGTGGACGCTGCTGATCGTCGCGGTTGTCGTCTGGGCGGGACAGCCGTGGCTGCGTAACCACGCCAAGCATGTGCTCGCCGACCGGTCCGCCCGCGGTGACATCAGCGTCGATGAGTACCGCAAACACCTGCAGGTCCTATCCGGTAAGCGGGGCTGACGATGGAATCCGATGCCGCCTACGGCCTGTGGCCACTGGTGATACTCAATACCGTGCTGTTCGCATTCTTCGCGGTCAGTTTCTTCCACCCGCGCACCCGCCGCGACTGGCGGGCCATGGGCGGGTTCACCGCCTTCCTGGTCGCCCTGTTCACCGAAATGTACGGCATCCCGCTGACCGTCTATCTGTTGTCGGGCTGGCTGGGCTCCAAAATCCCGGCCCTGTCGACCACGCATGCCGGTGGGCATTTGTTCAACGATCTGATCGGCTGGAAAGGCGACCCGCACCTGTCGCCGTTCCACCTGCTGTCGTATGTGTTCATCGGCGGCGGGTTCTGGCTGGTCGCCTCGGCTTGGCGGGTCCTTTTCGAGGCCGCCAAGGCCGGCACGCTGGCCACCACCGGCCCCTACGCGCGGGTGCGCCACCCGCAATACGACGGCCTGCTCCTGGTGATGATCGGGTTCCTGCTGCAGTGGGCCCACTCTGCCCACCCTGATCATGTTCCCCGTCCTGGCCTGGTTCTACGTTCGCCTGGCCAGAACCGAAGAGCGTGAGGTGTCTGCCCAGTTCGGACAGGCGTGGGCCGCATATGCCGCCCGCACGCCGGGATTCATCCCGCGACGACGGCCACCGGACACCGCGCAACCCGGCCAGAAGCAGGCACAGCAGCGCGACAGCACGCTGCACCAGTAACGCTCGGCCACGAAAAAGCAGGAGGCGAGATGAACAAGCACAGCACCATTCCAGCCGACGCAGCCGTGTGCGGTCGCAGCACGATCCCGCTGACCGCTGACGAGGACCTGCTGTGCTGCCTCGGGCCGGCGTTTGCGGATCTGGCCGCGACCGACCCGAGCCGCATCAGCCGCATCGCCGCCGAACTCGCCGACGGGTTCACCCGGCTACGCCATTTGACCAAGGCCGTGTCGGTGTTCGGGTCCGCCCGGCTGCCCGCCGACCATCCGGACTGTGGGCTGGCCCGGCACACCGCGCGCCTGCTGGGTGAGGCCGGGTTCGCCATCATCACCGGCCGCCCAGCCCCGCTCCCTACCCGCGCCGTCAGCGGGTACACCATCCACCTGCGTTCCGCAGCTTCGCGTCGATATAGTCCGCGAATCTGGGTCTTGAGCTGGGTAAACGTGGGTAGGCCCGGTGACATGGCGTGTCACTAGGCCGTGGTGTTCGGGCTGGTCAGGCGGTTGTGGCGTTAGCGGGGGCGTTCGGGTGGTCGCCATCCCTGGGCGAGTGCTCGGCGTTGCCAGGGCTCGGGGTATTCGTCTGCGAGTAGCCGGGCTCGGCGGGCGGCTTGTCGGCAGGTCGGGCCGCAGAAGCGTGGGGGTCGTCCGGTGGCGGCGGGGTAGAGCCGGGCGGAGCAGTGTTCACAGGTGGGCATCGGCGGCGTCCGTCCGCGTGGGTTTCGTGACCCGGTTCGGTCACGGAACTGTTTCGTGGTGGGCGGGGGTGGCGTCCAGGACGCGGGGCGGCTCGCCGATGTGCAGCTTGGCCAGCAGTGCCTTGTGCGGCTGGGACAGCTCGGTGCGCTGGCGGAACGTGCCGGCCGGGCCGGTGAACACGCCGAGATGGATGCGTTCAACCTCGGTGCGGATCTTGGTCCAGGTGTGGCCGGTGGTGGTCTCGGCGACGCGGATGAGTAGTAGCCCGAGCCAGCACAGCAGGATGTGGGCGCGGATGCGGTCTTCGCGCCGGTGGTAGACCGGCCGCAGGTCCAATGTGGTTTTCATGTCGCGCCAGCCGCGTTCGACTTCCAGGAGTTGCTTGTAGCCCAGAGCGATGTCCTCGGCGGACAGTTTCGGGTCCGAGCAGCGCAGCAGGTATTTGCCGTCCAGGCGTTCTTCTTGCTTGATCGCGGTGTGGTCGATGCGCAGCAGTCCGCCGCTGGTGACGCGCAGGTAGCGGTTCAGGCCGGGTTTGGTGGAGATCACCCCGCGCAGCTCGGCGCGTTTGGTCGCCGACAGCGTGTCTGTCCCGTCGATCTTGTCGGTGAGCTGGGCGACCAGGCGTTGTCGTACCTGCTGGTCTCGTTCGGCGGCTTCGGGGTTGAAGCAGATCACGAACCGGTCGTCGGCGTCGATGTTGACCTCTTTGACCTGCAGGTTGCCGGCTACTTGGGCGTAGCGGCCTTGGCGGGCCAGGGCGGCGTCGGCTTCGGGGGTGCCGCCGCGTAACTTCTCGCCGAGGATGTAGTGCCCACCGGCTTGCTGCAGGAACCTTCTGTTCTCGGCGGAGGCGAAGCCGCGGTCGGCGACCCAGACGACGCGGGCCAGGCTCCAGTCGCGCATGTCGGTCTTGACCTGGCGGATCAGTGCGGAGTCGTGGGTGTTGCCCGGCCAGCACCACACCCGTACCGGGATGCCGGTGCGGGTCACGGCCATGCCGACCACGACCTGGGGCAGGTCGTCGCGGGAGTCTTTGCTCTTGCCGTAGGTGCGAAATCCAGCCTGGCGGACCGCATCCGGGTCGGCCTGGTCGACGACCTTGCCGTTGGCGTCGCGCCAGAGCAGGTCGTCGGGCTCGTCGAGTTCGAAGTAGGTGCTGGTGGTGTCGAAGAACAGCAGGTCGACTTCGAGGTTGAGCAGGTCAGCGAGCTGGTCGTAGATCTGGCGGGTCAGTTTCGCTTCGACGCCGATCAGGTCGTCCATCGCCCGGTAGCAGGCGTCGTCGGTGACGAACGGCAGGCCGGGCAGGTGAACGTCGGCGTTGACCCATTCGGATGCGGCCAGCTTGCTCGACGGCTTGAGTGCCCGGTTGGCGACCAGGGCGAACAGCACCCGTTCCACGTCGACCTCGCGGCGGCGGGCACCGACCAGCGAAGCGATGATCTTGTTGATGCCGAGCTGGCGCCACAGGCCATCCAGCAGCCACGCCCCACCCAACGGGCGGGACTCCACAAACGACAAACCGGCTGGGGCGGTCGCGGTCAGGGCGTCGGCCGGATCGAGTAGTCGCGTCAGGGCGTCAACGAGGCGACGCACCCCGGCGACGTCGAGCTGGTCTTCGCGGCCGAAGGAGTACAGCACCTTCGTCTTGGACGCCTTGGCCACCGGATCCCACTCGTTGTGGGCCAACTGCAGGTAGCGGATCGTCTGCCCATCGCGGGTCCGGCGTGTCGACGCCTTCACATACACGCGCCAGACCATACGCCGACTATGCGGATACCGAAAGATCTCCAGCTCACCAGAGTTATCCACAGGCAGGCGTGTCACTAGGCCTTTTCGCCGTTTCCGCCAGGCCACAACCCTGTGACCTGGGCCTTCACCTCGACGAGCCGACTATATCGACGCGATCCTGCGGAACGCAGG
>JBIOYB010000054.1:0-3647 GCA_044869915.1 Allorhizocola sp.
GCCCTCGTACGTGCCGGCGCCAAATTCAAGAAAGGCAAGCTCGTCGAACGACCCAGCTCCGCCGCCAACACTCAAACCCAGGCGGCATAGTCAAGATTTCTCATCCACAGGTCTTGACAATTTCTCCGACACTCGCGCCGTTGTTCGAGGGCGTCGACATGTCCCGGCTCAAGGCACACCAGCGGGCGTTTATCACCGCGGCGATCGGCGGTCCGCAGTTGTACGCCGGGCGCGACTTGGCGCTCGCGCATGCCGGACTGCACATCTCTCACGCCCAATTCGACGCTGTCGTCGGTCACCTCGTGGACACGCTCGCCGGCTTGAGCGTGCCCGGCGAGGTGATCACGCAGATCGGCGCCACCCTTACCCCATTGCGTAGCGACATCGTTACGACACCGGCGTCCGACCTGGCCTGAACACCCTGTGCCGCAGCCACAGCCGCCGTTGCAGCGTCGCGGGCAGCGCCTCCACGATTGAGCGGGCCCCAGTCGGTCTCACTCGCGCCTGATCGCCGCCGACGCGTCTCCGTGAAAGGCGTGGTACAGGCCGACGGCGTTGGCGGCCCGATCTGGCGCGTAGCACCTCGCGTATGGACTGCTGCGACCTAAATATGGGGTGCCGCCGCGTCGGATAGTGCGTAGGTGTGGCCGGCCTCGGCGCTCATGGCAGCTCCTCGGCTGCGGCACTGCTCGATGACCTCTGCTGGCAGCGCGGCCGTCAGCATCGCGAGCGTCTGCTCGTATTGGGTGCGCTCGTCAGGCGGCCACTGGCCGCCAGCGCGGTCCAGTTGAGCGGCGGCCAGCCCGTGCAGCGTCGCGGCCCGTTCAAAGTTGCCCTGGGCAGCCGTCACCGCGGCCAGCCCGTTGAGCACCCACGCGGCCGCCATCTCATCGGCGCGCCGCACTACCGACGACAGAGCCTGGCGAGACAGCTGTTCGGCCCGGTCGAGGTTGCCGAGTTGACGCTCGACCATGCTCAGGTTCGCCGACTCGATCCAGATCACGAACTCGTCGCCACGCGAGCGGCCCATCTCCAACCTGGCCGCCATCACCTCCCGCGCGCCGACAAGGTCACCGGACAACTGAAGGGCCGCACCGAGCACATGCAGCGCGCTGGAGCGTCCCCGGTCAGCATCGTCGAGGCCCTGAGTCAGCGACTCGGCCTGGCGCAACAGCCTCACGGCCTGCTCGGCATCGGTGTTGAGGAGCACACGGGCGAGTCCTGCCAAGGCCAGCGCCTGCGCTGACGGGTCGCCCTGCTGCCCAGCAAGCGTCAACGACTCCCGAAACCGCTGTTCGGCAAGCTCGTACCGGCCCGCCCAGAAGACCAGATAGCCGTGGTCGTGAAACGCCCGCGTCAGCGTCGACCCGGCGACCTGCGGGCTGCGCAAAGCACGGCCGAACCATGCATCCCCCTGGTCAATCCGCTTGGTCGCTATCCAGAACGAGACCAGCAAACCGGCAAGACGCAACGCCATATCGGGTTGGCCGGCTGCCTCATACCAGTCCAGCGCCGCGAGGAACTCGCCGTAGCGAGCCTCCACCATCCGCTCCGCCTCCGGGTCCTGCCGCCTCCGGCGTTCCTGCGCATTCTCAGCGAGATCCAGCAAGCCCGCAGCGGTTCCGGCATCCATGACCCGCACACTACAACCCTATGAATGCCCGAGCGTGAGATCGACGATCGAGTGGGGCTCGCTGGTGCTCGCTTCTGCCCGCCACGCAAGGCGATGCGTCACTATTGATTTTCCCGCGTACCACTGACACGCCAGGGGAATGGGATTGTTCAAAGAGGAGCAGTCCGCCGCACTTCTCATAGAATTGGCGCAGGTCCGGGGTTATGACTAGTCCCTGCGGGGGGCACGCGAATGAAGGTCCGAGGATTCCGAGGTGTGAGGGTCGCCGCGATCGTGCTCGCGTTGGGCGTGCTGCCGACCGTGCCCGCCCAGGCCCACCACCCCTTCGTCAAGGAGCCGACCACCGTCGGTTTTGGCGGAGCCGTCGCCACGGTTGACGCCGACGCCACCCGGATCGGGCTGGAGGTGCTGCGGCGAGGCGGGAACGCCGTCGACGCCGCGGTGGCCGCGGCCGCAGCGTTGGGCGTCACCGAGCCGTTCTCTGCCGGCGTCGGCGGCGGTGGCTTCTTCGTCTTCTACAACGCCCTCAGCAGGCAGGTGTCCACGATCGACGGTCGTGAGGCAGCTCCGGCCGCGACGAGCATCGACGTCTTCGTCAACCCGGCGACCGGGCTGCCTTACGAGTTCCAGGAGGCGCGCGTGTCCGGCATCTCGACCGGCGTGCCCGGGACGCTGGCGACCTGGCAGGCCGCGCTGAAGCGCTGGGGCAGCCTGTCGCTGCGGCAGGCCCTGCGCCCGGCGACCCAGCTCGCCGAGACGGGGTTCACGGTGGACGCGACGTTCCGCCAGCAGGTCGCCGACAACGCCGCCGCGTTTGGGCAATTCGACTCGACGAGCGCGCTCTACCTGCCCGGCGGGCAGCCACCCACCGTCGGGAGCCGGCTACGTAACCATGACCTCGCGGCGACGTATCGCCTCATCGGCCGGCAGGGCCCGGAAGTGTTCTACCGCGGCGACATCGCCAGCGACATCGTCAAGACCGTGCAGAATCCGCCGATCGCCGTCAGCCCGATCGGCATCTGGCCGTTCCCCATCCGGCCGGGACAGATGACGCTGCAGGACCTCGCGCGCTACGACGTGAGGTTCCCCGCGCCGACCCACTCGCGCTACCGCGGCCTAGACGTGTACGGCATGGCGACGCCGTCCAGTGGCGGCCAGTCGGTCGGCGAAGCCCTGAACATCCTCGAGCGGTTCGACCTGTCCGGCCTCTCGCGGACGCAGGCGCTGCACCACTACCTCGAGGCGAGCGCGCTCGCGTTCGCGGACCGCAACCGTTACGTCGGTGACGACACCCCGCGGGCCCTGCTTGACGAGCTGCTCAGTGACGGCTTCGCCGCGCAGCGCGCCTGCCAGATCAGCCCGGTGACCGCACTGACCAAGCCCGTGCCGCCGGGCGTGCCGCACGGATCGTACGGTGCCTGTGTGACCGCACCGGCCAGCGCACCGGCGACGGCCGGTCAGTCCACGACGAACCTGACCGTGGCCGACCGCTGGGGCAACGTCGTGGAGTACACGCTCACGATCGAGCAGACCGGCGGCAACGCGATGGTCGTGCCTGGCCGGGGCTTCCTGCTCAACAACGAGCTGACCGACTTCAACTTCGTCCCCACTCAGGGGTCGGCGCCCGATCCCAACCTGCCGGCCCCCTTCAAACGGCCGCGCAGCTCGATAGCGCCCATGATCGTGCTCGACGACGGCCGCCCGTTCCTGGCTCTTGGCACGCCGGGTGGCTCGACGATCATCACGACCGTGCTGCAGATACTGGTCAACCGCATCGACCTCGGGATGACACTGCCCGAGGCGCTCGCGGCGGCTCGGGCGACGCAGCGCAACACCCCGGCGGTGCTGGCCGAACCGGGCTTCGATCCGCAGCGCCCCGGGCTCGAAGCGCTGGGTCACGTCTTCGCCCCCACCCCGGAGATCGGAGCGTCGACGGCCGTGGAGTTTCTGGCCGCCGGCCGGCTGCTGGCCGCGGCCGAACCGACCCGCCGCGGCGGCGGCTCGGCCGCCATCC
>JBIOYB010000055.1:0-6018 GCA_044869915.1 Allorhizocola sp.
CGTGCTCGACCCCAGGCTCGACGTAACGGCACACCTGGCGCCCGCGCAGCTGGCACCTGCGGTCTGAAACTGTGACGACCTATCACCACATCTGGTACGTCCAGTCACCCGATGAGTACTCAGCCACCCGCACACCCGGCAAACCCAAAAAACCGGGGATGCTGCAGCACTGGTTGCAACGCCGCCCGGCATGCCATGCCGGCACCGTCGACCAGCACACAGGCCGTCGTCTGGCTATACGGCCAGCACACGGATCACTCCTCGGCAACGGCCTCCCATGGCGCCATTTCCGCGGTGCCGACGCCGACAACGATCCGCCCGAGGCCGGCGCGGCGGGCCACCGGCTCTTCGCGGCTTTCCACCGAAGCCTCTGCTGGCTGCTCGTCGCGCTGGCCGCGATCGTGGGCGGGCTGGCCCTGCGTGGACTATGGCACGGCCCGGTGGCACGGTGGGGCGGCGAGGTCCTCTACGCGGTCATGGTCTACGCGCTGCTCAACGCGATACGCACCAAGCGACCGGCGATCGCCGGAGTTCACGCATTCGCATTCTGCATGGCCATCGAGCTGTTTCAACTCACCGGGATACCCGCCGCCCTGGGCACATACAGCCGGCTGTTCTGGCTGGCGCTCGGCTCCGCTTTCTCCAGGGGCGACATCCTGTTCTATCTCGTGGGATCCTGCCTCGCATCCGCCGCCCATAGCGTCCTCCTTGGCTATCAACGGCGCTATCAACGGCGCTATCAACGGCGACGCGCGCTTGTCGGGCGGGCCGCCCCAGCATCCAGTCCAGCAGCGAACACCCATCCCAGCCGTCATCTCGCACAGGATTCCCCACCGTGGTAATGACCCCCGCCGTAGCCAGATGGATCATCCGATCGAAGCTGCGTAAAGCACGTGAGGCCCAATGCCTGACCCAACGTGACGTCACCGAGGCCCTGGACTGGTCACTGTCCAAAATGCTGCGCATCGAAGCCGGCGACGTCTCCTGCTCCACAACCGATCTGCAGGCGCTGCTGCGCCTCTACGGCATCATCGGCGATGACCAAGCCCACTCCCTGCTCAATCTGGCACCCATCGCCCGCCGCCGCACCCGCACGAGACGGTCAGCAGAACCTGCGAACCCCGACCGGCTCGAGGACGAGCTGACACAGTTCGAGGCCGCCGCGACGGTCATACGCTGCTACCACCCCGGATGGGTACCCGGCCCACTGCAAACCGACCGATACGCCGCAGCCGTACTCGACCGGTCGATACGCGACCTCACCGAGGAACAACTCTCGGCCCACCTGACAGTGGCGCGCCGTCGCCGCGAAAGCTTCCTGGGCCGATCGCCGCGCCCACAGTGCCTGGTGGTGATTGACGAGGCGGTGCTGCGCCGCCAGATAGGTGGCCCTGCGGTAATGCGGGAACAGCTCAGCACGCTGCTCGATCATGTAGGCGACGGAGTCGTCCACCTGGCAGTCGTGGAATGGAGCCGACCCCACCATTTCCTCACCGAACCTTTCGTTGTCGTCGACGTCCACCGCGCCGGCAGTGTCCTGTTCCGGGAGACTCTCACCGGACTAATGGTCACCGCCGACGAACCCGTGCTGGCGTGCCGAGACCGCTTCGACAAGATGATGCACACCGCCACCGACCCGGGTCGCACCGAGCTGCTCCTGCGGCGCAGCCTCCACAAAATCCCATCGGCGATAAGCGATTCGGCGTGAATTGGACGGTGTTCGTTGAGGGAAAGCCAGAAACGGGATGGATGCAGGCTCATGGCGGCAGTAGGGCAGCAGACTCCCTGGCAGGCGGGGCGTCATCGAAACGCAGCCGACGGCGCCCCCCTTTTTTTTTCAGCAAAAGGGGGTCACCTCGATGACAACTGTGAGCTGCGGCAGTCTGCCAGTTACGCGCAGATGCGCGCGTTCTGCCGGCCCCGGCAGGTTGAGGTGGACTTCGACGATCGGCTCGATTGTCGTGCCGAGCCCGAGTGATCGATCAGAAGGATGCCCCGTTGTTGTGTGGGCGCGGGGACAGCCACCGTTGCTGCTGGCGATCACGGCCGATCAGGTGGGCGATGGGGCAAGCGTCCGCCGCGATGGCCGGTTGTCCGGGTCGCTGCGGGAAGGGCCGACGTGGCACGGTGCGGGTCTGCCGATGGGTCGGCGTTTCCCGCAGCCGCCGAACGTCCCCGTGATCGACGGATCTGGGTGGTTGCGGAAACGGAGATTTGCAATGGGATGAGGCGGTCCTGCATACCTTGACGACAGAAACATAATCGACGTCGTATAGATAAGTGTTTGCTCGATGGAAGAGGTTTTTGGAATGAGTAAGTTCGAGGCTTTGGCGGACCATTTCCGGGATCAGATCCAATCGGGGGTTCTGCGGCCAGGGGATCGCCTGCCGTCCATCACGCAACTGCGGCAACGGTTCGGGATGAGCCAGGGCACGGTGCGATCCGCGATGCTCATCCTCAAGGCCGAAGGGCTCGTCCAGGGCCAACAGGGCGACGGTGTCTTCGTGTCGCCCGCCGACACATAAGTGATCGCGTAAGTGATCGCGGTCGGTGGGCGGGGCAAACCTAAACGCTGGCCGACCAGGGCGGGTGGGCGGCCGGATTTGGGGAACTGGTGCCCTGTGATGGTTGATGGTTCTGGCTTCCAGGCAGCCAGTTCCTTGACGCGCTCGTTTGATCAATCGCCCGTCGGCGCGTGGTCACGTCGTGGATCGGCGTCGACGGCGTGAGCCATCAGCGCGTGGGCTGGCGTGCTTCGGGTGGTGCGTGGATGGTGGCGGTGGCGGGTGTGCCGTCGCGCCACATGGCGGGTACGGCGATGTCGACTTCGTCGGTGGGCTGGGGTGGGTCTGTGGCCAGGGTGATGGTGGTGATGGTGTAGACGCCGGGTGGTACTTCGAAGTAGCCGGCTGATGGGGTTCCGCCGGAGATGCGTGGGCCGGACAGTGGTGTGGTGACTTCGACGTTGGCGATCTTCACGTGGGGTGTGCGGGGGGAGATGACGTCGAGCCGGCCGGTGGCGCCGCTGGTGATGGCCCACCGGCCGGCCAGAGAGTACGGCGGTTCGGTGGGGGTCTTCCACACTTCGAGCGTGGATTCGAACGGAGCTCCGGCGAGCTGGTATTGCGCCCGGATGTAGGCGACGTTGCCGTGGCCGGTCGGGGCGAGGGTGGTGCTGATGATGGTCAGGCCGGTGGGTGGTTGGTAGCCGTGGGCGAGGCCGTCGCCGGTGAGCCAGCGGCTTGCCGAGCGCGACAGCTGGTAGGCGGTGGCGGTGTCGCCGCGGGCCAGCGCCGCGAAGTATGCGCGTACCGGCTGTGCGGGGTCTTCGAGGGCTGGTGCGAGAGTCGGTGTGCGGCATCCTGCGGCCAGGGCAAGCAGGGCTAGGCTGCAAATCGCCGGGCGCAGGCGTACTGGTATGGCGGGCAGGTGGCGGGTCCAGGCGGTGGTGGCAAGCATGAACCCAGCGGCGATCATGGCGACGGCCGCGATCCGGGCAGAGGCGGGCAGAGTACTGGTGTGGATGCTGGCCACGGCGAGCGCGGCGACGGGGATGATGCCGATGCTGATTGCGGCGCGGCTAGCTCCGGTGTCGCGCAGGCCGGTGAACCAAAGCACGAGGGAGGCGCCGGTCAGAATCAGGCCGAGGAAGGCGATGGCAGCGGCGAGCGCGACGAACATGCCTATTACGAGGGCTATTGTGAGGGCGCAGGCGAATGCTGTGGCGTGCAGGTGGCCCGAGCCGTTGAGCAGTGTGGTGCCGGCGACGACGAAAGCGGCGGTCAGGATGCTGGTGCTGGGTGGCTGCAGGGCCAGCAACGGCGTGGCGAGACCGTAGCGCAGGCCTTGACTAGCCGGGTGGGGGAAGCCGACCGGGTTTTGGGCGGTCGGTGCTGGACCGCCGACGGTGACCATCGCGGCGGCGCAGGGCAGCAGCCCGGTGCGCTGCGCGGCGGACAGCTGCTGCCGGGCCAGTGGGAAATGGTACGCGGCGACAGCGAAGGCGGTCATGGCTGTTTCTCCTCCATGGTCGACGGCCGGAAGCCGTCCCGTTTGGACGGCCGGGCGCGGCTGGATGGTGTGCCTGGGTTTATTCGTCGCCGTCGGGCCGGGACTGTTGGTGCCGGACCGTTGCGGCTATGGCACATCGTTGTGGTGGAACGCGGCGATGCGGGCCAGTCCCCAGATCGCCGCCGACCCGGCGGTGATGGTGACGCCGAGCAGATGCAGGTCGGCCAGGAACAACAGCACACCAGCTGCTGCGGAGATGGCGATGGCTTTGGTGAAGGTGGGCCACCACTGTGGCTGCCCGGAGTGTGAGTTGAGGACGTTGCCCTGCGGCGCCTCGTGCTGAGCACTGTCCATGGTCAATGGCGCGAGTGCGGTGCTGTCGTAACTCGCGGGGTCGTCGCAGGCGATACGCCTGGTGGTGATGGCGATTTCGCGGGCCGGGCGAAACGGTGCTGGCGTCATGACCGGCATCCCGGGCTGTGCGCCGGGACGCGGGCGGAGGTGACCGCCGGGTGCACGCGCACATGTCGGCCCGGGATGGAATACGCGCCAGTGGTGGTGGTGAACGCGGGGGTGGGTGTGGTGGCGTGGTTGCGGGTCATCGCAGATGTTCCTTGTCTGGTGATGCCGTGGAAGGATTTCCGATGGGGTGTTCTTGGACAATGGGGGTGTTCTGGGAAAGCAGTGTCCGGAGCACCCTCGATCGGTGTGCCGTAGCTGGGATGGGTCAGGTGGTGGGCAGCTTGGCCAGTGTGGCTTTGGCGGTGGCGATGAGCCGGTTCTCGACGTTGGATGGCAGTGTCTTGCCGCTGTCGAGGTGCACCACGGACACGCCCATGTGGGCGTTGCCGAAGTGCACGACCAGATGGGGTCCGCCGGCCGGTTCGGTGAAGGAGTAGGCGGCGGTGCCGACTCCGGTCACGTCGTGGGCTTCGGGGTAGTCCTTGAACATCGACGCGCGGAACTTTTCGTACTGGCTTTGTGCGCCAAGTGGGTCGGTGAACAGGTCGACACCGACGCTGACCAGGGCGGCCTGGTCGAGGGTGCCGAGGGTGACCGTGCAGGTCGATGAGGTGTGTTGGGAGGTTTGGGAACGGGCCTTCTCGGAAGTTTTCGGCGGCGCCGCGGGTGCGAGGTCGGCGAAGGCGTCGGCGCTGACGGCGGTGCACAGGTTGGCGGGCATGGTGTAGGTCGGTGGCTTGCTCGGTGGCGATGGTGATGGGCTGGTGGTCTTCGGTGTCCCGGGCGTGCTGATGTTGGGCTTGTGGTCGTTGATGCAGGCCTCGAGTAGCGCGGCGACGGTGAGCGTGGCTATTGCGAGCAGAGCCTGGTGGCGCTTCATGTATCCCCCTGTGATTGGTGGCGCTATGAGTGGCACTCGGCGAGGTCGTTGGTAGGCTTGCCGGTCGGCCCGGTGACGGCGCGTCCTGGGTGGGGTCGCCGGTGAAACGGGTTCAGAAGGAGACGGGCCACCCTCGGGTCAGGAAGGCTTGCTGTGAACCAATGACCGGTTGAGGGCCGGCTGGGGTAACGGCGCTGGGGAACGCGGCTGCAGCACTGCCGATCGTTGCCGCCTTCCGCGCTGAGCGCGGGGCTTGGGTGCCTTCGGTCGCCGAATCTCATAGGGTCCGTGTCTTTTCTGATCTTTGACAATCATTGTGTTGATCCCCCCGTGGGATGTCGGCTCGGCCGCTGGTCAGCGTGGACAGGCCGATTTGCCTCGGCGTCACGTTCAGCTGACTCCGGCCTGTGCCGTGGTGGCGCAGACGTCGTAGCGGCCGTATGGCGTCGCGGCCCGTCCTTTGTGGAGGATGGTGCGTGCCGTCTGAGGTCCGTAGACGCCGTCAGCGGAGATGCGGTGGTACTGCTGCACCTTGACCAGCGCGGCCCTGGTGGCCGGTCCAAAACGCCCGTCCAGGCGTATGCTGATGCCCAGATTGGTGCCGGTGCTGGTGCCGTAGCACATGTCTAAGAGCCTGTTGGTAAAGGGGTCAGGTCGTGGTGGGG
>JBIOYB010000056.1:0-7254 GCA_044869915.1 Allorhizocola sp.
GTTTGGACCCCTGTCCGCCCCGACGCCGCAGTGGCGGTCGCACAAAAGCTTCGCAAGCGTTCCGGCGAGGGAGCCACCGGCAGCGCTCGGTATCCGCGCCGGGTCAACGATCAGGTAATCGTTGCCCAGCGCCTGATACTTCACGAAGTCGGCCATGTCACATGTCCCCGGCGGAGGCGAGCGCCGCCTCGTCGTGGTCGTCGCCATACCACTTCTCGCGCCAGCGGGAGAACGCGACGATGAAGATATCGCGGTGCCCACCCCTCTCGTCAGCCGGCAGCACATCGGTCACGTCGTGCGCGATGGCCCGGTCGTCGAGCAGCACGGCCTGGCCGGGCTGCAGCGTGCCGACCCAGAACGGCTCCTCGGCCTCCTTGCTCTTCCACAGCCGGGTCTCGCCGCCCAGGATGTTGTTGCGCCGCAGGATGCCGATCATCACGAACTCGTGCCCGTCGTGGTGCACGCCCTCGGGTGTGAGCAGGCCGGGCTTTTCCGTCGTGGCCACGGTGCGGTTTTGGTGCACGTTGATCTGCCAGTCCTCGGTGTCGTCGAGCCCGATGCCCGCGATGCCGTGCCGGATGTGGTCGCTGAGATCCACCTCGATCGGCAGATAGTCGCGCTTGAAGCCGCCGCCGACCGGGTTGAACTCCTTGAACGCGGTGTAGGAGCGGTGCGGCAGCGTCTTGAACTGCCACCCACCCGTGTCTTCGGCCGGGCTCAGCCGGTACTGAGAAAATCGCTTATAACGGGTTTGATTGCCCATGTATTCGTCCAGCGGGCAACGGTCATAGCTGGCCAGGATCTCCTCCGTGGCCGGCGGGATGTCGATGATGGCGAAGCCCTGTTCGTTGAGCGCCATGTCTCCCCCTTTTCTCATGCTCCGGACAGCGCGGGCCGGCGGGACATCGCCCGCGCCATGCGCTCGTCGAGGTGCCGCCCCGACGAGTTGAGCCGCCACAGCGCGCCGCGCGCGATGCCGCGGCGCATCGCCTCCGACTCGGCCGCGGGCAGGACGACGTTGTGGAACCAGCCCGCCGCGTGCTGCGAGTCGATGGTGATGTGCAGGCGGTGATAGGTGATGCCCACGTCGGGCAGCCCCAGCCGCTCCCACGCGCGCACCACGTTTTGGAACCGGTCGGGCACCAGCCACTCCGTCATGCCCAGGAAGCCCACCGCTTCCGGGTAAAAGTGGCGGTATCGGCACAGCAGGACCGAAAGGTTGCCGGCCAACAGGTCTTCGGCGGTCATCGCCGACTCGAGCTCGTCGTCGGTGATGTCGAAGACCTCGTAAATCTTGTTGAACAGATGGGTGTGTACCTCGTCGGGGTTGCCGTTGCCCATCTCGTCCCAATAGTTTGAAGCGATCTCCATCTTGGCGCCGCCGGTCGAGCCGACCTGCATCATCGCGAGCAGATCGTCGAACCGACCGTCCACAAGGGACTCCTGGATGACGTATGTCCTCAGGTCCTCGCGGTCCGCCCGATGATTGATGAACTCCACGTAATACGGGTGCTTGAACACCCGGTGCCGCCGCGCGAGGCCCTTGAGCCAGGACAGGTAGGCCCTCGGCTCGGCCGGTGCCCGGTCGAGCTGGCCCGCCTGGATCGAGGCGTCCTCGGCGGCGATGGTGGCGAGCTCCAGGCGGCGGGTCACGTCGTGCACGACGACGGAACCCTCGGCGGTCGGCCCGTCGGGCAGCCGCATCGCCATCGCGTAGATCCTCGCCAGCAGGAGTTGCTGTTGGTGGAACGCCTCCGCGTCGCCCGCGCGGGTCAGCGCATTGAGCACGTCGATCGCCTCCGTGATCGCACCCCGCCGCCCGTCGAGGGCGGCGTCGACCTCGACGGCGGGCAGGGTCAACCAGGAGCTGATCTCCTCGACGACGGCCCTGGGCGAATTCTTGTCTGCGGTGAACTGTGGATGCTTGGCCAAACGACTCACGGTCACGCTCCCCCGGGACTCGGTATGGAATGGTCAGCAGCACCAGACGTCGTCGCCGTCGCCCGAGTGGGCGGCGGCGATCGGCGCGTGATCCGCGGTGATCGCTCCGAATCCGAATCCCGTCAGGGCCACCGCCGCGAGGGCCGAAGCCAAGGCGAATCTCACGGCAAATCTGCTTACCAATGCAGCCATGAAAGGTTTCCTCCCGTGTGCCCATTTGTCCGGGAATCCCGTGGATCCCGTGGGCCGAGATAAACGTTGCCCTCCCCGTCGGGCAGGCGGAAGGGAATTCACGCTTCGTGTTCACGCCATGACGTGAACACGACATCGGACCGTTTTTGTGCGCCATGCGCGGGCCAGAAATGGGTAGCGCGCCGGCCAGGAGTGGTTAACATTCCGTGCATGCGCTGGTCAAAACTCCACATACCCACCCTGCGTGAGGTGCCCGCAGGTGCTGACGCGGTCAGCCACCGGCTCCTGCTGCGGGCCGGATACATCCGCCAGCTGATGGCAGGGCACTACTGCCTGCTGCCGCTCGCGGTCCGGGTGCGCGCCAAGGTCATCGGGATCATCCGCGAGGAGATGACCCGGGCCGGCGCGCAGGAGCTCCTGATGCCGACCATGCAGCCGAAGGAGCTGTGGGACAAGAGCGGGCGATGGTCGTCGATCGGCGACGAGATGTTCCGGCTGCGCGACCGCAGGGGCGCCGACCTGGCCCTCGGCATGACCCATGAGGAGGTCTTCACCGAGATCGCCCACGAGATGCGGTCCTACCGAGAGCTTCCTCAGACTTGGTACCAATTCCAGACCAAATTCCGCGACGAGCCCAGACCCAAGAGCGGGCTGATGCGCGTGCGCGAGTTCACCATGAAGGACGCATACAGTTTCGATCTCGACGAGTCCGGGCTCGACAGCGCGTTCGAGGTGCAGCGGGCCGCATATGTGCGCATCTTCGAGCGGCTGGGCATCCCGGCCATCGCGGTCGAGGCGTCCAGCGGCATCATGGGCGGCGGGCAGTCGGTCGAGTTCATGTGCCCGACCGAGGCCGGCGAGGATCTCGTCGTGCACTGCGAGTGCGGTTACGCGGCCAACATCGAGAAGGCGTCCTCGCGGCTCGCGCCGATCACGGACGAGCCCGGCTCGGTGGAGGCCTTCGACACGCCGGGCGCGCGCACGATCGAGGATCTGGCGCGTGACCACGGGTTCGCGGGCGAGCGCCAAATCAAGACGCTGGTCTATGTCGTGGACGACCGGCTCACGCTCGTGCTGATGCGCGGCGACCATGCCCTGGTCGAGACGAAGCTCGTCGACGCGCTGGGCGCGGTCAACCTGCGCGCGGCACAGCCCGACGAGATCCAGGCCGCGCTCGGCGCGCTGCCCGGCAGCCTGGGCGCGGTCGGCGTGACCGACCTGCCGGTGGTCGCCGACGAGGCCCTGCGCGGGCGGTTCGGCATGGCGACCGGGGCCAACCGCGACGGCGTGCACCTCAAGGGCGTCGATGTGGCCCGCGACATCGTGGTGGGCCAGTGGGCCGATCTGCGCGAGGTGACGGCGGGCGAGCCCTGCCCACGGTGCGGGCGCCCGCTGGAGCGCGAGCAGACCGTCGAGATTGGACACATATTCAAGCTGGGCAAGCGCTACACCGAAACCTTGGGCGTGACCGTGCTCGGGCCGGACGGTTCGCGCGTGACGCCCACCATGGGCTGCTACGGCATCGGTGTGGAGCGGGCCATCGCCGCCGTCGTCGAAACCCATCACGACGAGCGTGGCATCGTGTGGCCGGCCGCGATCGCGCCGTTCCAGGTGGCCATCGCCGCGCTGGGCAAGGTGGGCCAACAGGCCGGCGAGCTATACGAAGCGTTGCGGGCCAACGGGATCGAGGTGATCCTCGACGATCGTGACGAGCGGCCGGGCGTAAAATTCAGCGACATCGAGCTGATCGGCGTGCCACTGCGCATCACCGTCAGCGAGCGCGGCCTGACGAGCGGCACCGTCGAGGTGACCAACCGCTCCACCGGCGAAACCGAGCGCGTTGCCGTCGCGGACGCGCCAGGCCATGTAGCCCGTATTTTTTAATATTTACCTCGGTCCGCGATACGCATTCACCGGTGCTCCCGCGGAGGACCGGTCGCGCCCTGGGGGGCGCTTCCTGCCAGGTCCGTGGGTGGTTTTGCGCGGGGTGGGGGCGTGGTCGGTGGGTTGCTTTGTGGCGCATTCATGGCTGGCATTGGATTGTTAGGCGCAAGGCCGTGACACTCCCCGTGGGCCTTAGGCGCCACAAACCAACCCCCCGCCCCCACCTAAAACCTCGCGCCCCACAACGCGCCGCCAGCACCCGGGTGGCCACGTCACGCACCGTGCGCGATTGTTTTCTGCCAAAGCCGCTACACAGCTTGAGAAACACGGCTTTTAAACGTGGCTTCCCCTGTTCCTCCCGGAGCCCCCGAGGTTCCCGCCGGAGGCACGCCTTTCCACCCCCACTCACTGCACGGCTCGCCCCACGGTCGCCCGCCCCACCTGACTCGCGCTTGAGCTGTCACCGACTGCCCGGCAAAATTGCGCCATTTCCGGGATACGGCCGGGAGGGTCAACGCCAGCCATGTCCCCGAAATGGCGATGGTCCTATGTGGACTCGGTTAGGGTGTGGCGTAAAACGGTCGGGGTGTAGCCGAGGTGTGCGCGGACGGTCCGGCTGAGGTGGGCCTGGTCGGCGAAGCCAAGCTCCGTGCGCCGCCGGCCCAGGTGTGACTCGCCCGCCTCGATGCGCGCCATCGCGCGGGCGACGCGGACCCGGTTACGGCAGCGGGTCAGTCACACGCCCGGCTCGCGCGGGAAGGCCCGGCTCGGCTGAACTGGTGACACGCCCGCCTCGACGCGCGCCATCGCGCAGGCGACGCGGACCCGGTTACGGTAGCGGGTCAGTGACACCCCCGGGCTCGCGCGGGAAGGCCCGGCTCGACCGAACTGGTGACACGCCGAGCACCCGGCCCGGCGGCACCAGCGCCGCGGAGGCGGGATGGGCTGCGGCGCCGCACGCCCGATCCGCCGCGCCAACCCGCCGCGCCAGCCCGCCGCGCCGGTCCGGGCCGGTCCGGGCTGTCGGCGGCAGGGTGCCGTCTGGGCCGACTTCGGCGCTCCGCACGAGCGGCTGGTCCGAGGGTTTGTGGTGGATTGCCGTTTCGACGGCGACGACGACCGCATCGTCACGTTTCCACGCGGGCTCGGATCCCGCGCCGCCGCACAGGGCTGCGGCGGCGCGTGGAAGGCGGACGTTTAGCAGGTCGCGACGGGGCGCATATCGGTCACCTGGCTCAGCCGGACGGTGACCGTGCCATCGTCCGTGCGCAGCCACATCGAGCCCGCCGGGGCGCCGTCGACCCAGGTCCCGCAGGCGCTGGCGCCACGTGAATCGCGGACCTCGACGCTGTCCGTGCCGGATGGGGTCGGCCACCAGCCGGCGAGAGACGCGAGTACCATCATGATGATTGAGGCAAATGTCATTCCTATGCCGCCTTTGAGCCTGCCCGGTGCACTTTCGGGCATCTGCTGCTCACTTGCGAAGCCATAGAGCGGGAAGGCGACGCTGCCCACCATCCACATGGACAGCAGCGACGTGATGAAGGCCAGCACCGACATGCCCGTCGACCAAAACATCAGCCAGTCCGGCCCGGCCGGTGTCTCGCCCATGCGCAGCACGCCGCATAGGCCGATGAACCCCATCACGGCGAGCTGGATGTTGTGCCAGCCCTTGGCGGATTCGATCATTGAGTCAGATTGCATGCGGTGATAATGGGGAACATGTGCCGAAGCATCAAGACGCTGCGCCCGCCGTTTGAAGAGGTCGTGACCGACGAGGACTATTACGCTGCCGCGTTGCAATACGTGCGGAAAGTGTCGGGTTTCCGCAAACCGGCCGCGCACAACCAGGAGGCGTTCGACAGGGCCGTCGCGACGATCGCCGCCGCGACCGCGGAGCTTATGTCCACTTTGGAAATAAAAGGGTCACGTTCCAACTGAACTACAACCGAATCGCAACGGTCCTCCGGTGGGCTGTGGGGCGACCCCCTAAACCCCCACAGTGACAGGAGGATCACATGATCATCCGTGTTGCCATGGCCGTCGTCGCGGCCGGTGCGACTGTCCTAATTGGAGCCGGGAGCACCCCGGTCGCCGCGGTCAGCGTGCCGGTGCAGACCGCCACCCCCACACCGGCCCCGACACCATCGCCGACGCCGTCGCCGTCGCCGGTCCCCAACAGCTACATCGTGTCGTTGCCCGCCAACACGTCGCCGGACGAGACCGACCGGCTGGCCAAGGAGCTCACCGGCAAGCACGGCGGCAACGCCCGCTACGTCTACACGGCGGGTTACCAGGGCTTCTCGGTCGACGCCACCGCTGACGAGGCTGCGAAGATCGCCAGTGACCCGGCGGTCGAGTCGGTGACGCAGGACGTCTACATCACGCTTGAGGCGCTGTCGGTCCAGCCCAACCCGCCGTCATGGGGCCTTGACCGCATCGATGAACGTTCGCTGCCGCTGGACCAGAAGTATCACTTCCCCAACACCGCCCCCAACGTCGTCGCGTACGTCATCGACACCGGAATCCTGCTGACCCACCAGGAGTTCGGCGGGCGTGCGGTCTGCGGCTGGGACCCGTTCCTCGGCGGGTGCGCGCCGTGCGGCCTCGGCCACGGGACGCATGTCGCGGGCACGATCGGCGGCCGGACCACCGGCGTGGCCAAGGGCGTGCGCATCGTGTCGGTGCGCGTGTTCAACTGCACCGGCACGACCACCGCGGCGGTCATCATCGCGGGCGTCAACTTCGTCACGCTCGCGGCGGGGCTCAATCCGGGCCAGCGGCATGTGGCCAACATGAGCCTCGGCGGCGGGCTCTTCGCACCGCTCAACGCGGCCGTGACCGCCTCGATCAACGCTAACGTGCACTACTCGGTCGCGGCCGGCAACAACGGCGGCAACGCCTGCGCGATCTCACCCGCGAGCACCGCGGGCGCCACGACCGTCTCCGTGACCGACATCAACGACACCCGGCCGGTCTGGGGCAACTTCGGCGCATGCGTGGACATCTTCGCGCCGGGCGTGAACATCACGTCGGCGTGGCACACCGCGCCCAACGCCTACGCCAGTCTGCAGGGCACGTCGATGTCGTCGCCGCACGCGGCCGGGTCCGCCGCGCTGTGGCGGCAGAAGTTCCCGGCCGACACGGCCGCGCAGGTCGCCACGGCGCTCAGTGCCAACGCGACCCCGGGCGTCGTGGTCAACCCGGGCGCGGGCTCGCCCAACCTGCTCCTGTTCA
>JBIOYB010000057.1:0-3048 GCA_044869915.1 Allorhizocola sp.
CTCGCCGACGGGCTGGTGCGGGATGTGGGCGTGTCCCTTGAGCCGCTTGAAGATTTGGGCCGCGGAGACGCCCAGCCCGGTGGGACCGCCGTCGAAGGAGCGTTCGGAGTTCATGTATCGGCTGGACCGCAGGTGCCATTCGTGCCCGCCGGATTGCCAGTCCTGCAGGCCTTTCACGTAGGCGAGCACGTCGAGGCACTGCGCCGGGGTCAGTCCACTCTCGACGAACAGCTGGGGCAGTTCGGTGACCGCTGTGTGCTCGAACTGCTGCATCCGTGAGGTCAGCAGCTCGTTGACCGTGTCGGCGGCGTGCTGTGTGGTGCAGGCGAGGAAGTGCCGCACCACGAGCACGCCGTTGTTGATTTCGCCTTCCCGCTCGGTCTCTCGCTGGTAGGAGAAGATGTCGTTGCGCAGGTGCACGCCGTCGGCGAACGTGTCGAGCAGCACGCGCATCGGGCGGCTTGCCGCGACCTTCGCGGGCACCTCGGCGCCGGCGGCGAATTCGGCCAGTCCGGCCGACCACGGCGCGCCGCCCACCTTGCGCCGCATCTGCACGTATTCGATCGGGTTGGGCACCCGGTTGCGGCTGATGTTGGCCAGCTCCCACAGCGACTCGTCGAGCAGGTTGCGGGTGCTTTCGGCGAACCTGGCCCGCCAGTCGGGGGACATCGCCGGTATCGTCGAATCCCAAAGTTCGGCCAGGCCGCGCTCGACCGGATTGGCCGGGATCGGACGGTCGGCGCTTTCCGGCCGCAGCGGCATAAAGGCGGGGAGCCGGTCCAGGTATTCCTTGGCGCCCTTGAGGTCCTGGGTGCGTTTGAAGGTGTCGAGGAAGTGGTCGTCGAAGAAGAAGACCCACACATACCAGTCGGTCACCAGGTCGAGCTTGTCGCCGGAGGTGTCGGGGTGAGTGTAGGCGCACAGCAGGGCGTAGTCGTGCGCGTCGAGATCGCGCTCGTCCCAGACCTCGCCGCTGAGCATGCCCATCCGTTGCGCCCAGGCCCTGCTGTGGGTGCGGGCGCGGTCGACGTGGGGGTTGAGGCGGGCCGGGTAGGGCAGGTAGAACCGCGGGAGTTTGAACGGCTGGCTCACTCTTCGATCACACCAGCCCAAACCCGACAAAGTCACCCCAAAGCACCCAAATGGGTGGCCGGTTGGCCGGGTGCATCCCGCAACGTGCGGGTGTTTAGCGCAGTGCTCGGGAGCGCAGCGGCACGTCGTGGGCTGCCGCCCGGTCCAGCAGCCAGACCGTGCGGTCCACCCCGGACACCCCCGCCGCGGGCAGCTGCACCGGGCCCGCCCCGGCCAGGGCCAGCCCGACCGCTTTGGCCTTGCCCGCGCCGGCGGCGATCAGCCACACCTCCTCGGCCGTGTTGATCGACGGCAGCGTCATCGTGATCCGCACCGGCGGCGGCTTGGGGCTGCCCCGCACCGCGCTCACCGGGCGCGTCTCGTAGGCGCTCGGATGCTCCGGGAACACCGACGCCACGTGCCCGTCCTCGCCCACGCCCAGCAGCAGCACGTCGAAGTGCGGCAGCTGGGCCGAGCCGGGCGCGGCCGCGTGGGCGAGCTCGCGCGCATAGCGTGCGGCCGCGAGCTCCGGATCGGACCCGTCGGGCACGTCGCTCGCGGGCATGGGGTGCACCCGTGCCGGGTCGAGCGGCAGCAGGTCCAGCAGGGCCGCCCGCGCCTGCGTCTCGTTGCGCTCCGGATCGCCGGAGGGCAGGAACCGCTCGTCGCCCCACCACAGGTCCACCCGGGACCAGTCGACCGCGTCACGGGCCGGGTTGGTGGCCACGGCCTCATACATGGCCGCCGCCACCCGCCCGCCCGTGAGCACGATGCTGGCCTCACCGCGCACCGCCTGCGCGTCGATCAGACGCACGATCAGCCGGGCCGCGGCCGCCTGCGCCAACAACTCCGCGTCCGCGTGGACAACGACATCGACCGTCATGCCGGCCACCTCCGCCGCCCCGTGAAAGCGTCCGCGTGGACAACCACATCGACCGTCATGCGCTCACCGTAAACCCGCCGTCATGCGCTCACCGTAAACCCACCGTCATGCGCTCACCCGCAACGGGTCGCGCCAGACGTGCGTGCGCGTCGCGGGCCGCTCGTTGAGCCCCCCGCACCCCGTGGCCGCCGAGAGCGCGGAACCGTAGGGCTGGTCGGGGTCGAGCCGGCGCAGCTCCTCGGCCAGCTCCTCGCCGAGCCGCCGTTTGACCAGGGGCAGGATCCGGTCGCCGACGCCCGTGCGGCTCAGAATGGCCGTGCCGTCACCCGTGCTGTGCAGCGCGAGCCGGCCGTCGTCGGTCAGCGTGAAGTCCACTCCGGACAGTGTGGGCGCCTGCTGCAGCTCGACGGTGACGTTGAGCCGGGCGGTGAGCCACCCGCGCAGCAGCGCGGTCGCGGGATCGTCGGCCGGTCCGGTCACCCTGGCCGTATCCACACTCGTGGCCACGGTGTCGAACGCGCCCGCGATCAGCGAACGCCACCCGGTCAGCCGCGTCCAGGCCAGGTCGGTGTCGCCGGGCGCGTAGTCGTCGGCCCGCCGGCGCAGCGACGAGGTCGGGTCGGCGGTCTGGACCACGTCGGTGACGCGCCGCTCGGCCACCACGCCCAGCGCGTCGTAGGCCAGCCGCTCGGGCGGCGGCCCGTGCCACCACGTCACCACCGGCACATCCGGGGCGAGCAGCGGCATGACCACCGATTCGGCGTGCAGCGCGAGCCGCCCGTGCATGCGCATCACCACGGCCTCGCACGGCCCGAGCCGCCCGCCCACGATGATCTCAGCGTCGAGCCGTTCTTTGGCCTTGGCCGTCGCGGCGTCGGGCCCGGGCACGGGCCCGCGGGTGACCACGAGCAGCCGGCACGGGTGGGACGCGGCCGCGATCGTCGCCGCGTCCTCGACCTCACGCACCCGCCCCTCGTCGACGATCACGATCAGCGTGAGCGCGAGTCCACTCGCGACACTGCCCGTGCGGCGTTCCGCCGCAAGCTTTTTCACCACTTCGGAACCGGTGGTGTCCCACAGGGCAAGCATGTCTA
>JBIOYB010000058.1:0-11426 GCA_044869915.1 Allorhizocola sp.
GGCAGGTCCATCAGCTTGACCCCCATTGTGTTCCGATCCCGCGTACGGCGTACAGGCTTCACCGGAGTCCGGATCACGCCGCCGTTGCTCGTGATCGCGAACAGCTCGTCGTCGGGGCTGATGACCACCGCACCCACCAGTCCACCACGGCGCTCGGTAATCTTCGCGGTGAGCACGCCCTTTCCTCCCCGACCCTGCACCGGATACTCCTCTATCGGGGTCCGTTTCGCATACCCGCCCCCGGTGGCGACAAGCACATCCATGCCGTCCCGGACCACCTCCATTGCTAGCAGCTCATCGCCATCCCCGAAGCGCATGCCGATGACGCCCGAGGTCGCCCGCCCCATCGGCCGCAGTGCCTCGTCGGTGGCGTTGAACCGGATGGCCTGCGCCTTCTTGGAGACCAACAGCAGGTCCTCCGCCGGCCCGATGAGCGCCGCGCCGACCATCTCGTCGGTGTCGCGCAGGTTGATCGCGATGATGCCGCCGGCGCGATTGGAGTCGAACTCGTCCAACCGGGTCTTCTTCACCAACCCGTTCTTGGTGGCCAGCACCAGGTACGGCGCGACCTGGTAGTTCTGGATCTGGATGACCTGGGCGATGTGCTCGTCGGGCTGGAAGGCGAGCAGGTTGGCCACGTGCTGGCCGCGCGCGACCCGACTCGCCTCGGGCAGTTCGTACGCCTTGGCGCGGTAGACCCGGCCCTTGTTCGTGAAGAACAGGATCCAGTCGTGGGTGGAGCTCACGAAGAAGTGGCTGACGATGTCGTCCTGTCGCAGGGTGGCCCCGCTCACACCCTTGCCGCCGCGCCGCTGCGAGCGGTAGAGGTCGGCCTTCGTGCGCTTGGCGTACCCGGTCCGCGTGATCGTGACGACTACGTCCTCGCGCGCGATGAGGTCCTCCATCGAGACCTCGCCGTCGAACGGGATGATGCGGGTGCGCCGCTCGTCGCCCCACTTCTCGATGATGCCGCCGAGTTCATCAGAGATGATCTTGCGCTGGCGCTCGGGCTTGGCCAGGATGTCGAGCAGCTCCTTGATCTCGATTTCGATCCTCGCAAGCTCGTCGACGATCTTCTGCCGCTCGAGGGCGGCGAGCCTGCGCAGCTGCATGTCGAGGATCGCGGTCGCCTGGATCTCGTCGATTTCGAGCAGCTCGATCAACCCTGTCCGGGCCACCTCGACCGTCGGCGAACGCCGGATCAGCGCGATGACCTCGTCGAGCGCGTCGAGCGCCTTGACCAGACCACGCAGGATGTGCGCCCGCTCCTCGGCCTTGCGCAACCGGTAGGCGGTGCGGCGCTGGATGACCTCGATCTGGTGGGCCACGTAGTAACGCAGGAACTGCGCGAGGTTGAGCGTGCGCGGCACCCCGTCGACGAGCGCCAGCATGTTGGCGCCGAACGTCTCCTGCAGCTGGGTGTGCTTGTACAGGTTGTTGAGCACGACCTTGGCCACGGCGTCGCGCTTGAGCACGAGCACCAGCCGCAGACCCGTGCGACCGCTCGACTCGTCCCGGATGTCGGCGATGCCGCCGAGCTTGCCCTCCTTGACCAGCTCGGCGATCCGCTCGGCCAGATTGTCGGGGTTGACCTGGTAGGGCAGCTCCGTGACGATCAGGCAGGGCCGGCCCTTGCGGTCCTCCTCCACCTCGATCACCGCGCGCATCCGGATCGAGCCGCGGCCCGTGCGGTATGCCTCTTCGATCGTGGTGGTCCCGACGATCAAACCCTTGGTCGGGAAGTCGGGCCCCTTCACAATCCTGATGGCCGCGTCGAGCGTCTCCGCCTCGTCGGCCTCGGGGTGCTCCAGGCACCACTGCACGGCCGCGCCGATCTCCCGCAGGTTGTGCGGCGGGATCTTTGTGGCCATGCCGACCGCGATCCCCTCGGACCCGTTGACCAGCAGGTTGGGGAAGCGCGACGGCAGGATCATCGGCTCCTGGTTGCGCCCGTCGTAGTTGGGCTGAAACTCGACCGCGTCCTCGTCGATGTCGCGCAGCAGCTCCATCGCCAGCGGATCGAGCCGGCACTCCGTGTATCGCATGGCCGCGGCCGGATCGTTGCCCGGCGAACCGAAGTTGCCGTTGCCGTCGATCAGGGGGTATCGCAGGGACCACGGCTGGGCCATGCGGACCAGCGAGTCGTAGATGGCCGTGTCGCCGTGTGGGTGGTAGTTGCCCATGACCTCGCCGACGACACGCGCGCACTTGAAGTAGCCCCGGTCGGGGCGGAATCCGCCGTCGTACATGGCGAACAAAATCTTGCGGTGCACGGGTTTGAGTCCGTCGCGCACATCTGGCAGCGCCCGGCCCACAATCACGCTCATCGCGTAGTCGAGATAGGACCGCTGCATTTCGACTTCGAGCCCGACTGGCTCCACGCGGCCGTGCTCGAAGATTTCGGGAGTTTCGCTCACTTATTCGAATCCTTCTGGAAGCGGGTCTGGGTCAGGGTGTCAGATGTCGAGGAAGCGCACGTCTTTGGCGTTGCGCTGGATGAACGAGCGCCGCGCCTCGACATCCTCGCCCATCAGCACGCTGAACAGCTCGTCCGCGGTGGCGGCGTCGTCCAGGGTGACCTGGCGCAGCGTGCGGGTGGCCGGGTTCATCGTGGTCTCCCACAGCTCGGGGTAGTTCATCTCGCCGAGACCCTTGAACCGCTGCACATCGTCGGGTTTGGCGTTGGGCTTGGTCTCCTGGCGCAGCCGGATCAGCCCGTCGCGCTCCTTGTCGGAGTAAGCGTATTGGAAGTCGTCGCCGCGCTTGTTCCACTTGATTTTGTACAGCGGGGGGGAGGCCAGGTAGACGTGGCCCAGCTCGACCAGCGGCCGCATGAATCGGAACAGCAGCGTCATCAGCAGGGTCTGGATGTGCTGTCCGTCAACGTCGGCGTCGGCCATCAGGACGACCTTGTGGTATCGCAACTTCTCAATGTCGAATTCGTCGTGGATGCCGGTGCCGAGTGCGGTGATCAGTGCCTGGACCTCATTGTTTTTCAGCACGCGGTCGATGCGCGCCTTCTCCACGTTGAGGATCTTGCCTCGGATCGGCAGGATGGCCTGCACGCGCGGGTCGCGGCCCTGCTTGGCCGAGCCTCCGGCCGAGTCGCCCTCGACGATGAACAGCTCGCTGACCCTCGGATCGGTGGACTGGCAATCGGCGAGCTTGCCGGGCATCGAGCCGGACTCGAGCAGCGATTTGCGCCGGGCGAGCTTGCGCGCCTGCGCCGCGGCGACCCGGGCGCGCGCGGCCTGCGACGCCTTGCTGATGATCATCTTGGTCTCGGCCGGGTTGCGCTCGAACCAGTCGGCGAGCCACTCGTTGCACACCTTCTGCACGAAGCTCTTGACGTCGGTGTTGCCGAGCTTGGTCTTGGTCTGGCCCTCGAACTGGGGGTTGGCCAGCTTGACCGAGATGATCGCGGCCAGGCCCTCGCGGATGTCCTCGCCCGTGAGCTTCTCGTCACCCTTCAAGATTTTCTTGTCTGTACCGTATTTGTTCACCACAGACGTGAGGGCCGCACGGAAGCCTTCCTCGTGCGTGCCGCCCTCGTGCGTGTTGATCGTGTTGGCGAACGTGTAGACCGACTCGCCATAGGACTCGTTCCACTGCATCGCGACCTCGAGCGCCATGCCGTCGCCGTCGGCGCCGAACTCGACCACGGACTTGTGGATCGGGCTCTTGGTGTTGTTGAGGTGCCGCACGAAATCGCTGATGCCGCCCTTGTAGAGGAACGTGACCTCGCGCACCTCCTCGCCCTCGGCCTGCTCGCCCCGCTCGTCGCGCAGGTGGATGGTCAGGCCCCGGTTGAGGAACGCCATCTCCTGGAGTCGACGGTAGATGGTCTCGAAGTTGAACTCGGTGGTCTCGAAGATCGTGCCGTCGGGCCAGAACGCGACCGACGAGCCGGTGCGGTTGGTGGGCTCGCCCTTGCGCAGCTCGCCCGGCTTGGAGTTGAGATACTCCTGCCGCCAGAAGAACCCATCCTTCTGGATCTCGACCTCCATCCGGACGGAGAGCGCGTTGACCACGGAAACGCCGACGCCGTGGAGACCGCCGGAGACCTGATAGGCCTTGCCGTCGAACTTGCCGCCCGCGTGCAGCACGGTCAGCGCCACCTCGACGCCCGGCTTCTTGAGCTTGGGATGCAGGTCGACCGGGAAACCACGCCCGTTGTCGATCACGCGCACGCCGCCGTCGGCCAGCAGCACGACGTCGATCGTGTCGCAATAACCGGCCATCGCCTCGTCGACCGCGTTGTCTACGACCTCCTGCACCAGGTGATGTAGGCCACGCTCCCCGGTCGAGCCGATATACATACCCGGCCGCTTCCGGACGGCCTCGAGCCCCTCGAGCACGGTGATTGACTCTGCGCCATACTCCTGTTTGCTGGTGCCAGCCACGAATGTCCCCTCGAATGGATTAGGAATGCTCCGTAATCCTACTGGGCGAGACCGACGACCGTGCGCTGGCGGCACCGTGCGGGTACCTGACAGCGTCACAGGTGCGCGAAACGCTCCACCCGCAACTCCCCCTACACGGGGCAGGCATGCCTAGCGCGACACGCCCGCGATGCCGTAAGTTGCTCTCGCCTTCCTCTTACTTGCGAAAGAGGCACAGATGGGTCTGGATAACGTGGCTGTTCAGTGGCCCGCGACCGGCAGGTTTTACGACCCGGTCGCGCCTGCGGAGTTCGTCGACTTCGCTGAGCTGGCAGACCAGCCCGCGACCGAGGCGCCGACGGCGGCGCTCGCCGGGCATATCGCGCGCACGGGCACCGTCCGCGCCACGGCCTACACCGAGGTCGTCGATCTCCTGCTCGGGCTCAAAGGAGTGCTTTACGCCACAGAGGCCGCCGAGGAGGACGAGGACCCGGTGATCGATCCCGACGGGTGCGCCTGGATCGCTGGCGGTCTGGAGAAGTTCGTCGACGGGCACACCGAGTTTGGCCCGACCGTCACCTTCGACACGGTCGCCGAGCTGCTGCGCGGGGCGCTGGCCGAGGCCCGCCTGGCCGACCAGCAGCTGCGCTGGCTCGAGCAGCGGCTCGACGGGCTGCGCGACGACGGCGGCGGCCCGCCACAGTGGAGCTTCCCGCTGTCGGAGTTTGCCGTCCTCGCCCGCTTCTATCGCCGCTGCGCCGACCGCGGCTTCGCCGTCTACGCCGAAAGCTGACGCGCCTGCCCGTCAACCGAGTTGAGTGGGCATCCGGCGCGCAGGCGCACGAAGCCGTCTCAGTGGCCCACGCCATGAGAGTCGACGTCGCGCGGCACCTCCCGGTAGGTGGCCGTGCCGTCGTGGTTGCCGACGACCCGGCCCGGGCCATGATGCCGGCCTGGGGCAGGACTCGCCGCCGCGGCCTCTGTCAGGGGCGAGATTGCCCGCGAACGCGCCACTGCCCCTTTTGCCGGGCCGGTGCGGCCGGCCCGTGGATGCGCAGCTTGGTCACCACGTTGTGCCCGACGACCGACGCGATCCGGGTCAGGATCGACTTGTTGAGCAGGCGCAGCTGCGTGGCCCACGCCGTCGACTCCGCCTCGATCGTCAGCTCGCCGTCGGCGAGCGTCAACGGGCGGCTGTGCCCGGCGATGTCGGGCCCGACCACCTTCTCCCACGAGCCGAACAGGGTCGCCTCGGCGGCGGGCCGCTCCCAGCCGCGCGTCTTGACCAGGTTGGCCAGCACGTCGCCGAACCTGGCCGGGTCGCGCGGGTCCGGCCCGGCGCCCGTGTAGCCGCGCTTCTTCTTGACCGGTGCCGGTTGCTCCCGCTGCCTGGCCACGCGCTTGCGCAGGGCGGCCTCCAGCGCGGCGCGCGCCAGCTCGGGACCTGCCTGCCCCGCTTGCGGCGAAGGGCCCGCCTGTGGCGAGGCGCCCTTCGGATCGTCAGTCGAGGACACGGTGCACCTCCCCCGGCTGCACGAGATATCGCCTGCCGCGCAACGATACCGGCACATCGGCCTCCACCGCGCACGTGATGAGGACCTGGGCCGCGTCCTTCACCAGGTCGGCGAGGCGCTCCCGGCGCCCGGTGTCCAATTCGGCAAAGACATCATCCAGTATCAAAACCGGCTCGATCCCTTCGGAGCGCAGCAGCGTATACGAGGCGAGACGCAGCGCCAGCGCATACGACCACGACTCACCGTGGCTGGCATACCCGCGCACCGGCAGATCGCCCAACCGCAGCAGCAGGTCGTCGCGGTGCGGGCCGACCAGCGTCGTGCCCCGGGCGATCTCCTCACCCCGCACGGCTGTCAGCTCCTCCACAATGGACGTCGGCGTGGCCGTGGCCTTGTATTCCATGACGGCCTTGCCCTGGCCCGCGCTCACCAGCCGGTAGGCCTCCTCCAGGTGTGGCGCGATGCTGTCGGCCAGCGAGAGCCGCGCCGTGAGCAGCTTGGCGCCGTGCTCGGCCAGGTGATGGTCCCAAACCTCCAACGTGGACAGATCACTGCCGCGCCCGGCCACCTTGCGCGCCAGGTAGGCGCTGCGCAGCAAAGCGTTGCGCTGCTTGAGCACCCGCTCGTAGTCGGCGCGGACGCCGGCCATGCGCGGCTGCCGCGCCACGAGCAGATCGTCCAGGTAGCGCCGGCGCTGCTCGGGCTCGCCGCGCACCAGCGCCAGATCCTCCGGGGCGAACAGCACGAGCCGCAGAGCGCCCAGGACGTCGCGCGCCCGCCGCGCCGGCGATCGCCCGAGCCTAGCCCGATTGGCCTTCCCCGGAACGATTTCCAGCTCGACGAGCAGCTCCCGTCCCTCGTGCACGATCTCGCACCGGATCACGGCGGTGTCGGCGCCCACCCGCACCAGTGGCGCGTCTGTGGACACGCGATGGCTCGCCAGCGTCGCCACGTAGCCCAGCGCCTCGACGAGGTTGGTCTTGCCCACGCCGTTATGTCCTATGAGGACGGATGCGCCCGGCTCGAAGTCCACGGCGGAGCGCTCATAGGACCGCACGTCCACGAGCTCGAGCCGCCGGACGTGCATCGTTATTTCTTGACCGCGTGGCCGCCGAACTGGTTGCGCAGGGCGGCAATCGCCTTCATCGCGGGCGAGTCCTCCTGGCGCGAGGCGAACCGGGCGAACAGCGACGCGGCGATCACGTGCATGGGCACGGCGAGGCGGATCGCCTCTTCGACCGTCCAGCGACCCTCGCCCGTGTCCTCGGCGTAGCCCTTGAGGCCCTCGAGGTGCGGATCTTCCTCCAGCGCGCGGTCGAGCAGGTCGAGCAGCCACGAGCGCACGACCGTGCCCTCGCGCCACGACTTGAACACGCCCGGCACGTTGGTCACCAGCTCGGACGCCTCGAGCAGCTCGAAGCCCTCGGCATAGGCGTGCATCAGACCGTATTCAATGCCGTTGTGCACCATCTTGGCGTAGTGCCCGGCGCCCACCGACCCGGCGTGCACGAAGCCGAACTCGCCCTCGGGCTTGAGCGTCTCGAAGACGGGCATGGCCTTGGCGACGTCCTCCTCGGACCCGCCGACCATGAGCGCGTAGCCGTATTGCTTGCCCCACACCCCGCCCGAGACGCCGACGTCGAGGTAGCCGATGCCGTGCTCGGCCAGGCGGGCGGCGCGCGGCGCGTCGTCGCTGAAGCGGGAGTTGCCGCCGTCGATGACCACGTCGCCGGGGCTCAGCAGCGGGATGAGCGCGTCGATGGTCTGCTCGGTGATCTCACCGGCCGGGACCATCGCCCACACGACCCGCGGCGCCGACAGCTTGCCCACCATGTCGGCAAGGTCGTTGGCGTCCGACAGGTCGGGGTTGCGGTCGTAGCCGACGACCTCGTGCCCGGCGGCGCGCAGCCGCTCGCGCATGTTGCCGCCCATCTTCCCCAGGCCGATGAGTCCGAGTTGCATGTGCCCTACCTTCCGACGCGAATGGGCATGATCAGGTAACGGAAGCCTTCGATCACAGCACCATCCTCGCCCGCGGGCGTGATCACCGCGGGCTTGAACGGGTCGTTGAAGGAGAACACGGCGGTCGGCGCGCCCAGCGCGCTGAGCCCCTCGATGAGGTATTGCGGGTTGAACGCGACCTGCATCGCCTCGCCGCTGATCGACGAGACGGTCTCCATCGCCTCGCTCGCGCGCGCCTCCTCGGTGCCGCCGGCCTCGACGACGAGCCCGTCCTCGCTGAAGCTCAACCGCACGGGCGTCGCCTTCTCCGCGACCAACGCGACCCGCTTGACCACCTCGATCAGCGACGACACGGTCACGCGCGCCTCTGAGGAGTAGCTCGGCGCGAACAGCGAGCGCACCGGAGGATAGGACTGCCCGTCGAGCAGGCGGCTCGTGGTGCGCCGCGTGCCGCCCACAAACCCGATCATGCCCTCGCCCGCACCGCCGCTGCTGCCGAGCGCGATGGTGACCTCGCCGCCAAGCGGCCCAAGGGTTTTGGCCGTGTCGGCCAGTGTGCGCGCCGGGACCAGCGCGTTGACGTCGATGCCCGCGTCGTCGGGCGTCCAGGAGATCTCGCGGACCGCGAGACGGTACCTGTCGGTCGCCAGCAGGGAGAGCTTGTCGCCGCTGATCTCGATGCGGACACCGGTCATCATGGGCAGGGTCTCGTCGCGGCCCGCGGCCATGGCGACCTGCGCGACCGCGGAGGCGAAGACGGCGGCCTCCACCCGGCCCGCGCTCGCCGGCAACTCCGGCAGGGTCGGATAGTCCTCGACCGGCATGGTCGGCAGGGTGAAGCGGGCGCTGCCACAGACGAGCTCGAGATGGGAACCGACGGCGGCGATCTCCACCGGTTTGGCCGGGAGGGCCTTGGTGATCTCAGCAAGCAGGCGGCCGGACACGAGCGTCGCCCCGTCGGCGTCGGCCTGCACGTCGACGTCGACCTGGTTGGACACCTCGTAGTCGAAGCCTGAGACCTGCAGCCGCCCATCGGTCACCCGCAGCATCGCACCGGCGAGCACCGGCACGGACGGCCTGCTCGGCAGGCTCTTCGCGGTCCACGCGACGGCGTCGGCGAGCGCGTCGCGCTCCACCCGGAACTTCATCATTTCCTCCCAGCTGTTGCTGACCCGTACGACCATATGCCCTCACGGACGATCTCGGTCTGAGGGGATCCAGTCCACAGATCGAGCCCCGGTGATTTTGTTTTGTTTTCTCTATTAGAGATAAAACCCAGGTTCTTCTTAGGGCCTGTGGAAACTGGGGATAACCCGGGTTTCGACTGCTCGGAACGCTCCGGAGGCTGTGGAAGAGATGTGGACCGGTGCGTGGACAACCCGCCCTGTTATCCACATGGGGACGACCGTCCGCCGGTTGTCCACTGCCGTCCACAGGTTATCCACTGCCTATCCCCATGGGTTATCCCCAAATTGTGGAGAACACCGGATCGAGTTTCCCACAGCGATATCCACGGATCATGAAAGGTTGTCCACGGATCATGGGGCTCCGTCCACACGCCATCCACAGCAAGATTTTTGGGGTATTTTCTATCCACACCAATCCACAGCCCGTCCACAGGAAATCCACCGGGTTATCCACGGAAGGTTGTGGACAACGGGTGCCAACCATCGGGGGCGCGGGACCCCTTAGGGATGTCATAGCCCGATCCACCCCGGGCGCCCCTACTTCCCCGAGGCAGAAAACATGGACTCACTCGCGGCCGAGTTCGACGCCTTCGTACACGCCAGGTCGCCCGCGTTGTTACGCACGGCATACCTGCTCACGGGCGATCAACACCGTGCCGAGGATCTGGTGCAGGACGCGCTCATCCGCACCCACCGAGCGTGGAAACGCCTGCACGACAGCAACCCCGACGCTTACACCCGCAAGGTCATGTATCACCTGCAGGTCGCGTGGTGGCGCCGCGGCCGGTCGGCCGAGGTGCCGATGGGCGACGTGCCAGAGCCGGCCGCGCGGCGGTCGCCGGACGAGTCGCATCTGATCAAGCACGACCTGTCGGCCGCTTTGCGACAGCTCACGCCGAAGCAGCGCGCTGTCATCGTGCTGCGGTTCATCGACGATCAGACCGAGGCGGCCACCGCCGAGGTGCTGGGCGTCTCGGTCGGCACCGTGAAGTCCCAGACCGCTCGGGCGTTGACTCGCTTGCGCGCGCTCGCGCCGCAATACTTCGAGGAGGCGATGGCATGAGCGATCGGCTGAAGCAAGGATTGACCGACCTTTCCTACGACGTCCAAGTCGTCGATCTACGCGATCGCGTGCTCAAGGGCTCGCGCCGGATCGGGATGCGCAACCGGGCCGTTGGATCGCTCGCGGTCGTGGTGGCCCTGGCCGGTGCGTTCGTGGCGATCAACGGCGTGCGACCCATGCCGCCCCCGCCACCGGGCAACAGTCCAACCCCGACGGTCACCAGCTCGCCGGACAACAGCCCGAGCCCCACGTCGGCTCCCACGCAACTCATCAGCGATGTGCGCAACGCGACCTTCCGGGTGCCCGCCTTCCCCGGCGCGGCGTCATGCCCGCCGGCGGGTGAGCGCACGTTCAAGGACGGGCAGGTCACGTCCGACGACACCACGCTCAGCATCGCCGACCGGCAGCCC
Source organism: Allorhizocola sp. (assembly GCA_044869915.1). GTDB lineage: Bacteria > Actinomycetota > Actinomycetes > Mycobacteriales > Micromonosporaceae > Allorhizocola. Next base: position 10,519 of record JBIOYB010000058.1, read on the forward strand.
ACTGTCGCGGACATCGACGGGCTGCCGGGCTCGGAGGTACTCATAAATATCTCTTGTGAATTCACCAACGCGGCCGTCCAGCAGGTCCTCGCGCTGCGGGTCGACATGGCGGGCCGGTTCGAGCCGATCGGTTTCGTGCTCCCCGGCGGGCTGGATCTCGACACCTACGACGAGGTCCGGGTGGCGGCTGGAGTGATACAGGTGCCGGTGCTCCGGACGGCCAACAGCGCGCTGGACAAGCAGGTGCGCGGCTATGCGCTCCAGGGGGGCGGCTTCGGCCAGGTCAGCGGCCCGACGACCTTCCCGCCCGCGATCGTGGACGTGCGGGCGATCGACTGGCGTTCGACGACCTTCTTCCTGAGGCTCCAGCATCACGGCGACCTTTTCATGGGGTACGCGAAGGTCGCCGGCGGGACGGGCGAGGCCATCCTGAGCCGGAGGTCGGCGGGCAAACACCTCGGGACGACACGGTTCATGGTCACGGTCGACAGCGTCGCGTTCGTCAAGAACGCCATCCCCGCGCAGGATTCGAACGGTTCGGCCTGGCTGTTGGTCACGATGCGGGACCCGATAGACGTCATCGTGCAGGGCGTCTACGTGTTCGAGCGGGATCTCGACGGCCCGCGCATCCCGACCGGGCTGCCCGAGCCGATCGTCCAGACCGACAAAGACAACGTGTACACGATCGAGAAGCTTGAGGGCGCGGGTGACACCGCCAAACTCACCGTCTCGGGCAAGGCCGGCCAGCAGGTCTGGTCCTACCGGCACTCCCTTGAACAGGGCTGGACACGGATCGGCTGACCGGGCGGACGAGCCCCGCGGGCAACCTTTGGGCGGCCGGCGGGGCTTAGTTCACACATGGAGGAGTTCGAGTCGTTCGTCCGCGTCTTCTACGCCTTCAGTAGTGC
>JBIOYB010000059.1:0-26020 GCA_044869915.1 Allorhizocola sp.
TGGGCACCATGACGTGGGGCCTGGACACCGACCCGGACGAAGCCGGAGCCCAGCTCAAGGCATACGTCGACGCCGGTGGCACGGTGATCGACACCGCCGACGTGTACGCCGACGGCGAGTCCGAAGCCGTGCTGGGCACGCTGCTGGACGCGATGGTCCCCCGCGACGAGCTGACGATCATCGCCAAGGCGGGCCTGCGGGCCCGCCCGGGCCGGCGGCACGACGGCTCGCGCGGCCACATGCTGCGCACGCTCGACACGACCCTCCGCAGGCTGGGAGTGTCGCATGTGGACCTGTGGCTGGTGCACGGCTGGGACGCCGGCACGCCCATGGAGGAGACGCTCGCCGCGCTCGACCACGCCGTCACGAGCGGGAAGGCCCGCTACGCCGGGGTTTCCAACTTCGCCGGCTGGCAGACCGCACGCGCCGCGACATGGCAGCAGGCCTGGCCGGGCCGCACCCCGATCGTCGCCGCCCAGGTCGAATACTCGTTGCTGCAGCGCGACATCGAGCACGAGGTGCTGCCGGCGTGCGAGGAGCTGGGCATCGGCGTGCTGCCGTGGTCGCCACTCGGCCGAAGCGTGCTCACGGGCAAGTATCGCTTCGAGCGGCCGGACGATTCGCGCGCGGCAAGCCCGCATTTCGAACGGTTTGTCCTGCCCTATCTCCACCCGCGCTGCTCGGCCATTGTCGAGTCACTCGTCACGGCCGCGGAAGGGCTGGGCATGACTCCGGCCGAGACGGCGCTGGTGTGGGTGCGCGACCGGCCCGGCGTGACCGCGCCCATCGTCGGGGCTCGGACCACGGCGCAGCTCATGACCGCACTGCGTACAGAAAATCTGACCCTGCCGATGGAGATAATCCTCGCGCTCGACGATGTATCCACCACTGGCCAAAACGGCATGGAAGGTGCAGCATAGGCCGCATGGACTACGAATACGTGCCGTTGCGGTTACCACCGGATGTCGATCGAATTACTGCGACGGCGCGACTTGCGATCCATGCCGAATACAGCGGGTGGGAGCTCGCTCGGGTGAGGCTGATGCGCGATGGCACCCGGCAGGTGCTGTTGCGCCGACTCGCCGGGCGCGACAAGCTCCTGCCGGGTTTAAGCACCTAGCACGTCAGTTTTCGTCGTCAAAAATCTCGCCGGTGAGGTGCTCGTCGAGGCGGGCGACCAGCCGGTCGCTCGGGCTGAGCTGATAGGGCCCGTTGGCGTCGCTCTCGGCGAAATCGTCCGGCTCGAGTGCCCGATCGACCTCGGCCACCGTCACGATGCCGTCGAGCGGCTCCAGCTCCGGGATGTCGAGCGCGGCAAGGGATCCGTCGGAGGTCTGCAGCAGCTCGAGCAGCGCGTCGGCGACGGTCGTGATGGGCTCGTCGGAGGCCTCCGCCGACACCTCGATGCGGGCCAGCTCGGCGGCTTTGATCAGCGCGGACACGCTCGGGATGTGGTAATCGCGGCGCTGGCGCACCGACACCACCCTCGGGTGTGGATCATCCGGCTCCTTGCCGGCCTCGATCAGCTCGGCGGCGAACTTGTCCGCCTTGTCGGGGTCGATCGCCTCGACCTCCCACGGCAGCGGCTCGCCGTAGGTCGTCGACAGCGCGTCGTCGTAGGCGACGGCGGCGTTGTTGAAGGCCACGTAGGCTCGCCACACCTCATCACTGTCGATCTCACCCTTGGCTTCGCGCACGGCGGTTAGGTGCGCGCGCGCAGCGCTGATCATCTGGTCCAGCGCGGCCTCGACGGCGGCGTGGTTGTCGCTCATGGTTTATGAACCCCTCAAGAATCGATCCAAGACCCGCACGCCGAACTGTAGTGCATCCACTGGAACCCGCTCGTCGATGCCATGGAACAGCGCCGAGAAGTTGAGATCCGCGGGCAGTTTGAGTGGCGAGAAGCCGAAGCAGCGGATCCCTAGCCGATGGAACTGCTTGGCGTCGGTACCCCCTGAAAGCATATATGGTACGGCGTGGGCGCCCGGATCCTCGGCCTTGAGCGCAGCGGCCATCGCGTCGACGAGCGCACCGTCGAATGTGGTCTCCAGCGCGGGCTGCCGGTGCACGGTCTCCAGCTGCATGTCCGGGCCGAGCACCTCCATCAGCTGCTCGCGGAAGAGGTCGAACTGGCCGGGCAGCGTGCGGCAGTCGATGGTCGCCGATGCCTTGCCCGGGATGACATTGTGCTTGTATCCGGCCTGCAGCCCGGTCGGGTTGACCGTATTGCGGATGGTGGCCCCGACGATCGCCGCGACCGGCCCCAGTTTCGCGATCGTCTTCTCCGGATCGTCCGGGTCGAATTCGATCTGCAGCGCCTCGGACACCTGCTCCAAAAAGGACCGCACCGTGGGCGTGATCACAATCGGGAAGCGGTGCCGCCCGGCGCGCGCGATCGCCTCGGACAGGTTGGTCACGGCGTTGTCGTCGTGCACGAACGAGCCGTGCCCCGGCCGCCCGGTGGCGTGCACCTTGAGCCAGTCGATGCCCTTCTCGGCCGTCTGGATCAGGTACAGCCGCAGGTCGTTGGTGACCGAGTAGGAGTATCCGCCGACCTCGCCGATCGCCTCGGTGCACCCCTCGAACAGCCCCGGGTGCTCGTCGACCAGGAACGTCGCGCCGTAGTCGCTGCCCGCCTCCTCGTCGGCGGTGTAGCACAGCACGATGTCGCGCGGCGGCACGTAGCCCGTGCGCTGCCAGTCGCGCACCACCGCGAGGGCCATCGCGTCGAAGTCCTTCATGTCGACGGCGCCGCGGCCCCAAAGGAACCCGTCCTTGATCTCGCCGGAGAACGGGTGGACGGACCACTCGGAGGCGTCGGCGGGCACGACGTCGAGGTGGCCGTGCACCAGCAGCGCGCCCCGCTCGGGGTTGCTGCCCGCGATCCGGGCGACCACGTTGGCCCGCCCGGGCGCGCTTTCGAGCAGAATGGGCTCGATGCCCACCTCTGACAGCTTCTCCGACACATACTCGGCCGCCGCCCGTTCACCGGTGCTCGTGGCAAGATCACCCGTGTTGGTGGTGTCGATGCGGATCAGGTCGCGGCAGAGGTCGATAACCTCGGTGGTCATGGGATCTTTCTTACCAGAGCTTCACGCCCACGAAGAATCAGGCTAGGCTTGCCTAACTTTTCAGCGATGGACTGATGAGAATACGGAGTGTCCGTGAACACCCAGCCGCGAGACCCAGACCCTGATGCCGGACAGCCGGGCCTCGCCTCGCCGGAAAGCCAGGACCGCGGTCGGGCTGCGAGCCCGCGCGGCATACGCGGTGCACGCCCCTCTGGGCCGGACCCTGCCGACGAGTCGCTGTCGAGCCTCCTGGGCGGTCGCCGAGCGGCGATCGATGCGACCCTGGGGCCGCTGGTGTTCGGCGCGGCATACTTCGCCACCGGCCGGTCGATCACTTGGGCGTGCCTCGCGGCCGTGGTCGCGTCCGGCGCCGTGGCCGTGTGGCGGCTGATCAGCGGTGACAAGCCCCGGGCCGTGGTGCTCGGGCTGCTGGGCGTGGTGGTCGGCGCATTGATCGCACTATATACCGGCCAGCCCGAGAACTTCTTCGCCATCCGCATGGCGACCAACGCCGCGAGCGCTCTCGCATGGGCGGTCAGCATCGTCGTGCGCTGGCCCCTGCTCGGTGTGATCGTCGGCACGGTGCTCGGGCAGAAGAGCCGATGGCGGCACGATCCGGACCTGCTGCGCGCTTACAGCCGAGGCAGTTGGGTTTGGGTCATGCAGTACGTGGTCCGCCTCGCCGTGTGGATCCCGTTGTGGTGGGCGGGCATGGTCGGCGCGCTCAGCATCAGCACGATCGTGCTCACCTGGCCGGTGGTCGCGGCGTGCCTGGCGGTCAGCTGGTGGGTCATCCAGCGGACGCTGCCGCCCGGGCATCCGGGGATCCGGCACCCGCGGCGGATTGTCGACTCGGGCGCGTCCCGGTTCGTTACCAAAGCATGAATGCCTACTTCAACGCCTTCCCGATCATCCATGTGCGCGACGCTCAGCGGTCGCTGGCGTTCTACCGCGACCTGCTCGGGTGCGGATCGCCGACGGCGGTTTCCTGACGATCTTTGATCCACGCAGTGGTCAAGATCGGGCTTGGATGCCGCCGTCCTCAAGGGCGATCCGCCCGCGACTTGCTTTAGCAGGAGCAAGAATCGAGGTGACGTTCGAATGGCCGCCGGACTTCTATTCGCTGGAGCTCAAGAGCGGCGGGAGCCTCGCCATAGCCCAGGTCCCGGATCCGGTGGTCGGCGGTTTCCAGCTGTGCGTCTATACCGACAACGTGGACGCCGCCGTCGCGTCGTTGCGCGACAGCGGCGTCACCGTGCTGCAGGAGCCCGAGGATCAGCCGTGGAACGAGCGCATGGCCTACGTCGCCGACCCCGACGGCCGATGTCGAGCTTCCCCTTGGCGGATCCGCGGTGTTGGCGGTCCGCCGGGGAAACTCGATTTCGGGCACTGGTTCATGCTTTGCGAGCGTCTCGGAACACCCACTGCCGGAACAACAAAAACCGCATGATCGTGGCGAGCAGGTTCGCGCCGATCAGCGCGATCGTCTCGATCACCATCGACGGGTTGTGCAGCAGCGCGAGCGACGACGACGTGAACAGCAGGCCGAGGCCAAACACGACCAGCCCCTGCGCCTGATGCCGCAGCGCGTCCTCGCTGCCCCGGACGCCAAAGGTGAGGCGCCGGTTGGCGGCCGTGTTGGCGATCGCCGTGAGCAGCAGCGCGATCACGTTGGCCGCCTGCGCTCCGGTGACGTCGCGGGCCAGCGCGTAGATCAGCAGGTAGGCGAGCGTGCTGAGCACACCGACCGCACCAAACCGGACCAGCTGGTGCAGCAGGCTCGCCCGCTCCGGCGGGTTGCGCCCCAGCTGTTCGCGCACCCGCTGCAGCGGGATGGCGCCGGTGAGCAGGCCCTTGGCGATACGGGCGACACCCTTGAGATCGGCGACGGCCGTGCCCACCAGGTCCACCCGGCTGTCCGGATCGTCGGTCCAGTCGACCGGCACCTCGTGGATGCGCAAGCCCGCGTTTTGGGCCAGCACAAGCAGTTCGGTGTCGAAGAACCAGCCGGTGTCGTGCACGAGCGGCAGCAGCCGGCGCGCCACGTCGGCCCGGATCGCCTTGAACCCGCACTGCGCGTCGGTGAACCGGGCCGCGAGCGTGCGGCGCAGGATCAGGTTGTAGCAGCGGGAGATGAACTCGCGCTTCGGCCCGCGCACGACGCGTGCCTGCGGCGCGAGCCTGCTGCCGATCGCGAGGTCGGAGTGGCCCGTGATGAGCGGGGCCACGAGCGGCAGCAGCGCGGCCAGATCCGTGGACAGGTCGACGTCGACGTAGGCCAGCACGGCGGCGTCCGAAGTGGACCACGTGTGGGCCAGCGCCCGGCCGCGGCCCTTCTCCTCCAGGCGCACCACGCGCACGCAGTCGAACTCGGCGGCGAGCTCCGCGCCGATGACCGGCGTGCGGTCCGTGCTCGCGTTGTCGGCGATCGTGATCCGGTACGAGTACGGGAACTGCTCCCGCAGGTGGGCCTCGAGCCGCCGGACCGACGGCCCGAGGTCCACCTCCTCGTTGTAGACCGGCACCACCAGATCCAGCACCAGCGTGTCCACCTTGACCGGTGTCATTTCGGGTCCAGGTTGTAGACGGTGACGTTGCCGACGGTCTGTGCCGTGAAGTTGGCCTGCACCCACTGGGCGATCTCTCGCGGCACGGTGCTGCCGCCGTTGGCCTGGAAGCCGTTTCCGCCGACGTAGTAGTGGATCTTGCCTTCGGCGACCCACTGCTGGAACTGCTCCAGTGAGGGCGCGTCGTCGCTACCGTTGAAGCCGCCGATCGCCATGACCGGCTTCTCCAGTGCCAGCTGGATCCCGGCCGCGTTGTTGGAGCCGATGGTCGCCGCGATCCAGGTGTAGTTGTCGGCGTTCTCGGTGAGCAGTGCCTTCAGCGCGTCACTTGGGGCGCTCGCGTTCAGCAGCCCGCCCGCGCCACGCCCTCCCCCGGTCATGCCGCCGCCGGGGAAGCCGCCCTGCGTGGTGCCGCCCTGTGCCGTGCCGCCCGGCACGGTGCCGCCCGGCGGCTGCATCCCGCTGGGGAGGCCTCCCTGTTGCGTTGTGCCACCCTGGGTCGTGCCACCGCGCGTGCGGCCGTCCTGGCCCGTCTGGCCGGTGCCGTTCTGGCCCATCTGCCCCCGGCCGTTCTGGCCGTTCTGGCCCGCGCCGTTCTGGCCCGTCATGCCCGGTCCGCCGCCGCCGGGCCCGCCCATGCCGCCGCGGCCGCCGACGGATGGCCCGGCCGTCACGATCGCACCCGTGTGCGCGGTCGCCGCGGTCTGCAGCGAGAAGGACAGCGGCCCGGCGAGCCCGACCGCGAGTGCCCCGGTCACCACAGCCCGCTTGGCCCACAAGGGAATCCCGCGCCGCTCGGCCTCGCCTTCCGCCGCCGCAGGCCGCAGCCGATCGGCGAACTGCAGTGCGACCAGAGCCAGCCCCGCGACCAACCCTCCAATGAGGACGATCCAGCGCAGCCACGGTACGAAGCTCGTGGCCCGGCCCAGAAGCGTGAAACCCCACCACGCGGTGACCGCCACGGCCGCACCGTTGACCGCGTGCCAGCCGCGCCGCCACATCAGCGCCCCACCGCCACCGATCAGTGCGCCGATCGCGGGCGCGAGCGCCACGGTGTAGTACTCATGGATGATCCCCTGCATGTAGCTGAACACCGCGGCGGTGGTCAACAGCCAGCCGCCCCACACCACCAGCCCGGCGCGCTCCAGCGACGCGCGCGGCAGCCGCGCGGTGGCCACGAGCCCGGCGACGAGCAGGATCAGCGCGGCCGGCATCAGCCACGACGCCTGCCCCGCATACGATCCGCTGAACAGCCGCAGCACGCCCGTGTCGCCCCATTGGCCACCGTTGGCGCCGACGCTGCCGACCTCCTCGCCCGTGATCCGGCCCAAACCGTTGTAGCCCAACGTCAGCTCGAGAATGCTGTTGTTCTGCGATCCGCCGACATACGGGCGCGATGACGCGGGCCACAGCTCCACGATCGCGATCCACCAGCCCGCCGACACGATCATCGCGCCGAACGCCGCGCCCAGTTGCAGCAGCCGCTTGCCGAGCTTGGGCGGGCCCGCGATGAGATACGCCAGCCCAAACGCCGGCAGCACCAGGAACGCCTGCAGCATCTTGGCCAGGAACCCGATGCCGACCGCCGAACCGGCCAGCACGAGCCATCGCGTCTGTCCAGTTTGGACCGCCCGGGTGACGCCGTACGCGCCGACCGTCAGCGCCAGCACGAGCAGCGCGTCGGGGTTGTTGAACCGGAACATCAGCACCGCGACGGGCGTGAGCGCGAGCACCGCGCCCGCGACCAGCCCGGCGGCGTGCCCGCTCCACCGGCGCACGGTGGCGTAGAGCACACCCACCGAGGCCACGCCGCACAGCGCCTGCGGCAGGAGGATGGCGAACGAACTGAGGCCGAACACCCGTACCGACAAACCCATGAGCCAAAGCGACGCGGGCGTCTTGTCGACGGTGATGAAGTTGGCCGAGTCGAAGGAGCCGAACAGGAACGCCTTCCAGCTCTGCGACGCCGCCTGTGCCGCCGCCGAGTAGTACGGGTTGGCCCAGCCCGATTGGCTCAAGCCCACCAGGTAGAGCACGGCCGTCGCCGCGAGCAGCAAGACAAGCGGAAGATGCCGGAGACGGAGTCTAGTCATGGCATGCACACTTTCGCGCCGGCCTATGTCATGCGTCAGCGGCGGCTGTTAATTACCTGAGAACGCGGAGGTCAGCCAGGTGCGCGTGCTCCTGCACCAGCCGCGCGTTGGCCTCGTCGGAGCGCAGCACCCACTCCCGCGCCGCACTCTCGTCGAGGCCCTTGGCCAGTTGGCGTTCGATCAGCCCGGCCACGCGCAGGTCCGGATCGGCGTCGATGTGGACCGTCAGGTCGAGCAGGGCGCGCGCCCTCGGCCAGACCAATAGGTAGTTCCCCTCGGTGATCACGAGCTCGCACGCTCGCGGCACCGGGATCGATCCGGCGATCGGCTCGTTCATCACATGGTCGAACGAGGGCGCATAGACCACATCGTCGTCGCGCTCCCGCAGCCGCCGCAGCAGCGCCACATAACCGGCCTCGTCAAACGTCTGTGGCGCGCCCTTCACCCGCGCGAAACCCAGACTTCGCAGGACGTCATTGGAAAGATGAAATCCATCCATTGGTACGGCGCACGCGCCCGCCGTTTCGGCGCAGATCCGCTGCGCCAGCGTTGATTTGCCGGCACCCGGCGCGCCCGTGATCCCCACGAGCAGGCGCTCTCCCGGCCGCCGCCGCCGGCGGGCGATCTCACCGAGCACGACCTCATGCACGCTCGAAAACAAGCCGCCCCCCAACGTATGTCTGCCGCACGCGGGTGTGCCGGAGCTCGTGCGCGGGCGCGGCGAACGGGTCGCGGTCGAGCACGGCCAGGTCGGCCAGCATGCCGGGCGCGATGACCCCGCTATCGTGGAAACCGTTGGCGCGCGCCGATCCCCGCGTGTAGGCGGTGAGCGCGGTCGCGAGATCCAGCCGCTGCTCGGGCAGCAGCGGGCGCCCACCGTCCACATAGGATCTGTTGACCGCCACATGGATGGCCTGCCACGGATCGGCCGAGCTCACCGGCCAGTCGCTGCCGGCGGCGAGCGTGGCCCCGGCGCGCGCCAGATCGCCGAACGGGTACAGCCACCGGGCCCGCTCCTGCCCCAGATAGGGCAGGGCGAGCTCGTCCAGCTGCGGTTCGTGGTGCGCCCACAGCGCCTGGATGTTGGCCACCACGCCCAGCTCCGCAAACCGCGGCACGTCGGCCGGATCCACCACCTGCAGGTGCGCGATCTGCGCCGGGATCGCGGGGGAGGCCGCGACCGCGTCCAGGGCCGCGCGCACGGAGGCGTCGCCGATGGCGTGGAAGTGCACGCCAAACCCATTGTGCGCCAAGGCTTTGACGAAGGCCGGCAGCCGCGCGAAGTCCACGAACGGCAGGCCGCTGCCGTGCCCACACAGATAGGGCGTCCGCATCGCGGCCGTGAAGTTTTCCGCCACCCCGTCGAGCATGATCTTCACCATCGGTGTGGCGAACGTCCCCACCTCGCCGCCGAGGAAGGCGCGCCGCTCGACCAGCGACTCGATCTGCTCGACGCCCCGGGCCCGGTCCCACCACAGCGCGCCGCACACCCGCGCGGTCAGCTCGCCCGTCCTGGCCAGCGCCCGATAGGCCGGGCTTGGGTCCTCGTATCCCGCGTATGCCCCCAGGATCGCATCCTGCCACCCGGCCACGCCCAAAGCGTGCAGGTGTGCCTGCCCGCTCCGCAGCGCCGCCTCGTAATCGCTCACGGAGGAAGCGGGCACGTGCCGCGTGACCAGCGTCACCGCGCCCTCGTGCAGGGTGCCCGTCGGGGTGCCGTCCGGTTCGCGCTCGATCCGCCCGTCGACCGGGTCGGGCGTTGACGCGTCGATGCCCGCGATCGCCAGCGCGACCGAGTTGACCCAGGCGCCATGGTGATCGCCGTTGTGCAGCACGGCCGGCCGATCCGGGCACACTTCGTCAAGTTGCGCGGCTTTCGGCGTACCACCAAGAAAATGGCACATAGACCACCCCGCACCGGTCAGCCAGGCACCGTCAGGCAGTCCCCGGGCATATCTGGCAATAGCCTCACGGTAGGCGTCCAGGCCCGACAGGCCGGAAAGGTTGCACCGCATGGCCTCCAGCCCGCCCCACACCGGATGCGCATGCGCGTCGTGAAAAGCGGGAATCAACAGCCCATGCCCCAGCTCGACCACCCGCGTCTCCGGCCCTACCAGGGCGGACACGTCACCGACCGCGACGATGCGCTGCCCGCTCACGGCCACCGCGACGTCGCGCACACCGCCCCGCACGAATGCGCGGCCACCGACGAAAACAAGATCTGTGGACACCGTGGGATACGGTAATACACCATGCCTGCATTAACCCCCGGCGCGAGACTGCACGACCGCTATCTGCTGGAGAAGCGGATCGGCGCGGGCGGCATGGCGCACGTGTGGCTCGCCCACGACAGCGTGCTGGGCCGCCAGGTGGCGATCAAGACCCTGATCGGCGAGGCGACCGGCGATCCGGCAAAGCGTGCGGGGGCGCGCCGCGAGGCTCAGGCGGCGGCGAAGCTGACCCATCCCCACATCACGGCCGTGCACGACTATGGCGAGCACGAAGACACGCCCTACATCGTGATGGAGTTGCTCCAGGGCGAGACCCTGGCCGAGCGGATCGCGCGCGGGCCGATCCCCTGGGCGCAGGCGGCCACGATCGGCGCGCAGATCGCGGGCGCGCTGGCCGCCGCGCACGCGCAGGGCGTGGTGCATCAGGACGTGAAGCCCGCCAACATCATGCTTACCCCGTCGGGCGTGAAGGTGCTCGACTTCGGCATCGCCGCGGTGACCGGGCAGCGGCACGACGCCGATTGGATCATTGGCACGCCCGCATATGCCCCGCCCGAGCGGCTCACCCAGGCGCCGCCCGATCCGTCGGCCGACGTGTTCGGCCTCGGCGCGGTGCTGCTCGAGATGGTGACCGGGCGCAAGCCGTGGCCCATCGAGTCGTGGGAGGACGCGCAGCGGCTCGACCGCACCCCGCCCGCGATGCCGTCGAGCGTGCCGCCGGAGGCGGCGGCCGCGATCCGCGAGGCGCTCGACCCCTCGCCCAAGAAGCGACCGTCCGCGTCGGCCTTGGCGCAGCTCCTGCGCGGTCCTAATAGGACAGTCTTGGCCACGGCGGGCGGCGTCATCGCGGCCTCTGCGGCGGTCCCCCAGCCCAGCGCGCCGCAGACGCGGGTCTATCAGCCGGGCCGGCCGGTCTCCAAGGGCCGCTCCCCCGGCCTCGTCGCGGGCGTCGCGCTGCTCGCGCTGATCCTCGTGATCGGTGGGATCTTCTTCATCACGCGCGCACTGCGGCCGCCCACGCAGCCATCCGGCACGGCGCTAAACGGGCCGCCGCCCGGCACTGCCGTCACCCAGGGGCAGGTGCCGCGCTCGCCCACCCCGCAGGCCTTCCGGGACACCACCGCGATCCTCGTGGCCCTGCGCCAGACCGTGCAGCAGGGCGCCAGCGCCGGCCAGATCGAGGCCAACAAGGCCGACGATCTCATCGACAAGATCAACGATCTGGCGCGGCGAAACAAGGGCAAGGAATTCGCCAACCGGATCGAAGACGTACGCAAGCTCGTCGATGACCTGGCGGAGGATGGCAAGCTAGAGCCACCTTTGCGCCAGACTCTGTCCGGACTGCTTGACCAGCTGGAGGGACAAGCTACTCTGCGGTAATGAACCCATCGAGGATCTTCATTGCCCTGGTATGCGTGGCTGCCCTAGGGGCGGCCGCACCCGTTCCCGCATCCGCCCAAGCGGCGCAACAGGTCCTGTTCGTGGGCAACAACTGGGACGGCACAGTCGACGTGCTGCGGCCCAGCGGCGCCTTCGAACGGCTCAGGCGGATCAACGTCATCCCCGACCGGGACGCGCGCCTGGTCGAGATCTACCTGAACCCGTTCCGGCTGGCCTACTTCCTCGCGATCCGGCAACTCATCGGCGAGGGGCACGACCAGTTCGTGGATGACATGTACACGAGCACCGACGGGCGCCTGCTGGTCGTGTCCCGGCCCAGCTTCGGCGACGTCGTCGCCATCACCCTGGCGACAGGCCGAGTCGCCTGGCGCTTCCGGGTCAGCGGATTCCGCGCCGACCACATGGCGATCTCGCCCGACGGGCGCCACGTGGCCGTCTCGGCGTCGACCGGCAACGTCGTGCACGTGCTGGAGGTGGCCACCGGCCGGCAGGTCGGCAGGTTCGCGTCGGGCGACTCACCGCACGAAAACGTCTACTCCCGCGACGGCAGCCGCATCTTCCACGCCAGCATCGGCAACGTCTACACCGGACTGGACCGGCCATGGCTCGACAGCACCAAGGGCCAGCGCTACTTCCAGGTCGTCGACGCGCGCAGCCTGCAGATCCTCAAGCGGATCGACATGCGCACCAAACTCGACGAGGCCGGCTTCACCGAGCTCAGCTCCGCGGTGCGGCCGATGACGCTGACACCCGACGAGCGGCTCGCCTACCTCCAGCTGTCGTTCCATCATGGTTTCATCGAGTACGACATGGTCGCCGACCGTGTGCTGCGGGTGGCGCACCTGCCGATCCTGACCAGCGTGCCGCGCGAGGACTACCTGCTCGACTCGGCGCACCACGGGATCGCCATGAACCCCGAAGGCACCAAGCTGTGCGTGGCCGGGACGATGTCCAACTACGCCACCATCGTCTCGCCGGTGACGTTCGCGCACGGCCCGCTCGTCGCGGGCGAAAAGCCTTACTGGGCAACGCCCAGCGGGGACGGGCGGCTCTGCTTCGTGTCGTGGAGCGGGATCGACGCCATCTCGGCCATCTCCTACGATACGGGCGCGGAGGTCGCCCGCGTCCCGGTCGGCGACCATCCACAAAGGATGCGCCTGGGCGTGCTCGCCGGCTAGCTGTAGCTCTCGCTAGCTCTGGTCCCGGGACGGGAGTCTCGAGCTAAACGGGACAGCTCCTGGGGCCGGAGCCTCATGCGGGCCGGCGCGCGGGTGCCTAGGGTCCGGGCATGTCGTCAATGCCGAACAGGGTCCTCAATCCCGTGCTCAGCCTCGTCCTGCTGGCCGGGGTGCTGGTGGCCGTCTCCCGCCCGTCCGGGTCGTCCGTGCCGCCGAGCGCCCTGCGCCCGGCCAGCTTCACGGGCGCGATCGGCGAGAAGAACGTCGACGCCTTCGGCGCCTACCGGCGCGAGCTCCCGCTGCGGGTCCCATCGTTTCACGGCATCCAGCCCGCGCTGCGCCTGGTCTACTCGTCGCGGGCGGGCAACGGCCTGACCGGCGCCGGCTGGACCCTGACCGGGCTGCCGGAGATCACGCGCAGGTCGCCGAACCTTGGCGCGCCGGCCTTCGACGCTACCGACGTGTTCCAGCTCGACGGCGCCGAACTGGTCGCGTGCACGCCCGCGATGACCGACCCCAGTTGCCGCCTCCCGGCCGCGCCCGGCCAGCGGGCGTTTGCGGCGCGCTCGGCCGACTACCGGCGCATCGCGCTGGACCAAGGACGCTGGCTGGTGTGGGAGCGCGGTGGGGCGCTACACGTCTTCGTCGAGGAGCCCCATCCGGGCACGGAGCCCACGGCGTGGGCGCTGGCGACCACCACCGATCCGGAGGGTCATCAGGTTTCCTATAGCCGCAACCAAAATCCGGCCGGCCCGGACACCGCTTCCTATCCGGACACGATCACCTACGGCGGCGTGACCATCAGGTTCCACTACCAGGATCGGGATGACACGGTCAGCCACGGCGACGGGCGCGACCTCGTGCTGATGCGGCGGCGGCTGCGTACCGTAGATGTCATCGCCAATGGCTCAAGAGTGCGCCTTTACCGGCTGAGCTATGACGTCAACAAGACCACCGGGCAGTCGTTCCTGAGCGGCTTCGAGGAGTTCGGCGCCAACGCGGTGACCGACAAGAGCGGCGAGGTCACCAACCCGCTGACCGCGCGGCCCCTTCCGGCCACGACGTTTGTCGCGCAGCCGGCCCCTAAGCAGGAGTGGAGCTCCGCGGAGCTGCCGGGCCTGGCGGGTCTGCCCGTCGACGGCGGGCCGCGGCCGACCGTGCTCAACGGCATGGCGTTCACGGTTTCCAAGCCCCACTTGCTCAACGCGCCGCCAAATCTGGGCGACGTCGACGGCAATGGGCGGACCGACTGGGTGCAGGCCACGCCCGACCTGGACTACAACAGCGCCGGCGACCCCATACACACCACCCTGCTCATCACGGCCGCCCTGGCCGGGAGGACCGCGCCGATCCACACCCAGACCACCCTCGGCTTCCCGTTCGCCGGCATCATGCACCGCACCTATCTGTCCGATGTGGACGCCGACGGGCGGGCCGATCTCGTCTTCCTGTTGCTGGGCGACCTCATTCCCAACACCGACCCCTACATGGACTTCCGTTCGCTGTCCATGGTCGTGGCGCGTTCGGTGGGCGACGGCTCGTTCGCCTGGCTGTCGACCGCCGCCGACCTGACGCCGTTCATGACGCGTGCCAAATCGACCTACCGCAAGGCCAAGTGCGCGCCCGGCGACATCGACGGCGACCGCCGCGCCGACCTGCTGTGCAGCTACACCGACGACGCCAACCGGCACCACCTCGGCATCGCCCGCTCCAACGGCGACGGCACGTGGACGTTCAGCGACACGTTCATGGATTTCCCGGACGGCGACGGCACGCGCGACCTGGCCGTGGGCGACACCAACGGCGACCGCTTCGCCGACGCGATGTTCCTCGACTACCCGGCCTGCCCGCCCACCGGGCCATGCGACGTCAACTACATCCTGACGACCGCGGTCTCCGACGGCTTCGGCGGGCACAACATCGAGCGGACGCCCACCGACTGGGCCTGGGGCACCCCCACCTTCTTCGCCGCCGACGTCAACGGCGACCGGCGCGCCGACTACGTGCTGTTCGCCAGCGTCGACGAGCTGTCGACCGACCCGGGCGCGATCCAGACCGCCCTGACCAACGCCTCGGGCGGCTACACGCTGCAGTCGCAAGAGGTCGCGGTGGTCCTGCGCCAGATCCAGCACAGTGTGGCGGTCGGCGACTTCGACGGCGACATGCGCGCCGACCTGATGGTCGTGTCGCAACAGCGCGCCGGCGTCGCCGGGTGCGGCACGTCCGTCTCGTACACCCACCTCAATCTGCATCGCGTGCGCTCGTTTGGCGACGGCACCTTCGACCTGCCGTCCACTTGGGAGGACTGCGCCAAATCGGTGGAGCTGAGCGTGCCCTGGACGGACATGCGGTACACACCGGTCGAGCCGGAGGCCGCCGACCTCGACGGCGACGGCGCCGACGACTTCGTCATCGCCGAGTCGCCGAGCGGCACCGATGTCACCACCCTGCACGAAAACCTGTCCGGCAACCCCGACGCGGACACCCACGCCTGGCGCACCGGCGAGTTCAACGGCGACGGGCGCGCCGACTGGGTGTACTTCCGCAACACGCCCACCGGCCCGCTGCTCTACACGATGCTCTCCAATGCTTCCGGCGGCTTCACCGGACACGGTTACAGCCCGCGGGCCGGCACGCACCAGCTGACCGCGCAGGCCGGGTGGCAGATCAGCGACATCAACGCCGACGGCCTGGATGATGTGCTGCATTTGCGGTACGACGACATCAAGCCGGGTCTCGAGGTGAGCAGCTGGATCGCGCAGGGCAACGGCAGTTGGGCGTTCCGCAAGGAGATCGCGCACGCCGGGCTGACCGGCCCGCACCGCGACATCACGGCGTGGCGCGTGGCCGACCTCAACGCCGACGGTCGCGGGGATCTGGTCTACGCCGACCGCGACGACACCACCGGGGCCTTGAAGATCTGGACCTCACTGTCCAATGGCGACGGAACGTGGTCCGATGGCACCGCCCCGCCAACGGGCACGTGGCCCGGGCCGGACGGCGCGGCCTGGCGGGTGGCCGACCTGAACGGCGACGGCCGCCACGACCTCACGCACATAGGCATGGTTGCGGGCACGGTGGAGGTACGTTCCCTACTGTCCCTGGGCAACGGGCAGTTCAGCCCGACCATGCCCGCCACGGTCAGCGGGCCGGACCTGGCCGGGCTGCCACTGGAGGACCTGGCCGGCTGGAGCGTCGGCGAGGTCAACGGCGACGGGCTCGGCGACCTGATCCACCTCAGCCAGACCTCCCGCACGGTCGGGCAGCCCACGCAGGTGCTCGTGCTCAACCTGCTCGGCCACGGCAACGGGCAATTCACCCCACGGCGTGACGAGCCCATGGGCACCTATGTCGGCGACCTCAGCCAGTGGCGCCCCGCAACGGTTTCCGCCGACGGGCGCACCGACATGGTCCACGTGCGCAACGACGGCGGCAGCCTCACCGTGACCGCGCTGCGCCCGTTCATGGGCGGCCGATGGACCCTCATGCCGCCGCAAGGGCTGCCGACCCCGGCCGGCACGGTCGCGGGCGGTTTCGCCTCGGCCGACGCGGACGGCGACGGCGAAACCGACCTCGTGCGCTTCGACCTGACCCAGCCCGGCATGCGCGCCCTGACCATCAAGGCCGGCGCCGCCCGCGACATCATCGCCCGCGTCGGCCTGACCACCGGCGGCACCGAGGAAATCGACTACGCCGTGCCGCACTCCACGGGCGGCGGCGTGACGTGCGCGCTGCCGTCCGGCGTCGCGCCGCTCGCCGTTTCCGCGCTGCGGCAAAGCTCCGGGCCGGGGATGGCCGCCGGGCGGGCCGGCTTCCACTACACGTGCCCGCGATGGTCGCAGCGGCAGCGCACGCTCATGGGATGGGAGTACATCACCAGCCTCGACGGCTCGACCTACCACCACCCGGGGTTCAACACGATGCGCCGCTACGACCTCACCGACGCGTGCGGCGCACGGCTGGCGCTGGAGGCGTCGCACGACCCGCAGGGCAACTTCCTGCGCAAGGAAATCACGCAGTACAAGCACACCGGAGCGGCCGCGCCCTACACGTGCCTGGTGGACGCGATCAACCGGGTCACCGCGGGCGCGTCGACCAGTCTCAACTCCACCACCGGGTTCATCTATGACGGCTTCGGCAACCTGACCCGCGTGCTCGAAAACGGCGGCGGCAACACCGCGCGCACCACACACCTCAGCTATGCGCCGCTGACCGCCAGCTGGATCGTCGATCGTCCATGGCAGATCACGGTGTACGACGAGGATCGCCCCGGCGGCACGCTGCGGCGCTCGATTTTCCACTGCTACGACGGCAACAACGGCACCGATCAGGTCAACTGCTCCAGCAACATGAGCATGGGCCGGCTGACCGCCATCAAACTGGTCAACGCCAACGGGTGGTATGACACCACCACCTACGCGTATGACACGTACGGCAACATCGGCGCGGTCACCGACGCAGACAACCGGACCACCACCATCGATTACGATCCGGTGCACCGCCGCTTCCCGGTCAGCGTGTGCGACGCGCTCAACCACTGCACCGGACTCGAGTGGAACTACGGCATCGAGAAGGTATCGGCCACCGTCGACGCCAACACGGCGCGCACCGACTACGGTTACGACCCCTACGGCCGGCTCAACCGAGTCACCTCGCCCACCGGGTCGCGCACCATCACCCGGCTCGACGAGGGCAACCCGCAGCTGCAACGGTTGCGGGTGGTGCAGGCCGACGGCACCACCGACGGGCTGTGGAACGAGTCCTATTTCGACGGTCTGGGCCGGCTGTGGCAGGAGAAGGCCGAGGGGCCGACCGCGGGCGACCCGCGCATGCGCACCATCGGTTACGACGACGCCAGCCCATACCCGGCACGGCGCGGCCACTGGCACTTCGCCAGCGCGGCCGCGGTCTTCGAGGGCCTGTCCTACGACGGCGCGGGACGGCCGGCCGGGCAGACCCATCCGGACGGGACCGGGCTGCGCTGGGACTACGCGGCAAGTCTGGCCGGTACCACCACCAAATTCACCGACGAGGTCAACATGTCGACGATGCGGGCCTTCGACGGCTACGACCGGATCAAGTCGGCGCAGGCCGACCCCGGCGGGCCCGCCGCCGGCGCCACCCTGTTCGCCACCAACGCCGTGGACGAACTGCACACCATCACCGACCCGCTGGGCAACCCGGTGGTCGAGCAGATCGACCCGCGCGGCGACGTCGTCGCCCGCACCGACCCCGACCGCGGCGACTTCACCGCCCTGTTCGACCGCACCGGACACGTCAAGCAGGTCTTCCCGCAAAGCGGCGGCGTCATCAACACCTACTACGACACCGTGGGGCGCAAGAAGATGGCCGAGCTCGCGAGCTACCGGACGATCAACTGGCTCTACGACGAACCCGGCCACGGCAACAGCATCGGCCGGCTGACCGCCATCACCGACACCAACGGCATCGGCTGCCCGTTCCGCAACGGCGTGCCGGGCGGCTGGGTGGTCGACGAGCGCACGTATGACCTGGCGGGGCGCGTCACGAGCAACACGCTGTGCGTCGAGGGTGAGTCCAAGACGTTCGGCTTCGCCTACGACGCCATGGGCCGGCAGCGCAGCATCACGTACCCCGACGGCGAGATCGTCATCTATCGCTACAACGACGCCGGGCAGCTGCGCCGGATCGACGGCTACGTCAAAGACATCCTCTACGACGCGGCCGGGCGCATCACCAATATCTCGTACGACAACGGCACCACCGAGACGTTCACCTATCACCCGCTGCGCGAGTGGCTGGAGACGCACACCATCAACCAGGGCAAGACGGTGCTGTCGTCCACCGAATATCACTACTACAACAACGGGCAGCTGCACTGGCAGTCCACCACCGGCACCGGAGCGGGCCGCAGCAACTATTTCTACGACAGTGCCGGCCGGCTCACCCTCGTCACGGGCGCCGGGGCCGCCGACTACGACTACAACGCGGCCGGGGACATGACGCTCGGCCCGGACGGCGGCTACTCCTACACCCACCCCGATCCGGCCAAGAACCGTTGCGGCGGCACGGGCGGCAACACGTGCCCGCACGCCGTGAAGACGGTCGGCGCCGCCACCGAGCTCACCTACAACCTGCGCGGCGAGGTCACCCAGATCACGCGCACCACCGGCGGCGTCACCACCAAGCACGACATCGGCTGGAACGCCGACGGCGAGCCCACCACCTTCGGCGCCAACGGAACCCTCGTCGCGACTGTCCAATATGGAGTCGATGGGGAACGCACGTCAGTCGCCAGCGGCACACAGAAGACGCGCTTCTTCGGCGGCTACCTGGAGGTCATCCGGCCCACGCCGGGCGCGCCGGCGCAGGAGACCAAGTCCTACTACGCGGGCGCGCTCGCCCTGGCGCAGCGGGGCGCGGGCGGCCTCACGTTCAACCACCACGACACGCTCGGCTCCACCACCCTGGTCACCACCTCCGGCGGCGCCGTGCAGGCCGGATACACCTACGACGCCTACGGCAAGCTCATCGGGGCCACCGGCTCCGGCGGCGACCGCCGCTACGCCGGGCACAAGGCGGTCGAGCTGGGCCTGATCGACATGGGCGCCCGCCTCTACGACCCGCAGATCGGGCGGTTCCTGTCGCCGGACCCCAAACGGCACGACGCCCGCGAGCCGCGCCCGGTCGATCCGTTCTCCTACGCCAACGGCGACCCGGTCAACCTCATCGACCCCAAGGGTTTCCAGGCCACGCGCAACTTCGCCTTCGGCGCCCTCGGCAGCGGCGTGATGCCCGGCAGCCAGCCCAGCCAGGCCGAACTGGACGCGATCAACACCTGGCTGGGCCGGCCCGACCCGTCCACCGAGATGCCGGCGCCACTGCACGACACCGGCATCTCCCGCAACGGCGGCGCCTGCAGCATGTGCCACGGTCGTGGCGACTACTTCGTCACCCGCGAGCCCACCACCGGGGAGAAGATCGCCTTCGGCATCGTCATAGGTGCCGCCGTCATCGTGCTCGTCGTGGTGCTGGCGCCGGAGATCGCCGCAGGGGCGGCCGCGGTCGAGGCCGCCGTGACCGCTGTCGATGCCGTGATCCTGCGCGCCTCGATCTGGGTCTGGGCGCACGCTCAACGGCTGGGCGCACTCGTGCTGGGCATCATGCGCGAGGGAGTCTCGTCGGGCGGCGGGTTCGGCGACGAAGCCGAAATCATCGTGGAGGAGGTGGAGCGGATGCGCCTGGACTTCGAGATCTGGGAGGGCGACGAGATGATCGAAAACGGCACGATGTATAGCGGCCCGGGCGGGGTCTGGGGCCATGGCGAAACCCGCTGGGTCGAAGAATACATGGGCACGCTCGGGCCACAGCACGACGTGATCCTGCAGGGCCAGCACAACATGTGCTCGTATGGCATGTGCCGCAGTTCGCTCAACGACATGGCCATCATGGACGGGCCCAACATCTTCTACTGGGGCCACGGCTTCGAGCGAGGACCCCAGCTGCAGACGTTTGTCTCGGGTGTCGGCTTCGTCTACGCGCCGCGCTAGCGTTTTGGCGCCGCGCTAGCGCCTTCGCACCGCGCTAGCGCGGCAACGCCTGTTGCAGCTCGGCACGCAGGGCGGGGGTTAATATCTCCCCCGCCTGCTTGACCAGGCGCACCATCTCGTAGCCGACCACGCCGAGATCGGCGTTGTTGTTGGTCAGCACGGCGAGCACCGAACCGTCCTGCACGGTCATGGCCAGGAAATAGCCCCGGGCCATCTCGATGACCGCCTGGCGCACCTCGTCACCATCGGACAGGTTGGAGACCACACCGGCGATGCTGATCAGCCCCGATGTGACGGCCGCGAACTGGTCGGCGGTCGCCCGCGACACCCCCTCGGACAACGCGATCGGCATGCCGTCGGAGGAGGCGACCATGGCGTGCTGCACCTCCGCGACCCGCCCGACGAACGCGTTGATCAGCCAATTCAGGTCTTCAGCGGGCTTGCTTAACGCGGCTACGTTCATTTCTTCCCCTCGGAGCGGAACAAAAGATCGCTCGGGATCCGAACATTCGCACTTGTCCCGGCCGAGCTGGACGAAAGGGTCACCCGGATCTGGTGCCGGGCGGCCAGGTGGCTGACCACAACGAGCCCCATGCGCTCGCTGGCAGCGATGTTCAAGTCGGGCGGCATTTTGAGCAGGGCGTTGGCCTCCATCAACGCCCCCGGCGCGAGGCCGATGCCCTCATCGGTGATCCTCACCGTCATCCCGGTCTCGTCGGACTGGCACGTGACCGAGACCGGCGAGTCGGGCGGCGAGAACGCCGTCGCGTTGTCGAACAGCTCCGCCAGCAGATGGATGAGATCGGGCGCCGCGTGCCCGTTCACCGGGGTGGAGTCTTCGACATCGGATCGGATGCGGTGATATGACTCGACTTCCGAAAGCGCGGCGAGCACCACGCCGTCGAGCGGCAGGCCCGGGTCATCGTCGTCGACGCGCTTGCGCACCTGGCCTCCGGCCAGCACCAGCAGGTTTTCGTCATTGCGGCGCAGGCGCGCGGCAAGGTGGTCCAGCTGGAACAGGGCGGCGAGACGATCGGGGTCGCGCTCCTCGCGCTCCATCTCGTCGAGAAGGCGCAGCTGCCGCTCCACGAGGAGCCGGCTCCGCCTCGCTAAATTGATGACGATCGCATGCATCACGTCGCGTTCCTCATCAATCACGGCACATCACGCACGGCACTTTACCGGTGACCCATTGAGCCGTTCAACTGTCCGTAGTGGAGGGTCAGCCGATTGCGCAGCCGCCGTCCATTTGGCACAGTGTTCGCGCCTAAGTCCTTTGTAAAGTCCTTGTTCTTGTCTTGGGAAGGAAACGCAGATGATGGGTCCCTCGCACGCGCTTTCGGGCGCGGCGGTGTGGTTGACCGGGTGCTGGGTCGCGAAGGAGGCCTTCGGCTACGGACAGTCCGCAACGACCATCGCGATCGGCGCCGCGGTCTGCGCCGGCGGCGCACTGCTTCCCGACCTGGACATGTCCGGCAAGGTCACGCAAAACAAGGGCGGGTCGACGGTGTCCCGCAGCTTCGGCGTGTTCTCCCTGTTCATCGCCGAGGTCATCGAGAAGATATCGCTCGGCGTCTATCACGCGACCAAGTTGAGCAAGGACCCGGATCGCGACAACGGGCACCGGACGCTGACCCACACGATCCCGTTTTGCCTGCTGATGGGCTTCGGCGCGACGTGGCTGTGCACGCAGTTCGGGCGGTGGGCCGTGCTCGGCATCCTGTTCTTCATGTTCGGCCTCGCGGTGCGGGGCCTGTTTCACCAATGGGCCAAGCGCGTCGGCTGGATTTTTGTGACGATTCTCTCGGCGGGCGCGGCCTACTTCGGCTGGACCTACCTGCCGACAATCGACCGAGGTTATCCGATGATCGGGGTGGCGGTCGGCGTCGGGTGTTTCGTGCATTTGATGGGCGACATCATCACCCGTGCGGGTGTGCCAATTCTGTGGCCGATCCCGACCGGGCGGCGCATGTGGCGCATGATCGGGCTCCCCGACAGCATCTCCATCGAGGCGGGCAGCAAAATCGAGACCCGCGTGCTGACCGTGGTGTTCACCCTGATCTCGCTGGCCGCCGGTGCCGGCCTGCTCGCGCCCGCGTTGCTGAAACGGCTCAACATCGAGCTCTAGCACGGCGCTCGATATTCAAGTGTCGGCACATAGCGATGCCATTCCTCGAGGGTGAGCGGATCGCCGGCCCGCGCGCAGATCTGTTCGATGACGCGCGCGGGATCGGTCTCCCATAGCCACACCGTCTTGTCCGCGCCGCCCGCGGCAAGGGTGTGCCCATCGGGATGGAACCCGACCGAGTAGATGGCGCCGGTCGGCACCGTCAGCGTCGCCGTCGCCACCGGACGCCGGCGATCGCTCACGTCCCAGATCCACACGTTTTCGTCCGTGCTGCCCGCCGCGAGCGTGCGCCCGTCGCCGGCGAACGCGAGCACAAACACGTAGTTTGTCGGCCCACCCAACGGGGGTCCGATTTGGACGGGCCGCACGGGGTCGGTCAGATCGTAGAGACGGACCGCTCGATCACCGCTGCCGACCGCGAGCGTGCGCCCATCCGGGCTGAAGGCCACGGCCAGCGCGTAGTGATCCGAAACAGCCAGCGGCTCGCCCAGCGGCCGCGGGTCAGCGGGGTCGGTGACCCGCCACAGCCGGACGGTCTTGTCGATACTCGCCGCGGCGAGCACCTGCCCATCGGGACGAAACGCGATCGAGACAGCATAGGAACGGAATCCGTCCATGGTCGCCAAAAGCCGTGGCTGGGCACGATCGGTCACATCCCACAGCCGGACCAGGTTGTCGTCGGCGCCCGACGCCAGGACCTTGCCATCGGGCGCGAATGCCAGCGACTCCACCGGTCCAATGCTGTGCGCCGCGATCGGCTGCCCGACCCTCACCGGCACCCGCGAATCGGCGACGTCCCACAGCTGGATGGTCCCGTCCCAGCTCCCGATGGCCGCCGTCTGGCCGTCGGGGGCATGAGCGATGGATGCCGAGACACCGGCGGAGTTGGTCATGGCCCGATGCAGGGCGATCCCGGCCTTGGCATCCCACAGCTGGGTCTCCGCACTCCCCACGGCGAGCAGGCCCGCGCGGTTGAACGTCACCGCGCTGACGACACCGCCGTGCCCGGGAAGAACCGGCCAGGGCGGATGCCAGATCCGCGCGGCGCCGTCGGCCGCGCTCGTCACCACGGTGCCATCGTGTCCAAACACGACTCCCGTGACCGGTCCGGGATGCGGCAGCGAGGCGATCAGGCGCCTCGACTCCAGCTCGATCAGGCGCACCTCGCTGGCCGACGTCGCAAACGCCAGCCCACGCCCATCGTCGGTGAATGCCAACGCGTTCACCCAGCCGCTCGGGCCCGACACCGGCGTGCCCGGCACCGGTCGCGCCGGGTCGCGCACGTCCCAAAGGTGCACCCGCTTGTCCCCGCTGCCGGCCGCGAGAGTCGATCCGTCGGGGCTGAAGGCGACGGAATAGACCTTCTGCTCGGGTCCGGTGAGGACCGGGCCGACGGGCACGGGGCGGTCCCGATCGGTGAAGTCCCACAGGCGAACAGTCTTGTCCGCGCTTCCTGCCGCGAGCATCCGGCCATCGGGGCTGAACGCCACCGCCTGGATGTAGCCCTGCGCACCGGTCAGCGGCTGGCCCAGCGGCGTGGGTCGCCCGGCACGGCCGAAGGCCCAAAGGTGGACACGTTTGTCGCCGCTGCCCGCGGCAAGCGTGGCTCCGTCCGGGCTGAAGGCCAGCGAGTACACCAGCTCGGCCGGACCGGACAGCGGCTCGCCGAGCGGGACCGGCGCGTCGCCGCGCGTCACGTCCCACAGATGAACCTTCCGATCGCCGCCCGCGGCCGCGAGCGTCCTGCCATCGGGGCTGAAGGCCACTGAGAAGACGGTATCGGCCGGGCCACGCAGTGTCGCGAGGCGAGACGGGCGAGGGCCGGACAGGTCCCACAACCGGACCTGCTTATCGGCGCCGCCCGCCGCCAGCGTCCGCCGGTCGGGCGACAGGGCGACCGATTGCAGCACACCGGGATCGCCGAGCAGCCGGGTGGCCGATGGCGTCGCGGACGCATCGAGCAAGCTCGACCTCGCCTCCGTGGTCTCGGTGATGCGATATGCCGCGAGGCTCAATTGCGCGGCCAGCGCCGCGTCCTTGGTCCTGACCCGGTCGGCGATCGTGGCGACCAGGCGCGAGATGGCCGCGTTGCGTTCGCGCGTGGCCTCGCTTCTGAGCTGCAACGCGACGACTCCGGCGCCGACCGCGAAGACCAGCAGCGCGGCGAGCACGGTGAGCGTCCGGTACAACCGGTTGGCGCTCCTGCGTTCCTGGCGCACGCTCGCGGCGACGAACTCCCGCGATAGCGCGTCAACCTGGGCCGGATCCTGCCGGGCCGCCCAATGCTTGGCAATGGCGAGCCTCGTCCCGCGGTACAGCGCTCCGGTATCGCGGCTGTCATCGCTCCACCGCACGGCCGCCTCGGTAACTTGTTGCGCGACAAGCAAACCGGCCCGGTCCTCCTCGATCCACCGGTGCAGCCGCGGCCAGGCCCGGATCAGCGCCTCGTGGCAGATCTCCACGGTCTCGCCGTCGATGGTCAGCAGGCGGCTGCCCACGAACAGCTCGAGCACCTCATACATGTCCTCGTTTCGGGCCAGATCGGCCAGCGCCACGCGCCGCCTGCTGTCCGAAGCGCCGTCACGGACCAGGACCAGCCGCACGAACAGCCGCCGGGCCAGATCCTGCTGATCCTCGCTCAGGCTCGCGTAGAGCCGCTCGGCCGTGTGCGCCACGGCGCCGTGGATGCCGCCCGCCGCCGCATAATCGGCCACGGTCAAGCGGCGGCCCTGACCGCGTTCCCACATCGTCAAGAGCGCGTGTGAAAGCAGCGGCAGCGACCCCGGCTCGTAAAGGTCGCCGCTCTGCCCGGCCCGTGCGGGATCGGACAGGTCGCGCAGGAGCAGCTCCACCAGACCGGGCTCGATGTCGGCGCCGGCCTTGCGCGCCGGCAGCTCGATCGCCTGGCGCAGCTCATCCTCTGCCATGGGACCCACGACCAGCTGTGCGTGTTGCGCTATGCGGGCCAGTTCGGGGTGGCTCAGCGCACGGCCGTAGAAGTCGGCACGCAACCCGAGCACGACCGAGGTGCGCGACGGCTTGGCCGCGAGGGCGCAGATCCGCGAGACGAAGGCGGCCTGCTCCGTCTCATCCGGACACTGCGTGAACACCTCTTCGAACTGGTCCACCACCACCAGATCCGGGTCGCCGGAGACCACGCGCATCGATTCGAGCCCTTCCGACAACGTTTTCACCGGCGTCGCCCCGGGCGTGAGGAGAAGGCAGGCCCCCGGGTCCATCGCGGCGATGAGCCCGGCCCGCAGAAGCGACGACTTGCCCACGCCGGACGGGCCCACCACGAGCAGGAGCGTGGGTCCGTCGCCGCCGCCCTTCACCAGGTCGACGAGCGTACTGGTCAGGCCCTCCCGTCCGAAGAACCATTGCGCGTCCGAAGCCTGGAAGGGGGACAGCCCTCGATACGGCAGGCCGGCGGAGGCGGGGCGAGGACCTGGGGCGCGCCGGACCCGGCGCAGCGCCTCGTGCCACCACTGCACGTCGACGGGATCGGTGACGTGGCAGGCCTTGAGGATCTGGGTCAGCGCATCGACCGGTTTCAACGGGGGCAGGTGCCGCCCGCTGAAGTACCCGCCGAGCGTGCTGGCCTGCAGGCCGGTCGCCTTGGCGAGGTCTCGGATGGTCAGGCCCGCCCGCTCCCGGATGGCGGTCAGCTCCGCCGCGAACCGCGGCCTGGTCTCGATCGGTGCGCGCTCGGTCACGATTCGTGAGTATCGGGCCACGGCCTGCCTGGTTGGTGATAGTTGTCAATTTCTTGATGCAAGGTTGGCGCGCGGGGGCCGCCCGAAGACGGCCCCCGCGATCTCA
>JBIOYB010000060.1:0-9411 GCA_044869915.1 Allorhizocola sp.
AAGGCTCGCTTGTGTGTATGCGGGTGTCAGGGCCGCCGGGTCGGCATACTCCGACCCGGACAGTCCCACCATCAGCGGCAGCGCCGCCACCGCGATCATCGAGCCGCCGCGGGCCGCGGCGTTGCTGCCGGTCTTGCTCAGCCTGTCGAGAAGCTGCTCGACGGCCTGGTGCGGATCGAGGGCGGACAGGGCGCGGCGCAGGCGCCGGGTGAGCTCGAGCTCTTCGGGCGAGAGCAGCAGGTCGTCGCGCCGCGTGCCGGACGCGTCGACGTCGACGGCCGGGAAGATGCGCCGGTCGGCGGTGCCGCGCAGGAGCCGCAGCTCCGCGTTGCCAGTGCTCTTGAACTCCTCGAAAATGACGGTGTCGCCCAGCGATCCGGTCTCGATGAGCGCGGTCGCGATGATGGTCAGCGATCCGCCTTTTTCGATGTTGCGGGCGGCGCCGAGGAACCGCTTGGGCGCGTGCAGCGCGCCGGCCTCGATGCCGCCGGACATGATGCGCCCGTTGCCGGGGGCGGCCAGGTTGTGCGCGCGGCCGAGCCGGGTGATGGAGTCGAGCAGGAGCACGACGTCCTGTCCCATCTCCACCAGGCGTTTGGCCCGCTCGACCGCGAGCTCGGCCACCTCCGTGTGCTCCTTGGGTGGGTGGTCGAAGGTGGACGCGATCACCTCGCCGCGCAGCGTGCGCTGCATGTCGGTGACCTCCTCCGGGCGCTCGTCGATGAGCAGCGCCATCAGGTGGGCATCGGGGTGGTTGACCGCGATGGCCCGCGCGATCGCTTGCAGCACCATGGTTTTGCCGGCCTTGGGCGGCGAGACGATGAGCGCGCGCTGGCCCTTGCCGATCGGTGTGACGAGGTCGACCACGCGCGTGGTCATGAGGTGCGGCTCCGTCTCGAGCCGGAGCCGCTCCTGCGGATAGAGCGGGGTCAGGTCGTAGAAGTGTGGGCGGTCGGGGGATTCGTTGGCGGGCAAGCCATTGACCGTGTCGACATTGAAGTTTTTGTCGCTCACGGTGCCGCTGACGATGTCGCCGCGGCGCAGGTCGTATTTGCGGATGACCGCCTGCGGCATGCGCACATCGTGCGGGCTCGGGCGGTAGCCATCCACTCTCAGGAATTGGGTGTCTAGGACACCCGTGACTGGGTGCAATGGAACTCCAGGTGTGAAAAGGGAGTTATCTCAACCCGGGAAACGGACACCGGGGAGATGGATTACAGCCAGCATACACCACCCATCGCGCGAGTGGCGTATACCGGCGATCCGCCCGCGACTTGCTTTAGCAGGAGCAAGGATTACCGCGACACCAGGCTGATCTCGAAGGAGTAGAGCGAGGCGCGGTAGACATGACTGCCGTACTCGACGATCTTGCCGCCGTCGTCGTAGGCGGTGCGGACCATCGTCAGCAGCGGCGCGCCACGCGTCTCGCCCAGCAGCGCGGCCTCGGCGGAGGTGGCCCGGCGCGCGCCGATGCGCTGGTCGGCCAGCCTGAGCCGCACGCCGGAGTCGCGCATCAGCTGATAGAGGCCGCGCTCGGCGAGCATCTTCGCGGTGATCGTGAACCGGTCGCCGGGCAGATAGTTGTGCATGATGGCCAGCGGCTCGTCGTTGGCGTAGCGCAGGCGCTTGACCGCGATGACCTCTGCGCCCGGAGCGAGCCGCAGCGCCACGGCGACGTCGTCGGGCGCGGGTGTGATCTCAAACTCGAGCACCTCGGTGCGCGGCTTCTTGTGGTCGCGCGCCAGGTCGTCGTAGAGGCTGGTGAGCTCGACGCTGCGGCGCACGCTGCCGTGCAGGACCTGCGTGCCCACGCCGCGCTTGCGCACCAGCAAACCCTTGTCCACCAGATAGTTGATCGCCTGCCGCATCGTCGGGCGGGCGAGGCCGATCCGGTCGGCGATGGCGATCTCGTTGTCGAGCCAGCTGCCCGCGGGAAGCTCGCCCGACTCGATCAGCTCCTCGAGCCGCTTGGCGACCTGGAAATATAGCGGGATCGGGCTGGAGCGATCGATGCGTATCAGCTGCTCGAGGGGTGTCATGAGGATCCTCATCGGCGGCGCGGCGGGGGCGAGCCGATTATAGGCCGAGGGTCAAGACGTCCTAATGTCTAGACAAAGTATTGACCGCACCTCGGTCCGGTGTTTACATGTGTGTCACACCCCTGAAAGGACCTGATATGCGGGTTGGTCTCATAGGCGTCGGTCGCATCGGCATGGTGCACGCCCAGACCCTGTCCAGACTGCCGGCCGTGGACGCGTTGCTCATCGCCGACGCCGATGGGCAGAGGGCGCGCGAGGCGGCCGCGAGCGTTGGCGTGCAAGCCGCCGACTCGGTGGCGCGGCTGTGGGAGTCCGGCCTGGACGCCGTGGTGATCGCCGCGCCGACCCCGGCGCACGACGAGCTGATCCGCGCCGCGGTGGCCGCCGGCGTGCCGGTCTTCTGCGAGAAGCCGATCGCCATGGATTTGGTGGGCACCGCGAAACTCGTCGCCGACCTGGCCGGCTCACCGGTCCCGCTGCAGGTGGGCTTCCAACGCCGGTTCGACCCGGGTTACTTGTCCATCCGCGACGCCGTGCAGCAGGGCAAGCTCGGCTGGCTGCACACGCTGCGCGCCTGCACGAGCGATCCGGCCCCGCCGCACGCCTCATACATCCCCGGCTCGGGTGGCATCTTCCGCGACTGCAGCGTGCACGACTTCGACGCCATCCGCTTCGTCACCGGCCGGGAGGTGGTCGAGGTCTACGCGACCGGCGCCAACCGTGGTGAGGCGTTCTTCGCCGAAGCGGGAGACGTGGACACGGCCGCCACGATCCTGACCCTCGACGACGGCTCCCTCGCCGTGTGCACGGCCACCCGCTACAACGGCGCGGGATATGACGTGCGGCTGGAGGCGTGCGGCTCGGCCGGCACCCTGGTCGCCGGGCTCGACGAGCACGCGCCGCTGCCCACCGCGCCGCCGTCGCAGTGGCCGAGCGGTGCGCCCTATCCCGGCTTCCTGCAACGGTTTTCGGCGGCATATGCGGCGGAGCTGGGTGCTTTTCTCGATGTGGCGCGCGGCTCGGTCGACAGCGCGTGCACCGCGCAGGACGCGTTGCGCGCGCTGGTGATCGCCGAGGCGGCGACCCGTTCGCGCCTGACCGGGCAGCGGGTGGAGGTCCGCGACGTGGAATTGGAGACAGTAGCGTGAGGATCGCGGGGGCCCCGATCTCGTGGGGCGTGTGTGAGGTGCCGGGCTGGGGCTGGCAGATGTCCGCGCCCCGGGTGCTGGCCGAGATGGCCGAGCTGGGCCTGGCCGCGACCGAGTTCGGGCCCGACGGCTTCCTGTCGCCGGAGCTGATCGCGAGCGCGGGGCTCAAGGCGGTCGGGGGATTCGTGCCGGTCGTGCTGCACGAGCCGCTGCCCGACCTGGAGCCGACTATGCGCACGTTTGCTGCGGCCGGCGCCGACACGGTGGTCCTGGCGGCCGCCACGGGGCTGGACGGTTATGACACGCGCCCGTCGCTCGACGCCGACGGCTGGGCCAGGCTGCTGTCCAATTTGGACTTGCTTTCCCAAAAGGCCCGGGAGCATGGGCTTACCGCCACGCTGCACCCGCACGTGGGCACGATGGTCGAGCGCGAGGACGAGGTGCGCCGCGTGCTGGACGGCAGCGGGATCGCGCTGTGCCTCGACACCGGCCACCTGCTAATCGGCGGCACCGACCCGGCGGAGCTGGCGAAGCAGGCGACCGACCGCATCGCGCACGTCCACCTCAAGGACGTCGACGCCGCGCGCGCCGACCGGGTGCGCGCCGGAGAGGCGGCCTATCAAGCGGCCGTGGCCGACGGCATGTATCGCCCGCTGGGCGCCGGTGACGTGGACATCGCGGGCATCGTCGGCACGCTGGAGAAGTCCGGATACACGGGGTGGTATGTCATGGAGCAGGACACCGTGCTGACCGCCGAGCCCGCGCCCGGCGAGGGTCCGCGAGGTGACGTGGCCGCGAGCCTCGCCTACCTGGCGAAGGTCGCGTAATGGGCTTCGACGTCATCGCGATGGGCCGGGTAGGGGTCGACATCTATCCGCTCCAGATCGGTGTGCGCCTGCCCGAGGTCGAAACGTTCGGCAAGTTCCTGGGCGGCAGCGCGACCAACGTGGCCGTCGCCGCCGCACGCCACGGGCGCGAGGTCGCGCTCATCACCCGCACCGGCGCCGACCCGTTCGGCGAATACATCCACAGCGAGCTGCGCGGCTACCGCGTCGACGACCGCTGGGTGAGCAGCGTCCCGTTGATCCCCACGCCCGTGACCTTCTGCGAAATCCTGCCGCCGGACGACTTTCCGCTCTATTTTTATCGGTACCCCCAAGCGCCCGATCTTTTCATCAAGCTCGATGAGCTCGACCTGGCGGCCATCACCGAGGCCGGCGTCTTCTGGGTCACCGGGACGGGGCTGTGCGCGGAGCCCAGCCGCGAGGCGCATTTGGGAGCGCTGCGGCACCGGGCGCGCGCCGGGATCACCGTGCTCGACCTGGACTACCGGCCGATGTTCTGGCCGTCGCGCCAGGACGCGACCGAGGCGTTCGCGCAGGCGCTGCCGCACGCCACGGTCGCCGTAGGCAACCTCGACGAGTGCCTGACCGCCGTGGGAGTGTCCGATCCGGACGCTGCCGCCGACGCGCTGCTCGAGCGCGGCGTCGAGCTGGCCGTGGTGAAGCAGGGTCCCGCGGGCGTGCTCGCCCGCAGCAAGTCGGAAACCGTTGTGGTGCCGCCGCTTCGCATCGAGGTGGTCAACGGGCTGGGCGCGGGAGACGCGTTCGGCGGTGCGCTGTGTCACGGGCTGCTCTCGGGCTGGCCCCTGCGCAAAGTGATCGAGTTTGCCAACGCCGCGGGGGCGATCGTCGCGGGCAAGCTCGCGTGCGCACCCGCGATGCCCACCAGTGAGGAAGTGGAAAGGGTGCTCAGCGATGCTTGACGAGACCCGTCGGGTGCTCGCCGGCACCCGCGCAAAAAACCCGGAGGCGATCGCGGAGGCGGCGCGCAATCGCAAGCGTGCCAACGGTTTGCCTGATCGCCTGATGCTGATCGCCGCCGATCACCCGGCGCGCGGCGCGCTCGGCGTCGGCGACCGCCCGCTGGCCATGGCCAGCCGCACCGAGCTGCTGGACCGGCTGGTGGTCGCGCTGTCCCGGCCGGGCGTGCACGGCGTGCTCGGCACCGCCGACGTCCTCGAGGATCTGCTCCTGCTGGGCGCGCTCGACGGCAAGCTCGTGCACGGCTCGATGAACCGGGGCGGGATCCCCGGCTCGGTCTTCGAGTTCGACGACCGGTTCACCGGATACCACGCCTCCGCCATCGCGGCCATGGGTTTCGACGGCGGCAAGATGCTGGTGCGCATCGACCCGACCGATCCGGCGTCGGTGAGCACGCTGCACGCCTGCTCCCATGCGATCAACGAGCTGTCGCTGCGCGGGCTGACCGCGATGGTCGAGCCGTTCTGGGTGCGGCGGCGCTCCGACGGCAGGCCGGCCAACGACCTGACGACCGACGCGGTGATCCGCTCGATCGCCGTGGCGCAGGGACTGGGCAACACGTCGGCCTACACGTGGCTCAAGCTGCCCGTGGTCGACGACATGCCGCGCGTCATGGAGGCGTCGACGCTGCCTGCGCTGCTGCTCGGCGGTGATCCGGTGGGCGACGCCGATGACACCTTCGGCTCGTGGGACGCGGCGCTGCGGCTGCCCAACGTGCGCGGGCTCATCGTGGGCCGGGCGCTGCTCTATCCGTCCGACGACGATGTCGAGGGCGCGGTGGATCGGGCGGTGAGCCTGTTGTGAAGCACGCAATGCTGGAAATCGTCACGCTCGCGCCCGGTGAGAGCCGAACGCTTGCGACGCAGGGCGTGGAGTCGTTGGTGTTGCCGCTTGCCGGGTCGGTGACGGTTTCATGTGACGGTCAATCGGTGGAACTCGCCGGACGAGAGAGCGTCTTCGCGGGCACGACAGATTTTTGTTACGTACCACCGGAGTCGAAGGCGACCGTGTCCAGTGTGGACGGTGCACGGGTGGCGGTGCCGTTCACGCGAGCCGAGCCCGGCCTGCCGATGCGCTATGCCAAGGGCTCCGAGGTGGCGGTCGAGCTGCGCGGCGCGGGCTCGTGCAGCCGGCAGGTCAACAACATCGCGATGGCCGGCGGGTTCGAGTGCCAACGGCTGCTCGTGGTCGAGGTGCTCACGCCCGGCGGCAACTGGTCGAGCTACCCGCCGCACAAGCACGACACACACACCGAGCACGAGACCGACCTCGAGGAGATCTACTACTTCGAGATCGCCGGCGGCGGGTTCGGCTACCAGCGCGTCTACAGCACCGATCCGGCGCGCCCGATCGACGTGCTGGAAGAGGTGCGCACGGGCGACATCGTGGAGGTGCCGCACGGCTGGCACGGCCCGTCGATGGCCGCGCCCGGATACGACATGTACTACCTCAACGTGATGGCCGGGCCGGGGCCCGAGCGGGCCTGGCGCTTCATCGACGACCCAGCGCACGCATGGATACGTGGCAGCTGGGCCGCTCAGCCGATCGACCCGCGCCTGCCGTTTGGAGGCGATCGCGGATGACCACCCGGCTCACTGTGGCTCAGGCGCTGGTGCGATTCCTGAGCCAGCAATACACCGAGCGCGACGGCGTCCAACGACGGCTGTTCGCCGGGTGCTTCGGCATCTTCGGGCACGGCAACCTCGCCGGCATGGGCCAGGCGCTGCGCCAATATCCGCACCTGCTGGCCTATCACCAGAGCCGCAACGAGCAGGCCATGGTGCACACGGCGGCGGCCTACGCGCGCATGACCGACCGCATGTCGACGTTCGCGTGCACGACATCGATCGGGCCCGGCGCGACCAACATGGTGACGGCCGCGGCCGGCGCGACCATCAACCGCCTGCCCGTGCTGCTGCTGCCCGGCGACACGTTCGCCACGCGGGTCGCCGACCCGGTGCTGCAGCAGCTGGAGGCGCCGTGGGCGGGCGACGTGTCGGTCAACGACTGCCTGCGGCCGGTTTCGCGGTACTTCGACCGTGTGCAGCGGCCGGAGCAGCTCATAAGCGCCGCCCTCGCGGCCGTGCGCGTGCTGACCGATCCGGTCGAGACGGGCGCGGTGACCCTCGCCCTGCCGCAGGACGTGCAGGCGGAGGCGTATCACTGGCCCGACGAGTTCCTTGACCGTCGCGTGTGGACCATCCGGCGGGCCGTGCCGCCCAGGGACGCCGTGGCCGAGGCGGCCGCGCTGATCCGGGCGTCCAGGCGGCCGCTGATCGTCGCGGGCGGCGGCGCCATCTACAGCGGCGCCACCGAGGTGCTCGCCGAGTTCGCGGCCGAGACGGGCGTGCCGGTGGCCGAGACCCAGGCGGGCAAGGGATCCCTGAGCCACGACCATCCCGCGTCGGTGGGCGCCGTCGGCGCGACCGGCACACCGGCCGCCAACGCCCTTGCGGCGCAAGCGGATCTGGTGATCGGGATCGGCACCCGCTACAGCGACTTCACGACCGCTTCGCGCACCGCCTTCGCGGCCCGTGCGCGGTTCGTGAACATCAACGTGGCCGCGTTCGACGCGCACAAGCAGGACGCCCTGCCGATCGTGGCCGACGCCCGCGAGGCCCTGACCGCGCTGTGGGCGGCGCTGCCGGGCTACCGCGTCGACGACGGCTATCGCCAGGAGATCACACAGCGGGCGGTCGCATGGGCGTCCGAAGTGGACGGCGCATACGCCCTCGGGCACGGCCCGCTGCCCGCACAGAGTGAGGTCATAGGCGCGGTCAACGAGGCCGCCGGGCCCGACGACGTCATGGTGTGCGCGGCCGGGTCGATGCCCGGCGACCTGCACAAGCTGTGGCGCGCCAGCTCTCCCAAGCAGTATCACGTCGAATACGGCTACTCGTGCATGGGTTATGAGATCGCGGGCGGGCTGGGCGTCAAGCTGGCCCGGCCCGGCGGCGAAGTCTTCGTGCTCGTGGGCGATGGCTCGTACCTCATGATGGCCCAAGAAATCGTCACGGCGGTCGCGGAAGGCGTCAAGCTCATCGTCGTCCTGGTGCAAAACCACGGCTTCGCCTCGATCGGCGCGCTGTCGGAGTCGGTGGGCGTCAACCGCTTCGGCACGTGGTATCGCTATCGCGACCCGCAGTCGGGCGCCTTCGACGGCGAACGCCTGCCGGTCGACCTGATGTCCAACGCGGCCAGCCTCGGCGCGGACGTGATCGCCGCTTCGACCGTCGTGGAGCTGCGCGCGGCGCTGGCCAAGGCCAAGCAGGCCGACCGGACCACGGTCATCCACATCGAGACCGATCCGATGGTGGGCGCGCCGTCATCGCAGTCCTGGTGGGACGTGCCCGTGGCGGAGGTCTCCGAAACCACGGGCACGGCCAGGGCGCGGATCGACTACGAGGACGCCAAGCGCCACCAGCACCTGTATTTGCGAGGAGAAAAGTCATGACGCTCATTGGGCACCGCATCGGCGGCTCGGACATCGGCGATCCCGCCGGACGGACGGCGCCCGTCTTCGACCCCGCGACAGGGCTCGAGCGGGCCCGTGTCGC
Organism: Allorhizocola sp.; assembly: GCA_044869915.1. Lineage (GTDB taxonomy): Bacteria > Actinomycetota > Actinomycetes > Mycobacteriales > Micromonosporaceae > Allorhizocola. The sequence goes on from JBIOYB010000060.1 coordinate 8,568, forward strand.
GCTGGCCGGACACTCCGAAGTGGACGCTGCGGTGACCGTGGCGACGGCCGCGTATGAGCAGTGGCAGGACACGTCGCTCACCCGCCGGGCCCGGGTCATGTTCGCCTTCCGCGACCTCGTGGAGCGCTACGAGAACGACCTCGTCAAGCTCGTGACCAGCGAGCACGGCAAGGTGCTCGACGACGCGCGCGGCGAGGTGGTGCGCGGGCGCGAGGTCATCGAGTTCGCCTGCGGCATACCGACCCACGCGACCGGCCGCTTCTCCGACCAGGTGTCGACCGGTGTGGACAGCTTCTCGTTCCGGCAGGCGCTGGGGGTGGTCGCGGGCATCACGCCGTTCAACTTCCCGGTGATGGTGCCGATGTGGATGCACCCGGTCGCGATCGCCTGCGGCAACGCGTTTGTGCTCAAGCCGAGCGAGCGCGACCCGTCACCGTCCAATTTGGTGGCGTCGCTGTACGCGGACGCGGGCCTGCCCGAGGGCGTGTTCAACGTGGTGCACGGCGACAAGGTCGCGGTGGACGCCATCCTGGATCACCCGGGCATCGCGGCCGTGTCGTTCGTCGGCTCCACACCGATCGCCAAATATGTGCACGAGCGGGCCAGCGCCGCGGGCAAGCGAGTCCAGGCGTTGGGTGGGGCCAAAAACCACGCCGTCGTCCTGCCCGACGCCGACCTCGACGACGCGGCCCGCCAGATCACGGCGGCGGCGTACGGATCGGCGGGGCAGCGGTGCATGGCGATCTCGGCGGTCGTGGCCGTGGGCACGGCCGGTGACCAACTTGTCGAGCGGCTCGCCAAGCAGGCCCGGCTGGTGCGGGTCGGGCCGGGCGTCGAGCCCGGC
>JBIOYB010000061.1:0-5502 GCA_044869915.1 Allorhizocola sp.
CTGGCGGCTCGCGTGCCGCTCGCCGAGGACGTGACCGTGGAGGCGGACAGCGGCGGCCACACCGACAACCGGCCGTTGGCCGTCGTGCTCCCGGCGATCCGGGCTCTGCGTGACGAGCTGGCGCGCCGCCACGGCTACGCCCGACCGGTCCGAGTCGGGGCCGCCGGGGGATTGGGCGACCCGGCCGGGGTCGCGTCCGCGTTCGCCGCCGGGGCCGCCTACGTCGTGACCGGTACCATCAACCAACTCTCGCGCGAGGCCGGACTCTCCGACGCGGCGAAGGGTCTGCTCGCGGAGGCGGATCTGGCTGACGTCGCCATGGCGCCCGCCGCGGACATGTTCGAGTACGGAATCAAGGTGCAGGTACTGCGGCGCGGCACGCTGTTCGCCGCGCGAGCGAGTCAGCTCTACGAGACCTATCTGGCCTATCCGTCGCTCGAGGACGTCCCCGACGCGATGCGCGACCGCCTGGAGAAGGACGTCCTGCGCGCCACCTTCGAGGATTGTTGGGAGCAGACGCGGCAGTTCTGGCTCGAACGCGATCCGCGCGAGGCTGACCGTGCCGAACACGATTCGCGCCACCGCATGGCCCTGGTCTTCCGCTCCTACCTGGGCCTGTCGAGCCGGTGGGCCATCACGGGCGAGCCGACCCGGCTGACGGACTACCAGATCTGGTGCGGCCCCGCGATCGGTGCCTTCAACCGCTGGGTGGCGGGCAGCCCGCTCGCCGAGTCCGAGCGGCGCACGGTCGTGCAGATCGCACTCAACCTGCTCGAGGGCGCGGCCATGGTGACGCGTGCCCACCAGCTGCGTTCCTACGGCGTCCCGGTACCCGGCGAAGCCTTCGCCCCGCGCCCGCGCCTGCTGTCCTGACCCGCGATCGTGAGGAAGACTATGTCCGGCGGCCCCGATCCCGGCGCACCCGCTGCTGAAGGCGGCATCGACCATAACGGTACGGGCCGCGCGGTTCCGATCGCTGTCGTGGGGATCGCCGCCCTGATGCCCGGGGCTCACGACACGGGCGAGTTCTGGCACAACATCGTTACCGGCCGGGACCTGATCACCGAGGTGCCGCCCGGCCGATGGCCCGCCGAGGAGTTCTACGACCCGGACCCGTCGACGCCTGACACGACCTACAGCCGCCGCGGCGCGTTCCTGCCCGACATCGAGTTCGACCCGCTCGCCCACGGGCTGCCGCCATCCACGCTCGCGGCCATCGACCCCGCGCAGCTGCTGGGCCTCACCGTCGCCGACGCACTGCTGGCCGACCTCAACCGGAACCTGGCCGCCCCGCTCGATCGTGAACGCGTCAGCGTCATCCTCGGCAGCTCCACGCTCAGCCGCGTCGGCACGATGGATGCGCGCATCCAGCGTCCGCTGTGGCTCAAAGCCCTGCGCGAGCAGGGGATCGAGGAAGCCCAAGCGCAAGAAGTTTGCGACCGGATCGCCGAGCAGTACATACCGTGGCAGGAGGATTCGTTCCCGGGCCTGCTCTCCAACGTGGTGGCCGGCCGGATCGCGAACCGCCTCGACCTGCACGGCACTAACTGCACCGTCGACGCCGCCTGCGCCAGCTCACTCGCGGCGGTGTCGGCCGCGGTGAACGAGCTGGCGCTGGGCAAGGCGGACCTGGTCGTCACCGGAGGGGTCGACGCGACCAACAACCCACTGATGTACGTGTGCTTCAGCAAGACTCCGGCCCTGTCCCCGACCGGCGACGCGCGCCCGTTCTCCGAGGACGCCGATGGCACGCTGCTCGGCGAGGGCCTGGCGATGCTGGGGCTCAAGCGCCTGGACGCCGCCGAGCGGGACGGCGACCGGATCTACGCAGTGATCCGCGGGCTGGGAACCTCCTCTGACGGTAAGGGTGGTGCCATCTACGCGCCGATGCCTCGGGGCCAGGTGCGAGCCCTGCGGCGCGCGTACGAGGCCGCCGGATACGGCCCCGACACGGTGGAGCTGGTGGAGGCACACGGCACCGCGACCCGCGCCGGAGACGCCGCCGAATTCGAGTCCCTACGACATGTCTTCGGCGAGACCGGACGGCCGGACAGCGGATGGTGCGCGCTGGGTACCGTCAAATCCCAGATCGGCCACACGAAGGCCGCAGCGGGAGCCGCCGGGCTGATCAAGGCTGTGCTGGCTCTGCACCAGTGTGTGCTGCCCCCGACCATCAAGGTGCGCAAGCCCAATCCCGCCTTCGGAATCGAGAGCAGCCCCTTCTACCTGAATACGGCCGCGCGCCCGTGGACTCGTCGCGCGGATCACGCACGCCGGGCATCGGTGTCGAGTTTCGGTTTCGGTGGAGCCAACTATCACGTCGTGCTCGAGGAGTACCGGGATCGTTCCGCGGCGCGCGTCCGAGCCGCCGCGAGCGAACTTCTCCTCTTCAGCGCCGACTCACCCCAGGACCTGCGCCCACGCCACCTCGACGCCCCGTCCCTGGCCGAGTCGGCGTTCGAATCGCAGCGGGACTTCGACCTTGGCCAGCCGTACCGGTTGGCCGTGGTCGCGAGCGATGCGGGCGACCTGCGCGAGAAACTCGACCGCGCCGCCGCGATGGTCGGTCGGCAGCCCGACGCGCCGTTCGCCCTTCCCGGTGGCGTCTTCTACGACCACGGACCCGCCGACCCGGGCCGGATCGCGTTTGTCTTCCCTGGGCAGGGGTCGCAATACGTCGGGATGGGCGGCGACATCGCCATGGCCCTCCCCGCGGCGCAGAACGTGTGGGACACGGCGGCGGGTCTCGATCTGGGGGAGCGGGCGCTCAACGACATCGTCTTCCCGCCACCGGTCTTCACCGACGAGCAGCGCGCAGCGCAGGAACTTCGGCTTACCGACACGTGTTGGGCGCAGCCGGCGCTGGCCGCACACAGCCTGTCCCTGCTCGCTCTGCTCACGTCGATCGGCGTCGAGCCCGACTGCGCAGCCGGCCACAGCCTCGGTGAGCTGGTCGCGCTGCACGCGGCCGGTGCCATAGACGCCGAGAGCTTGCTGCGGTTGGCGCGGTACCGGGGCGAACTGCTGGCGCGGATCGACGCCGAGCCGGGCACGATGCTCGCGATCGGCGCCGATACGGCAACCGTCACGTCGGCGCTCGAGGAATCGACCATCGCAGACCTCTGGGTCGCTAATGTCAACGCACCGCGGCAGACCGTCGTCTCAGGTACCGTGCGGGCGATCGAGGCGCTGCACGAGCGGCTGTCCGCGGCTGGAATCACCGCACGGCGCCTTGCCGTGTCCGCGGCGTTTCACAGCCCTCTGGCTCGCTCCACTGTGGAGCCGCTGGGTGACTTTCTGGAGAAGCTCGAGCTGACCGCGCCGCGTATCGATGTCTACGGCAACGCCGATGCGGAGATCTACAGCCGTGGACCCGACGCGATCCGCCGCATGCTCGCCAAGCACCCCGCCGCACCGGTCAGGTTCCTCGACCAGATCGAAGCGATGTACGCCGACGGTGTGCGGACCTTCATCGAGGTAGGCGCCGGATCCGCGCTCACCGGACTGATCGGACAGATTATCGGCAACCGCGATCACGTGGCGGTCAGCCTGGACAGGCGCGGCCGAAATGGCGTGACCGCGTGGCACGAAGCCCTCGGCCGTCTGGCGGTGCATGGCGTGCCGATGGATCTGACGACGTTGTGGCAGGACTGTCATTCGATGCGCGCGGCACGCGCCGAGCGGCCTCGAATGTCCGTGCGCGTCGACGGATCGGGCTACACCCCGCCTCCCGCACCGAAGCCTCTCCGCCCGTCACGAACGCGTCCCGCGCACGTCATCCCCACCCCGACCCGTCAGGAGCCCGCCGCCCCCATGACCGAGCCCGATCCCGGCGCCCAGTGGCTGGCCGCAGTGCAGGAGATGCAGCGCCAGACCGCCGAGGCGCACATGCATTTCCAGCGCGTTCTCGCCGACTCCCACCAGGCATTCCTCCAGATGGCCGAGAACACGTTCGCCGCATTCACCGGGCAGCCTCCGCCTCTACCGCAGATGGCCCCGGCACCTGCCCTCATGCCCCCGGTACCCGCGCCGCAGATGATTCAGCCACCGGTCCTCGAGCCGCCGATCCGACAGCAGCACGGTCCCGAGCCGCCGATCCCGCAGAAGCACGGTCCCGAGCCGCCGCCCGCTGCGGCTGCGACGGCTACCGAACCAGTGAGTCTCGAGCTGCTGCTCTCTGTCGTCGCCGATAAGACCGGCTACCCGGTGGACATGCTCAACGGTGGCATGGACCTGGAGACCGATCTCGGCATCGACTCGATCAAGAAGGTCGAGATTTTCGCGGCGGTCCGCCAGCGGGCCGAGGGCCTGCCGCCGACCGATTCTCCGCAGATGGCTCAGCTCTTCCAGGCTCGCACGCTGGATGAGGTCATGCGCCGTGCCACCGACGACAGCGCGGTGCCGACCGTCGCGGATACCGCAACCGGAGATCAGAGCCCTGCGGTGGTGGTACGCCGATTACAGGTCAGGCCGATCGCCGCGCCGGCATGCGGGCTGGCATTGGCGGGCCTCAGAGACGGACCGATAACCGTCGTCGACGCCGGTAGTGGACTCGCACCGGCCGTGGTCTCTCAGCTCGATGCGCACGGCATCACCGCCACGGTCGACGACACGCCCTCGCGCGATGCGTGGGGCGTGATTCTGCTGGGCGGACTGGTACCCGAATCAGACCCCGAGCTAGCCGGCGCAGTGAGCCGGGCCGCTTTCCAAGCAGCTCGCCGGGTGGCGGCCAGCATGGGGGAGCGCGGCGGCGTATTCGTGACCGTACAGGACACCGGCGGCTGCTTCGGGCTGGAAGACCCCGATCCACAGCGGGCCTGGCTCGGCGGTCTGGCGGCGCTTGCCAGGACCGCCGCGAAGGAGTGGCCGTTGGCCGCGGTCAAGGCCATCGATTGTCATCGCGGCGACCGCAGTTCTGACGCCGTTGCCGCTGCCATCGTTGACGAGCTGCTGACCGGCGGGTCCACGCTCGACGTGGGCCTGCGCGCCGACGGGACACGGTGGACTCTGGCCGACAGCGAGTCCACACCAACACCCGCGCTCGACCTGCCTATCACTCGCGACTCGGTCCTCGTGATCTCCGGCGGCGCACGTGGCGTCACCGCTGCCGCGCTGCTCTCGCTGGCGGCGGCGGGCCAGCCACGCATGCTGCTCGTCGGACGCACCGCGCTCGCCGACGAACCCGACTTCCTGGCCTCAGCCCACGATGAGCCATCGCTGACCCGCGTGCTGGCCGCACGGGGGCGTTCGGACGGCAACACGGCATCGACCCCGTCACAACTGGCCACTCAAGCCCGCACGATTCTCGCCGGCCGAGAGGTACGCGCGACGCTCGCCGATCTCGAGCGGGCCGGAGCCACGGTGCGCTATGCCGCGCTCGACATCACGGACCTCACGGCTCTGAACTGCGAGCTTGCCCGCGTGCGCCAGGAATGGGGACAGATCACCGGACTCATACACGCGGCCGGAGTCCTCGCCGACAAGCGCATCGCCGACAAGACC
>JBIOYB010000062.1:0-25813 GCA_044869915.1 Allorhizocola sp.
CCGGGCCACCGGAGTTGCCCGGGTTGATGGGCGCGTCAAACTGCACGTAGGTATTGCTGTCGCCCTCGAGCCGACGCGTCGCGTTGCTGACCACGCCGGTGGTGACGGAGTTGTCCAGGCCGAGCGCCGCGCCCACCACGACGATCGGCTGACCCGGCCGCACCTCGGTTGGCGAGATCGTCAGGCCGGGAAACTTGCCGTCGGTCTCCAGGTGCGCCACGTCGAGGTCCTTGTCCACCTTGACGATGGTCGCCTTGTACAGCTGCTGCCTGTGCTCGAGGCTCACGGAGCGCCCACCCGTGTTCCAGAACGTCTCCACGACGTGGAAGTTGGTGAACATGTTGGCGCCGCCGTCGGCCCTGGGCTTGCCCACTGCCCACGCGGTGCCCGACGCCTGTCCCGCCTTGACCCGGAAGACGCTGGGCAGCGCGGCCTCGGCGATCCGGTCGGGGCGGAACGCGGCCCGCTCGAGCTCGGCGACGCGGCTGGCCACGGCCTCGACCTCGGCGCTTGCCGCCACGCGGTCGGCGCGTGCCTGGGCGCGTGTCTGGTCGAGCTCGCGAGTGAGCTTGTACACCAGGAACGCCTGCGCGCTCGACAATCCAAATAGGACTAGAATCGTGAGCACGAGAAACACCGTCCGCCCGCGCCGCCTCCGTGGCGGCGGTGGCAGTGGTGGCAGCAATGGCGGTGGTGGGGCATACACAAAAGGCGGATCTGACATCGAAATCGGTTCCTCCCCGGGCACGGTCGAGCCAGGTGAACCTAGCCGCCCTGGGGCACCCCTGTCAGTCCCGTTATCGGATCGCGGGCAAAATCCCGCCAAACGGTTAGCTTGTGCGGCGCGAAAGCCAGCGGACGAGAGTCCTGACGCCCCAACCGGTTGCGCCCTTGCGCACGTCGCCGTCGTTTTCGCCCGACCACGACGGCGCGGACATGTCGATGTGCGCCCAGCGGTCGCGCATCGGGCCGGCGAACTCGCGCAGATAGAGCGCCGCCGTGATCGCGCCCGGGCTGCCCGCCGCGTTGTTGAGGTCGGCGATCTCGGCCGCGACGTCCTTCATGTATTCGTCGGCCAGCGGCATGCGCCACACATTTTCGCCCACCGCCGCGGACGCCTCCTGCAGCGCGGCCGCGAGGTCGTCGTTGTCGCTGAACAGGGCGGCCGTGGTCTTGCCGAGCGCGACCCGCGACGCACCGGTCAGCGTGGCCAGATCGACCAGCACGCTGGGGTCGAGATTGGACACCGCGTAGGCGAGCGCGTCGGCCAGCACGACCCGGCCCTCGGCGTCGGTGCTGTGCACCTCGGACGTCAGGCCGCCGTAGTGGCGCACGACGTCTCCGGAGCGCCACGCGCTGCCCGAGAGCATGTTTTCCGCCAGCGGGGCGAGGGCTGTGATCCGTACCGCATAAGAAAGCCTGGCAGCCGCGAGGGTCGCAGCGACCACGGTGGCCGCGCCGCCCATATCCTTGCGCATCAACTGCATGCCCTCGACGGGCTTGATATCCACGCCGCCGGTGTCGAAGGTGATGCCCTTGCCGACCAGCACCACATGATCTGTCGTGTCGGCGGGCGGACGGTAGCTGACCTCGAGCAGGCGCGGGCCGCGAGCCGAACCGCCGCCCACCGCGAGGATGCCGCCGAACCCCTCCTCGGCGAGGTCGGCCGGCTCCCGCACGGTCAGCGTCACGCTCGGCGGCAGACCCTGCTCGCGGACCTGCTCGATGAACCACTCCGGCGTCTTGATCAACGACGGGGTGTTGGTCAGGTCGCGGGCGAAGTTGATGTGCTCGGCCACGATGCGGGCCGTCTCCAGCGCGCGGTCCAGCTCGGGCGTCGGCTCGGCGAGCACGATGAGCTCCCGCAGCTTGATCGTCTCGGCGGGCTTGTTGTCGCGCATCCGGAAGGAGTATTGGCCCAGCCAAATCCCTTCGGCCAGGCCGCGTAGCGCCGAATCGGTGAAGCCTGCGGGCGGTCGCAGGGTCACCACGGCGTCGCGTGCCGCACGGGCGAGGGCGCCGCCGGCCTTGCGCCAGCTGTTTTCGTCGCCCATGCCGATGCCGACCAGGAGCACGCGGGACGGGTCGCGCAGCGGGCGGGTAAGCGTCTCCACCTGGCCGGGCTTGCCGCTGTGCTCGACCTCCGCGGCGAATGCGGCGATCTCGTCAGACCAGGGTGCCTCGTCAACCTGGTTTGCCGGCACGGGGTAAGCCAGCACTCCCACCGGCTCGTTTCCCGCACCCTGCGGAATGCTCAGCCGCACCGAGATCATCTAACCGCCCTGTCACGAAGTGAACCGGAGCTTCGCGCCCGCCACCGCCCCTTCCAGGGCAGTGTGAGGCCCGTAGCGAAGTGGTCTTGACCGACCTTACTTTGCCCAGGGCGCCTTGAGGCACCCCGGGGCAAAGCGCACGCGAGCGCTGCAAGGTCTATCCGACGGCGGTCTTCAACGCCTCGCCGAGCGCCGTGGCCTCGTCCGGAGTCATCTCCACGACGAGACGGCCGCCTCCCTCGAGCGGGACCCGCATGACGATGCCCCGACCCTCTTTGGTGACCTCCAGCGGACCGTCGCCCGTCCGCGGCTTCATCGCCGCCATTTATGTCTCCCCTCAGACTCGCACCCAGACCAGCGCGGTATATTCCGCCCTGTTCTGCGCGAAGCTTGTTTCCGGCCTCTCGAAAGAACTGGCCACCCTCGGCGCGGTTTGGGTCGGCCGCATCGGGGTGCCAATCAATGATTTTCCCTGATGGACCACTCGAAGCCCAAACCGGGCCGGTTACGTTGTGACATCTTCTCGCCTGGCGGGGTCACATCTGTCACAATCTCCCCTCATGCAGGCCCGTTCGGCGCTCTTCGACGTCTACGGTGATCACCTGCGCCGGCGTGGCGGTGAAGCGCCGGTCGCGGCGCTCATCCGGCTGCTCGCGCCGCTCGGGATCGCCGCGCCCGCCGTGCGCACGGCGATCTCCCGGATGGTGCGTCAGGGCTGGCTGGCGCCCGTGCGCACCGCCTCCGGGCCCGGCTACCGGCTCACCGCGCGGGCCGCCGTGCGCCTCGAGGACGCCGCCGCCCGGATCTACCGGACAAACCAGCCGGCCTGGGATGGCCGGTTCGACCTGCTGATCGTGACGAATCCCACGTCCAGGCCGGAGCGCGAGCGGCTGGCCGGCACGCTGACCTTCCTGGGCTATGGGCGGATCGATTCGACGGTCTGGGTCGCCGCCCGGCCGGCAGGTGAGATTGCCGATTTTTTGGGGGGTACGCAGTACGAGCGCTTCTCCGCGGTTCACGCCGGAGGGGCGGCGGGCGCCAGGGTGATGGTCGGCCGCGCGTGGGACGTCGCGGCGATCGGCGCCTCCTACGCCGACTTCATCGAGCGGATGACCCCCGTTGTGCGGCAGGTTTCCGACACCGACGCCGACGAGGTCGCCTATGCGGCGCGCAGCCGGCTCGTGCACGAGTGGCGCGCGTTCCTGTTCCGGGATCCACAATTACCACTGTCGCTGCTTCCCGACCCGTGGCCGGGCACGGCCGCGGCCTCGTTCTTCGACCGGCACGCCGACCGGCTGCGCCCGGCCGCCGACCGCTATGTTGACCAGTGTCTCGCCGACAAGGAGTAAGGGCACAATGTCTGATTCGCTGTTGCTGACCCGCGACGCGGGCGTCGCCACGATCACGCTCAACCGGCCCGACTCGCTGAACTCGCTCAATGTGGAACTCAAGGAGGCGCTGGCGGCGGTGATCGCGCAGGTGCGCGACGACGCCGGTGTGCGGGCCGTCGTGCTCGCGGGCGCCGGGCGGGCCTTCTGCGTCGGGCAGGACCTGCGCGAGCACGTCGCCTCGATGGACGGGCCCGCGCCGCTGGACACCGTGGTGCGGCACTACAACCCGGTCGCGCTGGGCCTGGCCCAGCTGCCGAAGCCGGTCGTCGCCGCCGTGCGCGGCGCGGCGGCGGGAGCCGGTGCGTCCCTTGCCCTGCTGGCCGACTTCCGGATCGGCGGGCCTGGCACGTCGTTTCTGATGGCGTTTGCCCGGGTCGGTCTCGCCGCCGACACCGGCGCGTCGTGGACCCTGCCACGGCTGATCGGGCACGCCAAGGCCACCGAGCTGCTCATGCTCGCCGAGCCGGTGAACGCGGCTCTTTCCGCGAGCCTCGGCCTGCTCACCAGGCTGGTCGAGGACGACGAGCAGGTCCTGCCCGCGGCGCAGGAGCTCGCCGCCCGCCTGGCCGCGGGCCCGACCGTCGCCTATGGACAGATCAAGCGCGAGCTGCTGCAGGGCGCGAGCACCGACCTGGCCGAGGCGCTCGAGGTCGAGGCCCAGGCGCAGGCCGTGTGTGGTGGCACCGCCGACCATCGCGAGTCGACGCTGGCCTTCGTCAACAAGCAGAAGCCCACCTTCACCGGCGCATAAACCGCACGGCCAGCGCCGGCACCACGCCCCGCCAGCCCCTCCACGCCCACGCCGCCAGCGGCGCCGCGAGGCACGCCGCCAGCCATCCCGTGTCATCCCGTGTCATCGCGTCATCGATCGGGCCGCGCCGTATCAGCGGGCGCCGCGTGGTTGGCGGGCCGCGCCGCGTGGTTGGCGGGCCGCGTCAGTCGTCTTCGGGGTCGAGCGGCGCCGGGCCGTCGGCCACATAGGCCGCCAGGGCCAGCTCGGCGCCGGGCCGCCACACGTATGCGGGCAGCTCGTCGGCCCCCAGCTCCTGCACGTATCGCCAGAACTCGCGCACCGCCTCCTCCGCCGACTCCGCCTCGATCGGCAGTGCCACGCTGACCAGCCACTGCTTCACGTCCACGCCACGGCCTCCGCCGAACAGCCCGGAAGGTGGTCGTCGACCATGCCCGTGGCCTGCATGAGCGCGTAGGCGGTGGTCGGGCCGACGAACTTGAAGCCGCGCTTTTTCAGATCCTTGGCCATCGCCACGGACTCGGGTGTGGTCGCCGGGATGGCCGTGCGGCGCGGGCGTGCGGCCGGGGCGAACGACCACAGCAGGTCGGACAGTGCCAGGTCCTGCGCTATCCGCGCGTTGTGGATGGTCGCCTCGATCTTCGAACGGTTACGCACGATGCCATGGTCTTCCATCAGACGCGCGATGTCGGACTCGTCGAACGTCGCGACCTTGGCCCGGTCGAACCCGGCGAACGCCGCCCGGAACGCGGGCCGCTTGCGCAGGATGGTGATCCAGGACAGTCCACTTTGGAACGCCTCCAGGCATATCTTCTCGAACAGGGCGTCGTCGTCGCGCACCGGACGCCCCCACTCCCGGTCGTGGTAGTCCTCGTAGATCGGGATGCCCACCGCCCATGAGCAGCGGGCGAGCCCGTCGGCACCTATTGCCAGCCCGGTCATATGTAAATACCTTCCACGTTATGAGCTTCCCCGACGTCGTGCTCTGGTCGATCCCCGCCTTTATCCTGCTCCTGGTGATGGAGATCGTCTCTTATCGCCTGCATGGCGACGACGATGAGCTCGGTTACACCGCCAAGGACGCCACCACCAGCATCTCCATGGGCCTGGGGAGCCTGGTGTGGGATGTCTTCTGGGGACGGCTCATCACCATCGCCGGCACGGCGGCCGTCTACACGATCACACCGTTGCGCATCGAATTCAGTTGGGCCGCGCTACCTGCCTTCCTCCTGGCGCAGGACCTCTGCTACTACTGGTCGCACCGGAGCCACCACATGATCCGCGTGCTCTGGGCCTGCCACGTCGTGCACCACTCGTCGCAGCGGTTCAACCTTTCCACAGCCCTACGACAACCCTGGACCAGCTTCACGAGCTGGCTGTTCTATCTGCCGATGGCCGCGGCCGGCGTCCATCCGGGCGTCATCGCCTTCTGCGGGTCGATCAATCTCGTGTACCAGTTCTGGATTCACACCGAGCGCATCGGCAAGATGTGGCGCTGGTTCGAGTTCGCGTTCAACACCCCGTCGCATCACCGCGTCCATCACGGGGCGCAGGGCGGATACCTCGACAAGAACTTCGGCGGTGTTTTGATCATCTGGGATCGTCTTTTCGGTACCTTCACGCCCGAGGCGGAGCGGGTCGTCTACGGCCTGACGAAGAACATCGACACCCACAACCCGCTGCGCGTGGCCTACCACGAATACGCCGCCATCGCCCGCGATGTCAGGCACGCCAAACGCTGGCGGGACCGCCTCAACCACCTGCTCAAGGGGCCCGGCTGGGCCGCCAGGGCAGGTGGGGCTACGGAAGGTGACCGGTCTCGACCAGCCGGGCAAACCGTTTCAGCGCCTGGGTGAGGCCAAACTTGGAGCCCGGCCACAGCAGCGGCCACGCGATCCGCCCCGCCACCCCGCCCGGCAGGTGGAACCATTCGTGCCAGACAACCTGCGTGCGCCCCGAGCCGAGCTCCGTGCACCGCATGACGCCCGGCCCGCGCAGCACCTTGCCGAAGTGCACGACCCGCACCTCGTAGGGCGGGTCGAGCTTCTCGACCCGCATCTCGTCACGCAGCGAGGCCCCGCGCACCGAGGTCACGGCCTCGATCACGCTGCCCTCGCCGCCGTCGCCGGAGACCAGGCGCACCTGGGTGAACGGGATCCACTCACCCTGCCGCTCCCACGCGGTGAAGGCGTCGAACACCTTCCTCGCGGGCGCACCGACGATCACCGTCGCCGTCACCTCACCGGTGCCGGGTATGGCCGGATCGGTCATGAGACCTTCTTGACCGCTGCCTCGTCCACTGCCGTCTCATCGGCCGGCACGTCTTGCGCGTCGACGCCCTGGACATCTTCCACCCCGACGACGTGGATGTCCGTCTCGTGGTCGGGCTCCTCGGGTGGCACCTCGGTCATCGTCATGTCGATCAGCGGATCCGGGGCGATCGGCCCACGAAGCGCGGCGGCGCGAGCGGACGCGAGCACGTCGGCGTCTTCGAGCCGGCCCTCGCGCAGCGCGACGATCTCGGCCTCGAGCACCTGGATCAGCTCGCTCTTGTAGCCGATGTCGTAGGCGACCCGGCGCAGCGTCTGATCGACCTGGCCCATCCGGTATCCGCGCAGCGCCACATCGAAGGTCACGCGGCTCACGTCGGACTCGGCCAGGGGACGGTCGCCCGGCAGCGGCCGGGCCTGGCTGTCCGGCTCGACCGGCTTGAGCCCCGGGTCTCCGCCCGTGACCAGTGTCATCACCCCGAACACCACCGCGCCGACGGTCACCGCGATGACGAGAAGCAGCAGCAGGTTCATGCGAAAAACCCTACTGCCATGTCAAGGCGCGCTTGCGCCACGCATAGAGCAGGCCCAATGCCAGGACCCCGATGAAGATCGCCATTTCCACGATCACCGCGAGGCCCGCCTTGAGATAGACCAGCGCCCATGGGAAAAGGAACACCGCCTCGACAGCGAATAGCACGTATAGGTAGGCATAAAGGTAATACCGGATGTGCATCTGCGCCCAACCGCCGGGCACAGGATCCAACCCGCACTCGTAAGTGTCACGCTTGCCGGCGGCCTCGTTGGGGCGCCGGGGGCGCAGCAGCCGGTTGGCGAAGAAGCCGCCGCCCACGATGAGCACGCCGACCAGCGCCAACAGGGCTACGGGTGCGTACGAGTCCAGGTACTCATCCACAATTGGTCACACTAGTGCAACCGGACCCCCCGGCCGAGAGTGTGATGCTGCATGACTTCGGTGGCCTCTTCGGACCTTGTAGGCGATTTCGACCTCTTCTATGAGGCCCACTTCGGCGACACGGTCGCGATGACCTACGGCTTCACCGCTGATCTCGGCGAGGCACAGGACATCGCGCAGGAGGCGTTCTGCCGCGCGTGGCTGCGCTGGCGCGAGGTGTCCACCTACGACAACCCGGTGGCGTGGGTGCGGCGCGTCGCGACCAACCTGGCACATTCGCGGTGGCGCCGGCTGCGCGTGGCGGCCGCACATCTCGTGCGCCAGCGGGAGCCCGAGCCCGTGCCGGCCGTCAACCCCGATCATGTGGCGGTCGTGGCCGCGCTGCGCAAGCTCCCGGCAGCGCAGCGGCGCGCGGTCGTCCTGCACCACCTGATGGACATGCCCGTCAACGAGGTCGCCGAGCAGCTCGACGTGCCGGTCGGCACGGTGAAGTCGTGGCTGCACCGGGCGCGGGCCGCCCTGGCCGACGACCTGCGCGTCGACGTGCGCGGGGCGGTCGCCACCCCGCCCACGCAGGAGGTCCTCGATCGAGCGGGCAGGCGGCAGCGGGCACGCATCGCGACGGCCACGAGCACGCTCGCACTGGTGATCTTCGGCGGCCTCGTGGGCATGCGTTTCGTGCCCATCGACCAAACGCCGCCGCCCCCGGTGAGTTCGCCGACCCCGGCCGTGTCGCCCTCGCCCACTCCCGACCCCATTGCCGGCGTCAATTGGGGCGCCGCGACCATCACGGTCGACGTCGCGCGCCCCGGCTGCCCGACCGGGCGGGTCACGTTCGCCTTCGACGGGCAGGATTGGGTCACCGGGCCGGAAGGCTCCTGGCCGAAGGCTCACTATCGCCCGGCCGACGTGGCGATCGGCGACCTGACCGGCGACGGGCGTGCCGAGGCCGCGCTCATCGTGATGTGCTCGGCCGGCGAGCAGAGCGACGACCGGGTGTCAACGATGCTGGTGGTGGAGCGGCGTGACGACGGGTTGCACGCACTGGGCTGGGCCGGCCGGGACAGCTCAACGATCATGAATGCCTGGATCGGGGACGGCGTGCTGTATGTGGACGCCCGCCCGCACGAGTCCTCGGGGGTCCAGTGGAAATACGAGTTCGGCCGGGTGGATGGCTGGCGCTGGAACGGTGCCGCTTTCGACCAGATCGACACCGGCGGCGAATATCCGCGCATCACCAAGCTGGATGTGACCGGAGTGGTGCAGCAGCTCGCATGCCCGACCGGCAGTCCGCCCGTGGTGAACAAGGCCGATCCGGAGCTCGTCACCACCGACAAGATGAAGTACACCTGGCATGTCTCGTTCAGCGGGTATGAATCGATCTACGCCGAGCTGGGCCAGGCCGGGCGGCCCTACCTCCTTGTCGCGATCGGCTGCGCCAAATCCAACGCGATGGTGGTGTTCGAGCGCTCGGGCTCCGGGTGGATGGCCTTCACCGCGCTGAGCTCACGGACTGGCTGGACCTACCGGGTGGAACAGGTCGTGCGGGACGGCGTCATGATCACGAACCTTGACCCCGGTGGCGCGCCAGACCTCATTGAATACCAGCTGGTCAATGACCAGCTGGTGGCGAGGCCGCCCGCGTCGGCGACGCCGTCGCCGTCCGGGGCGGCCCGTTAGTTAGTTAGTTAGTAGGTGCAGCCCGACGTCGGCAGGCTGGATGCGGCCGGCGGCGCGACGCCGTCGTACACGGCGAGCAGCCAGCTCTGCGGGCATCGCCGGGTCGAGCCGGTACGGATGCCGAAGTGCAGGTGCGGTCCGGTGGAGTTGCCGGTGTTGCCCGTGGAGCCGATGCGCTGCCCCGCGGTCACGGTGGCCCCGTCCGCGACGGACCACGCGCTGAAGTGGCAGTAGGTGTAGACGGCTCCGTCGGTACCGGTCAAATTGATGCCGATGCCACAGAGGCTGTCATCGATTCTCACCACTGTCCCGGCGCGGGCGGCATAGGCGGCCGTTCCGGTCGGGACCGGCAGGTCGATGGCCGCGTAGTCGTGGTGCGGGTCGTCGTATTCGGTGCGCGGCAGCGCGCCGCGCGGCAACGGGAGCGCGACCGCGGCCGGCGGCGCGGCTGTCGTGATGCGGACCGCGTCGGCGATCACGTAGCCGGTGCCGCTGGTCCACCGGCTCACGCCGACGACGTTGTAGTCGCCCGCGGCGAGGGAGAAGCTGCCGAGCCCGACCCATTGACCACCGTTGACGCGCTGGTTGACCCGGATCGTCTGGTTTCCGCCACTGGCGGCCACGACGAACGGCGTCGAGTCGTTGTATCCGGCGTCTGCTGGATACCACACCTCGACCGTGTAGCTCCCGGCTGACGGGACGGCGACTCTGAACCACGACACATCGCTTGCCGTGGTGTTGGGCGTGGCGAACCGGTAGTCGGCGCCGTGGCGCTGCGCGGACCACGTGGACGTGCCCCAGTTCGCGCTGGCAATGAATCCGGGGTCGGCGTTGTCCACCGTGACCGTGGCCGCATAGGCCACGCTGGCTGGGAAGAAGGAGATCGCGGTGGCGGTGCCGAGCAAGACGATCAAGAATCGCCTCATGACAATTCCTTTCAACCTCGGGGGTAAGGCTGAAAGGAGTTAACCAAAGCTATAGCACGCATCGATAGGGGTAGACGCGGAGTCATGTGGCGCACACACTAGGGTCCGGCAAGCGGCATTCCCTACCTCCGACGTAGGCTTGCCTCGAAGACGCTTTCTAAGGAGGTCGGAGTCCCGATGACCGTCCCCAAGCATGTCCACCAGCTGGATCGAGTCGTGATCCGGTTCGCCGGTGATTCAGGTGATGGCATGCAGCTCACGGGCGACCGATTCACGTCGGAGACAGCCCAGCTCGGCAACGACATCTCCACCCTGCCCAACTTCCCGGCCGAGATCCGCGCGCCTGCCGGCACGCTGCCGGGCGTCTCGAGCTTCCAGGTGGCGTTCGCCGATTACGACATCCTCACCCCCGGAGACACCCCCAACGTTCTGGTGGCGATGAACCCCGCCGCGCTCAAGGCCAACCTGGCCGAGCTGCGCAAGGGCGCGACGATCATCGTCAACACCGATGAGTTCACCAAGCGCAACCTGCAAAAGGTGGGCTACGCGGCCAACCCGCTGGAGGACGAGAGCCTCGCGGGCTACGACGTGCACACCGTCGGGCTGACGAGCATGACGCTCAAGGCGCTGGAGGACCACCCGATCAGCAAGAAGGACGCCGAGCGCGCGAAGAACATGTTCGCCCTGGGCCTGCTGTCCTGGCTTTACTCTCGCCCCTACGAGTCGACGATGACGTTCCTGGAGCGCAAGTTCGCCGCCCGTCCCGAGCTGGTCGCCGCAAACAAGGCCGCGTTCTCGGCCGGGTGGAGCTTCGGCGAGACCACCGAGGGCTTCTCGGTGCGCTATGAGGTCAAGCCCGCGCAGATGAAGGCGGGCAATTACCGGAATATCACCGGCAACACGGCACTCGCCCTGGGTCTCGTGGCCGCCGGCGTCCGGTCCAAGCTTCCCGTTTTCCTTGGCGCATACCCGATTACGCCCGCCAGCGACATCCTGCACGAGCTCAGCAAGCACAAGAAGCTCGGTGTCACCACGATGCAGGCCGAGGACGAGATCGCCGCGATCGGTGCCGCCCTGGGCGCCGCCTACGGCGGTGCGCTCGGCATCACGACGACCAGCGGGCCGGGCGTGGCGCTCAAGGGCGAGACCATCTCGCTCGCGGTCGCCCTCGAGCTCCCCCTGGTGATCGTCGACGTGCAGCGGGCCGGCCCCTCGACCGGCATGCCCACCAAGACCGAGCAGGCCGACCTCAACATGGCCCTGTTCGGCCGGCACGGCGAGGCGCCCGTGGCCGTGGTCGCACCGCAGTCGCCCGCCGACTGCTTCTACGCGGCCATCGAGGCGTGCCGGATCGCGCTCACCTACCGCACCCCTGTGATCATTCTCTCCGACGGCTACATCGCCAACGGTTCCGAGCCGTGGCTGCTGCCCGAGGTCGCCGACCTGCCCGACCTGCAGGTGTCGTTTGCGGGCGGCCCCAACGGCGAGGACGGCAAGTTCTACCCCTATCTGCGCGACCCGCAGACGCTGGCCCGCCCGTGGGCGCCGCCCGGGCTGGCAGGACTCGAGCACCGCATCGGCGGCCTGGAAAAGGCGGACAAGACCGGCGACATCTCCTACGACCCGGCCAACCACGACTTCATGGTGCGCACACGCGCGGCCCGCATCGAAGCCATCGACGTGCCCGACCTGGAGGTCGAAGACCCGTCGGAGTCGGCCAACGTCCTGGTCCTGGGTTGGGGGTCGACCTATGGGCCGATCGGCGCGGCCAGCCGGGCGTTGCGCCAGCGCGGGCTCAACATCGCGCAGGCGCACATCCGCCACCTGAGCCCGCTGCC
Source organism: Allorhizocola sp. (assembly GCA_044869915.1). Taxonomy (GTDB): domain Bacteria; phylum Actinomycetota; class Actinomycetes; order Mycobacteriales; family Micromonosporaceae; genus Allorhizocola. Next base: position 12,046 of record JBIOYB010000062.1, read on the forward strand.
CGCCAACCTCGGCGAGGTGCTGCGCGCTTACGACAAGGTCGTGCTGCCGGAAATGAATCTCGGGCAGCTCGCTCACGTGCTCCGCGCGCGGTACCTGATAGATGTCGTTTCTTATAACCAGGTTCGCGGCATGCCCTTCACCTCCAGCCAGCTGGAGTCCATGCTCGAGGAAGTGATCAAGAATGCCTAGTGCTCCCCTTCAGCTGTCGGCCAAGGACTTCAAGTCCGACCAGGAGGTGCGCTGGTGCCCCGGCTGCGGTGACTACGCGATTCTCGCCGCGATGCAGGGCTTCCTTCCCGAGCTAGGGGTGCCGCGCGAGCGCATCGTGTTCGTGTCGGGCATCGGCTGCTCGTCGCGTTTCCCCTACTACCTCAACACCTATGGCATGCACTCGATCCACGGGCGCGCGCCGGCGATCGCGACCGGCCTGTCCGTCTCGCGGCCCGATCTGCAGGTGTGGGTGGTCACGGGCGACGGCGACGCGCTGTCGATCGGCGGCAACCATCTGATCCACGCGTTGCGGCGCAACATCAACGTCAAGATCCTGTTGTTCAACAACAAGATTTACGGCCTGACCAAGGGGCAATACTCGCCGACGTCCGAGGTGGGGAAGATCACGAAGTCGACGCCGGCCGGTTCGGCGGACTACCCGTTCAACCCGATCTCGCTCGCGCTCGGGGCCGAGGCGTCGTTCGTCGCCCGCACCATCGACTCCGACCGCAAGCACCTGACCGGCGTGCTGCGTGCGGCGGCCGAGCACCAGGGGTCGGCGTTCGTTGAGATCTACCAAAACTGCAACATCTTCAACGACAACGCGTTCGAGGTGTTGAAGGACGCCGAGACGCGCGACGACTACCTGATCCGGCTCGAGCACGGGCAGCCGCTGACGTTCGGCAAGGAGGGCCAGTTCGCGGTCACGCACCCGGCGGGCAGCTTCGGGCTCACGGTCGAGCAGACGTCCTCAGTGGACAGTTCCGAGTTGCTGGTGCACGACGCGCACCGCGACGACCCGGCATATGCGTTCGCGCTGTCCCGCCTCGCCGGGCCTGACCTGCGCCACACGCCGGTGGGCGTGTTCCGGTCGGTGCAGCGCACGCCCTACGACGAGCTGGTGCGCGGTCAGGTCGACAAGGCCAAGGAGAAGTCCAGCGGTGACCCGGAGCAGGACCTCACGGCCCTGCTCAACTCCGGCGACACCTGGACGATCCTTTAAAGCGCAACGGGTGATGTCGAACGCTTCGCGATCGACATCACCCGCGCCAAAATCACGGCAACGCCAAAAAGAAACCAGAGCACGCACGGCCACTAATCGGCGACGGCGTTGACTCCCGCCTCGATGGCCGGGTTGAGCGGCTGCTTGAGCACCCAGTTGGTCGCGATGAGCTGGCCACCCGCCGCGGTGGTGAACCGGGCGCCCATCCATTGGCTCACACCCACCGAGCGGATCTTCGTAATCTTGTACATCTTGGCGAACTCGCTCATCTTCTTGAGGAATTCGGCCACCTTGCGCAGCAGGTTGGCGAGCTTGAGCCCGACCTGTGCAGCGCGCGTGCCCGCGACCCCGGCCTCCACCGCACCCGCGGCCGCGCCTGCCGCGACCGACAGCCCAGCCGTGATCCACGCCGAGGCGAGCGCGATGATGATCGTGCCGATCAGCCAAATGATCAGCTCTTTGACGATGTCCTCGACCAGCTCCTGCGCCTGCTGCGCACCCTCGGCCGAATTGTCGAGCAGCTCGGCGGTGCTGTCGAAGTGGGTGGCCATCTCCTTGAGACACTGGTTGATCTCGGCCAGCTCCGTGTTGAAGGCCTGCGCCGCGCCACCCTCCCAATAGGCCAGAAGACCCTGCCGGGCGACCTGCTCCTGCTGCGCGAACCCTTCCACCTGGTCGGCCGCCTGACGCCAGGCCTCGGCCTTGGAGCGCAACTGCTCGGGGTCGCCCGTGACGGCGTCGAGCGGGTGGGCCAGGAACTCGACGATCGGCTTGATGATGCCGTAGGCCGCGCCCGCCGGGCCCAAATATTCCTCGATGCGTGCGGCACCGCTCTCCCGCGCCATCGGCTAGCCTCCCATCTTCTGGGCCTGGGTGCGGTCGGTCATCTCGTAACTGCGCCGGATGTCGCGGAAGACGTCGCCCAGCGCGCCGAAGATCTCCTCACACGCCTTCAGGCCGTCGAGCCCGTCGGTGGTGCGCTGCTCATAAACCTCTGCGGTGTCACGGGACTCGGGCAGCATGCCGAAGCTGTCCTCGGTCACGTCGGCGTCGTAGAGCTTCTGGCTGGTGGTCGCGAAGTCTTCGCCAAGCCGCTCGGCCGCGTCGGCGTACTTCGTCATCGCGTCAAGGTGAACCTTGACCGGTGTCGTCATCGGCTGTTTCCTCCTGCTAAAGCCGCCACGACCGGCTCGGCCAGTGACGGTGGCGCGCACACCAGCGCGCACCCCGATCCATCGACGAATGCGACGAGAATGCGGCCCCGCCGCAGTACACCCTGGGGAGCCGCTTGCGCCCCAAGGACATTCCCTCGGGACACCCGGAAGATCTGCGTGGCGACCTGATCCACGGCCCCGAAGATCTTCTGGAGGAAGCCCTGCCCCCTGGGCTTGATGGCGATGTCGAACGCGATGATCCCGGCATCGGTCACCGCGAGTGTCGGCGCGGTGACCCCGTCGACGGCGAAGAACAGCCGGCCCGCGATGCTGTCGGGCGGGCCGACAAGCGCCCGGCCGAAGGTGGCCTGCTGCAACAGGTTGCCGGGATGCGCACCCAATCCGATGTAGAGCGTCGGATCCAGCAGGTTTTTCAGCTCGTCGGCGATCGAGACATCCTCGGTGGTCCCGGGGTCCTTGGTCAACGGTGACGCGGCCAGCAATGTCTCGCCGGGCTGGAGCACGGGCCGCAGCACCGGCTCAATGCTGTCGCGATAGCTGCGCGTGGACACCGGGTGAGTATGTCAGTAATCCTGGCGCATGCAAGCAATGCGAGGCGAGATCGCCTTAAAGGCGGTGGTTGCACCCCATTGGCAAGGTGCCTCGCGGGCACGCAAATCGGACGCGCCTGCCGCCGCGATCTCGCTAGATTTGACACCAACGCTAATCTTGCGGACATGCCCGAAATCCACAGTGTTGAAGGCCTGGCCGCCTACGCCGCCGAGCAGATCGAGCGCATCGAGCGCATGCAGCGCGAAGTCGCGCAGCAGGTCGGCGAGGGCACATCCCGGCAGGGACACGTCAAGGCGAAGACCGGCATCGCCGGCGCGGTCAAAGACCTTCGCATCGCGCCCTCAGCACTGCGGCTCTCGCCCGAGGAGCTCTCGGCCGAGGTGACGAGCGCGATCGCGGCGGCGCAGGCCGACTATGCGCGCAAGGCCGACGACATCATGGGCCCGATCCTGGGCATGCGGCCCAGCGAGGATGCCGCCTCATCGTTTGAGTCGCGGCTCGGGCGCCTGCAGTCCCTTCAGGACGATGTCGAGCGGCTCGCACGCAGCCGGGGCCTGACCAACTAGGTTCATTTCTTTTTCTTGGTACCGCCGAACATCGCGCGGATGGCGGCGATGATGAGCGCTGCTCCGAGCACGATCCCGGTGATGGTCAATACGCCCTCTTCACTCCAGCCCTGCTCCATGCGCGTCAACACTTCCTTAACATGTCGGCAACGACTACTGTCTAAATGCGATGAACAGGAAGATCGTCTCCTTACTCATCGCAGCGGTGCTGGTCGTCATGGTCGCGTCGCCCGCTGCGGCCGTGACTGCTGAGCAGAAGCTGGCGGCGCTGTCCGACTTTACCCAGACGAGCTCGGGAAGCTACAACGCGTGGAATTCCGCACGCCTCAACCAGCCCGTCTGGGCGGAGTATGGCTTCAACTGGAGCACCGACCTGTGCTCGTCCAGCCCCGACAATCCGCTCGGGTTCGACTTCCGGCTCTCGTGCCACCGCCACGACTTCGGCTATCGCAACTACAAGCAGATGGGCCAATTCCAGGCCAACAAGGCGCGCGTGGACTCCGCGTTCTACGAGGACCTCAAGCGCAAGTGCTCGACCTACCACTGGGCGGTGCGGGCCGCGTGCTACAGCCTCGCGTGGACGTACTACATGGCGGTGCGCAACTTCGGCGCGGTCGTCGTGAGCCAGGCCGACATCGACCGTGCCGCTGAGAAACTGCCCTACTGATCGCCGCCCTACCGACAACGGCTTCCGGCCTTCCCGATCCGTCTCCGGGAAGGCCGTGTTTATTGGCAGCGGCTGGGTTCTGACCGCTTCGCGCAGGTCAGGCGGCGGCTTCTACTTCGCCGAAGCGGACGGAGGGCTGGGCTATGTCGGGGTGCTCGACGCCGAGCGCGAGGGTGGCGGCTTCGCGCAGGCCCATCTGGGCGCCGCGGGCGTAAGCCTCGTCAAACGAGGAGTCGCCGAGGGTGACCCGCGCGGCCTGCTGCCGCTCCTGCCAGTATTGGGCGAAAATGCCTGGGCCGCACTGCAATCGGGCATTGGCCGCCTCGGCCGCGCCGAACAGGGTCGCACCGATCGCGGGCTCACCGCCCGCGATGCACCGCACCGCCATCGCCTTGATCGCGATGCACGCGCGGCTGTGGAAGCCATATGTCATGCGCGAGCGCAGCGCCACGATCAGGTGCTCGTGCGCGGCGACCAGGTCGCCGCGGCGCAGTGCCACCAGGCCCAGCAACAGATCCACGGTCCGCCGCCCGCGCTCCAGCGGCCGCATGTGCTCGATGTGCCGGCTCGACGCGAGCAGCTGCTGCGCCTCGTCGAGCGCGCCGCGCAGCAGCATCAGCTCGGCCAGGTTGAACACCGCGAACAGCGCGTCGGCAGTCACGTCGTGTTCGTTGGCCCACGCGATGATCTGCGCGCTGATCTGCTCGGCCTCCTCGGGCTGCCCGGCGTCGCGGATCGCCCCGGCCCGCCCGGCCAGCACGCGCACCAAAAGCCCTGGGTCGCCTGCCCGCCGCGCGGTCGACTCGGCCCGCCGGCTGAACCGCATCTCCTCATTGAACTCGCCGTCGGCCGCCGCCTGCACCGCGTGGATCTGGTATGCCTTGGCCAGCTCGGCGTCGGGCATCGCCTCGCCGGTCTCGGCGAGCCGGGCATACAGCCGATACAGCCACAGCCTGCCCTCACGTGCCAGGCCGCGCTCGCGCCACCACTGGTCCAGCTCGACCGCGATGCGCAGGCCGGCCCGCCCGCTGCCGCCCGTCGCGCACCACCGCAGCGCCGCACGCAGCTCGTCGGCCAGCGGGTCGATCGAGTACAGCGAAAAGGTCACCGGCTGTTTGTTGGGCCCGAGCCGGGCCTTTTCCAGCTCGCGCAGGGCCCAGGCCACGTGCCGGTTGCGGGCGGCGCTCTCCTCGCCCGCCTCGGTCAGGGCCCGCGCCGCGTAGGCGCGGATCGGGTGCAGCATGCGATAGGTGATGCCGTTGTGCCGTTCGGCCTGCACCAGCGACTTGTCGACCAGCACGGTCAGCGGGTGCAGCGGGTCCTTGCCGAACAGCCACTCCACAGAGGACAGATCCACCGAGCCGGAGAACACCGACAGCCACCGCAGCAGCCGCGCCGCCTCCTCGGGCAGCGTCTTGTAGGAGCACTCCACGGTGGCCTGCATGGTCGAGTTGCGCTCGCCCGCGTCCAGCGCATATAGCGAGCCCAGCTCGGCGCCGAGCCGGTGGTCGAGCTCCTTGGCGGACAGCACCCGCAACCGCGCGGCCGCGAGCTCGATCGCCAGCGGCAGCCCGTCGAGCCGGCCCGCGATCCGGGCCAGATGCTTCTGCTCGGCCGCGTCGATCGGCTGCCCGCCGCGCGCCGATGCTGTGCGCTCGGACAGCAACGTCAACGCGTCGGCCAGCGGCGGGATGCGCCAGACCAACTCGCCCGGGATGCCCAGCGGCTCCCGGCTCGTGGCCAGCACACGCAGCCCCGGCGCGCCCGCCAGCAGCTCGCGGACCACCGCCATCACCGGCTCGAGGTGCATCTCGCAGCTGTCGAGCAGGATCAGCATGTGCCGTTTGGACAGGTAATCCGAAAGGGTGTGGACGATCGGCCGACCCGGCTCGGGCCGCAGCCCGAGCACCGTGGACAGCGCGAACGCGACCAGCCCGGAGTCGGAAATCGTTGCCAAATCGAGATGCCACGCGCCGTCCGGATAGGACGGCACGCTCGGGTCGCTGACGTGGTCGCTGACCAGGTCGGCCGCCACGATGCCGGCCAGCCTGCTCTTGCCCGAACCGCCCGCGCCGACGACGGTCACGAGCCGGTTGGTCTGCAGCAGCCGCTCGATCTCGTGCCGCTCCGCGGACCGGCCGATGAACGACGTCACGGGATTGGGCAGGTTGTGCGGCGAATCGCCCTCGGTGCGCAGGCGCGGGAAGTCGCGCTCCAGCCCCGGCGCGATCAGCTGATAGAGCCGCTCCCGGCCGTCGAAGCCACGCAGCCGGTGCAGGCCCAGGTCGAGCGTCTCGACACCGGGCGCGGCCTGCAGCGTCGAGGCCGACAGCAGGATCTGGCCGCCGTGCGCGGCCGCGGCCACCCGGGCCGTGCGGTGCACCTCGGGGCTGGCGTATTCGCGTCCGTGCGGCTCGGCCCAGCCGGTGTGCAGGCCCATCCGCACCAGCGGGCGCGCCTGCGGGTCGGGCCACTCGTGCGCGGCCAGGTCACGCTGGGCGTCGGCGCACGCGATCACGGCGGCCGAGGCGTCGGCGAAGGCGAAAAAGTAGGAGTCCCCCTCGGTGAACAGCTCCACCCCACCCGAGCGGGTCAGCGCGGCGCGCAGCAGGCGCCGGTGCTCGCTCAGGACAGGCAGGTATCCGTCACCGAGCATCTGGGCCAAACGTGTCGACCCCTCGATGTCGGTGAACAGAAACGTCACCCGCCCTCGCGGCAACGGCGTAGTCACGTGCGCAAAACCTCCGCCCCCCTGGAAGCCGCACCCGATATCAGGAACTCCAGCACTTTCGCGTACCTCCACATGCGAGGCAAATCGTTAGAACGGGCCAATCTAGCTGACGTAACGATGACACCGGCAGGCCAGATATCGCACTTTCGGCCAGCGACCGCATTTGCACTCTCAGGGTTGTGAGTAATACTCGTTGGCGTGGCCAGGGGGGAAACGACGCTCGGACGCGTGGCGCTGACCGGTTTGGTGATCGCGGCATTGACCGCCATCGCCACAGCTGCGGGCGCGACGGTCGTGCCAAATTTGGTGACGCCCAGCACATCGCCCTCCTCAGAGGCGGCGACTCCCCCGATCGTGGTCCCCAGACCGTCGGCAAGTCCGAGCGCGACGGTGGACCCGTCGGTGACGCCGAGCACCACGCCGACCGCGGGTCCCGACCGTCCCAATCCGTTCGCCGGGTGGGCCAAGCGGCTGGCCGAGCCGCTGGACATTCCACACAATGTGCTCGCGGCATACGCCTATGCCGAGTTCGTCATGACCCAGACGCGGCCGGCGTGCAAATTGCAATGGACGACGATCGCCGCGATCGGCAAGGTGAGCAGCGACCACGGGCGGGTCGAGGGCCGCACCATCGACGCGCGGGGCTGGCCGCGGCCGACCGCTCTGGTGGGTCCGCCGCTGGACGGCACGAGCGGGCGGGCCAAGGTGACCGACACCGACGGCGGCGCGCACGACGGCGACAAGGTGTGGGATCGCACGATGGGTCCGATGCAGCTGATCCCCTCGATGTGGCGGGCGTCCGGAGTGGATGGTGACAGCGATGGGCTGGCCAACCCGCAGGACATCGACGACGCCGCGCTCGCGGCGGCCTATCACCTGTGCACGGCCAACAAGGACCTGTCGGTGGTCGACAACTGGAAGGCGGCCGTCAACTCCTACCACGGGATGGCCCCGCTGATCGACCGTGTGTTCGAGGCGGCGCAGGCCTACGGGGTACAGAGCAAAAACAGGCTACCCTGAGCGACGCGAATCCGAGCCGATCAACACTCAGAGTAACGGATTGCATACGATGACAGGACTGGCCCTTGAGTTTTCCGCCGTCAACTGTGCAAGCTGGACGAGTGAAGGTGCGCGAGTGGGATCCTTTGACCGCTTCAGCCACCGAGATTGGCTCCATAGTCGCCCTGCTTAACGAGGCTATGGCCATTGACCTACCCGACGACCCCCTATGGCACGACGGATCGATGCGGGATTATCTCGCAGTGACCATGCCGGGCGAGCGCAAGGTCATGTGGCTGGCCGAGGAGACGACCGGCGACGCAGGCCGCGGGATTCCACCGCTGGGCGGCGCCACCGTGCTGATGCTGGGCGACATCGGGGTCATCGAGATGGTGGTGCACCCCAAGGCACGCCGCCTTGGCGTGGGGCGGGAGATGCTGACACATGTGGTGAGGCGGGCCGCAAACGAGGGCTTCACGGCCCTGGGCGTGGAGGTGCCCGGTGAGACCAGCGCGGTGGACTTCTACCGTCGCTTCGGCTTCACGTGTGCCTTCACCGAGGTGCGCAGCGTGCTTGACCTGGGCTCGGTCGACTGGTTCGCGCTTGGCGACCTGGCCGCCGGGGTCGGCGCGGGCTACAAGCTCGACTTCTACGCGGGCGGGCCGCCCCTGGACCTCTATCCGGCATACGCTGCGGCCAAGGCCGAGGTGCGCGAGTCATACGATCTGGGCGACCTCGAGCTGCGGCCCAGTTCCTATGAGCCGCAACGGTTGCAGGCGAGCATCAACACCCTGGCGGCGCGGGGGCTCAAGCTCTACGTGGTGGTCGCGGTGCACGAAAACTCCGGCGAGGTGGCCGGATTGACCGAGGTCGTCGTGCCCCGGCAGCACCCGACGCGAGCCGACCAATACGACACCGTCGTGGTGCCACGCCACCGGGGCTACGGCGTCGGCCGGGCCATCAAGGCGCGCATGCTGTTCGAGCTGCGCTCCGCCGAGCCGGGCCTCACTCAGGTGCAGACGTGGAATGCGGCGATCAACGAGCCATTGATCCGGGTCAACCAGGAGCTGGGCTTCGTGCCCGATCGGCAGTGGCTGGAATACGAGGTCGAGGTCTGGGCGCTCGCCAGCCGGCTCGGCATCTCCTAGTCTTTATTCATGCCTAGGTACGAGTTCCGCTGCCGCGCATGCGGCGACACGTTCACGGTTGACCGGCCGATGAGCGCGTCCAGCGAGCCCGCCGACTGCCCGCAGGGACACGGCGACACCGTCAAGCTGCTGTCCACGATCGGGCTGGCCAGCGGCGTCCGAGCGCCGTCCGGCGGAGGCGGTGGCGGCGCCGGCGGTGGCGCCTGCTGCGGCGGAGGTTGCTGCGGCTGACCACCTGGGTAAAGCCCTGGGCATGACAGATCCGAAGCAGCCCGGCCTACCCTTCCCGGAGCAGGAGCAGAGCCCTCCGGGCGACACCGACGAGATGAGCCCGCGGCCACGCGACGAGATGCGCGACTATCGGGGCTCGGGCCGGCTTGACGGCATGGTGGCCCTGGTCACGGGCGGTGACTCGGGCATCGGACGGGCCGTGGCGATCGCGTTCGCCAAGGAGGGCGCGGATGTGGCGATCGCCTACCTGACCGAGCACGACGACGCCCGGCACACGGCCGGTCTGGTCGAGCAGACCGGGCGGCGCAGCCTGCTGCTGCCGGGCGACCTCAGCCAGGAGGGGCAGTGCACGGACGCCGTGCAGCGCACGGCAGAGGAGCTCGGCGGGCTCGACGTGCTGGTCAACAACGTGGCGACGCAGCGGCCGGTCGAGGACCTGGCGCAGCTGGAGACGAAGCAGTGGCTGGACACGTTCGCCACCAACGTGCACAGCTATTTCTGGACCACGCGGGCTGCCCTCCGGTACCTGCAAAGAGGCTCTTCAATAATCAATACCGCCTCGGTCAACGGGCTCCGTGGAAACAAAACACTCGTCGACTACTCCGCGACCAAGGGCGCCATCATCGCGTTCACCTATGCGCTGGCGCAGCAGCAGGTCGAGCGGGGCATCCGGGTCAACTGCGTGGCGCCCGGTCCGGTGTGGACACCGCTGATCCCGGCGACCATGGGCGCCGAGAAGGCGAAGGAGTTTGGCGGGCACACCATGTTCAAGCGGCCCGCCCAGCCGGACGAGATCGCACCGTCCTATGTGTTCTTCGCGTCCGAAACCCTGTCGTCCTACTACACCGGCGAGGTGCTCGCCCCGACCGGGCAGGTGCTACCGGGCTAGTTGTTGTGCGGCGTCGACCGCCCAGTAGGTGAGGATGATCTGAGCGCCGGCGCGCTTGATGGAGTGCAGCGTCTCGAGGATGACCCGGTCGCGGTCGAGCCAGCCGTTGGCGGCCGCGGCCTCGACCATCGCATACTCGCCGCTGACCTGGTAGGCCGCCACCGGCACGTCGGTCTCGGCCGCCACCGCGCGGATGACATCGAGGTAGGGCAGGGCCGGCTTGACCATGATGATGTCGGCGCCCTCGGCGATGTCGAGCCGCACCTCGCGCAGCGCCTCACGCAGGTTGGCCGGGTCCTGCTGGTAGGTGCGGCGGTCGCCCTCCAGCGCGGACTCCACGGCTTCGCGGAACGGGCCGTAGAACGCCGACGCATACTTGGCCGCATAGGCCAGCAGCGATGTCTGCGTGAAACCCGCCCGGTCCAGCGCGGACCGCACGTGGCCGACCTGGCCGTCCATCATGCCCGACAGGCCCAGCAGGTGCGCGCCGGCCTGTGCCTGGGCGAGCGCCATCTCCGCATATGCCGCAAGCGTCGCGTCGTTGTCGACCCCGCCGCCGGCGTCGAGCACGCCGCAGTGGCCGTGCGACGTGAACTCATCGAGGCACAGGTCGCTCATGACCACGGTCGCGTCGCCGACCTCGGACACGACATCGCGGATCGCCACGTTGAGGATCCCGTTGGGGTCGATGCCGCCCGAACCCATCGCGTCGCGCTTGGCGGGCACGCCAAACAGCATGATGCCGCCGACGCCCGCCTGCACCGCCTCGACCACCGCCTTGCGCAGGGACTCCCGCGAGTGCTGCACCACGCCCGGCAGCGAGGAGACCGGCCGCGGCGCGGTCAGCCCCTCCTTGACGAACATCGGCAGCACAAGCTCGGACGGGTGCAGCCGGGTCTCGCTCACCAAGCGCCGCAAGGCGTTTGTCGCACGCAACCGGCGTGGCCGTTCGGTGGGGAAAGGCATGGCAGTCTCCTAACGGCCGATGGTGGATGGTATTGCTTGGCGGATCCGCGGTGTTGGCGGTCCGCCGCAATTCCTCATCATCGGAACCTCAGCGCCGTCGGGCCCTGCACCTTCGACCCGCGCCGCTGCTTGGCGGGCATCGCCGCCAGCCGCTCGCGCAGCTCGACCGCATATTCTGCGAGCGCCTCGACCAGGTCGGGCACTGACGCGTGCTCCGGCTGCACATCGACGCGCAAACCGAACTCAACCGCGGTTTCGGCCGTCTTGGGCCCAATCACGGACACCACGGTACGCTGATGCGGCTTCCCGGCGATACCCACCAAATTGCGCACGGTCGATGAAGAGGTGAACAGGACCGCATCGAACCCGCCCGATTTGATGGCGTTGCGGATCTCCTCGGGCGGCGGCGCGGCCCGCACGGTGCGATATGCCGTCACGTCGTCGACCTCCCAACCGCGCTCGGTGAGCCCGGCGGCCAGCGTCTCGGTCGCGATGTCGGCCCGCGGCAACAGGATCCGGCCCACCGGATCGAAGATCTCGTCGTATGGCGCGAACTCCGCGAGCAGGCCCTCGCTCGACTGGTCACCCGCCGGGACCAGCTCCGGCTGGATGCCGAAGGCGCGCACGGCATCCGCGGTCGCCTCGCCAATGCACGCGATCTTCACGCCGCCGAAGTGGCGGGCGTCGAGGCCGTGCTCGGCGAACTTCTCCCACACCGCGCGCACGGCGTTGGCGCTGGTGAAGATGACCCACGCGTAGCGCCCGTCCACGAGACCCTTGATGGCGCGCTCCATCTGCGCCGGGGTGCGCGGCGGCTCGACCGCGATGGTCGGCACCTCGCACGGGATCGCGCCGTATGCCCGCAGGCGCGCGCTCATCGCGCCGGCCTGCTCCTTGGTGCGTGGCACGAGCACGCGCCAGCCGTAGAGCGGGCGGCGCTCCCACCAGCCGAGCTTGTCGACCTGGTGCACGCCCTCGCCGACGATCACCACGACCCGGCCGGTGAACCCGAGCGCGGCCGCGACGAAGTTGTCCGCTGTGGACACCGCGGTGTATTGCGTCTCGCCCGTGCCCTCGCCGGTGATCGCGACCGGTGTGCCGCCGTCGGCGCCCGCCGCCAGCAGGCCGTCCCGGACGGACGCGAGGTCGCCGGCATCCACCGCGAGCGCGACCGAACCGTGCTTGAGCGACGCCGCGAGCCCATCGAAGTCCACGGCGGACACATCGTCGATATCGACCGACGAACGCGCCCCCACTCCGCTGTAGGTCGCGACGCCCGAGGCCGTGTCGATGCCCGGCACCACGGAGAAGTGCACGTTGGTGCGGGCGATCGCCTGCACCTCCTTGATCACGGCGTCGTGGGCGAACGGGTCGCCCGAGATCAGGCGGACCGCGTTGCGCCCGGCGCGCGCCTCGGTGAGCAGCACCTTGGCCACGTCACCGGGGTCGCCCTCGGCCGGGGAGAACTCCGTCGGCTCGGGCACTAAAGACCGCACGAAATCCACGAGGCCGGTCGGTACCGCTCGATCGAAAACCACGTGATCGGCCTCGAGCAGTGCGTCATGGGCGCGGCGGGTCATGAGGCCGGGGTCGCCGGGGCCGGCCCCGACAAACGCGATGTGGCCTGCGGGCTTACGTGCGCGGGTCATGCTGAACTCCCAATACGTGGTCAGCACCGTCCTCGAGCAGGTCCGCGGCCAGCAATCGGCCCACCTGCTCGGCTTCGGCGAGCGTCCCGGTGCGCGACAGCCTCAGGGCATAACGCCCATCGATGCTGATCACCGCACCGCGCAGATAGATCTCATCGTCTTCTGTCACTTCGGCCAGCGCGGCGACGGGCGCGCTGCACCCGGCCTCCAGCGTGGCCAACAGCGCCCGCTCGGCGGTCACTGCCGCCCGGGTCGCCCTGTCGTCGAGCGGCCGCAGCAGCTCGACGAGGTCTTCTCGGCTCTCGACCGCGAGAGCGCCCTGCGCCGGCGCGGGCAGCATCAGCATCGGGTCGAGGATTTCGGTGATCTCTGCGGCTCGGCCGAGGCGCACGAGACCGGCCCGGGCGAGGACCACGGCGTCGAGCTCGCCCTCGGAGACCTTGCGCAGGCGCGTGTCGACGTTGCCGCGGATGGGCTGGGTCTGCAGCGGCAGCCCGAGCGCGGCGATCTGGGCCACCCGGCGCAGCGCACCGGTGCCGATCACCGCGCCGTCGGGCAGCTCGGTCAGGGTCAGCCCGTCGCGCGCCACCAGGGCGTCGCGCGGATCCTCGCGCGGCGGGACCGCGGCGATCACGAGGCCATCGACCCCTGCCGTGGGCAGATCCTTGTAGGAGTGGACCGCGACGTCGATTTCCTTGGCCGCCAACGCATCCCGCAGCGCGGACACGAACACGCCCACGCCCAGCTGCTGCACCGGCTTGTCGGACCGGTCGCCGGCGGTGACGATCTCCACGAGTTCGACGCGCTCACCGGTCAGCCTGGTGATCTGGTCGGCGACTAGTTGCGACTGGGCGAGCGCGAGCGCGCTCCCCCGTGTGCCCAGCCTCAGTGTCATTCCGCGACCTCCGGGACGTCGGACACGCTGGCTACGTAGGTGTCCAGTGCGAACAGCTCGCGTACGAGCTGCGTGTATGCCTCGCC
>JBIOYB010000063.1:0-4855 GCA_044869915.1 Allorhizocola sp.
CTGTCGGGGATGGCGTTAGGGCTGCCGGCGCCGAGGATCTGCGCCTGTGGGGCGGCCGATGCGGTGCCGCCGATGGCCGCGATTGTTGTCGTGATCACGGTGGTGATCACGCCTAGCGGGCGTGTAAGATTCATGTGCATCTATTACAGGATCACATCGCTACATGTCAATGTAACCTACTCGATGGTGGTACGCGCAAATCAGCCCGGATCAGTGTCAAAACAGGGTGAGCTGACCGGGGATCCGCGGCTGGCGCGCGCCCTTGCGAAACACCCACGGCTTGAGCTCGAGCGGGTGCTTCCACTCTTCGGCGTCGGGCGACCGGCCTCCGGTGAGCGCCCACAGCGACGGGCCGAAGTTGATGCCCCGGGTCGACAGCGCGCGCCGCATCACCGCATATCGCAGGGGCAGTCGCGCGGCCGTGAGCTCCGGGATGGTCACGTCGGTGCGCATGCTCATCAGGCGCCGGTTGCGCTCCACGAGCTCACGTGTCGCGGGATGCGCCAGATGCTCGGCCGCGATGTCGCCGACCACCGCGCACACCTCTTGCAAACCGCCCCGATCGATGGCCTCCCACGCCGCGTCGACCGTGCCGAACGCGGCGAGCAGCCGGGCGGCCCGGGCCGCGCCGAACTGGCGCACCCCGCGCAGGTTGTCGGACGGGTCGCCGCGCAGGGCCGCGTAATCCCTGTATTGCCAGGGCTCGACGCCACACACCGCACGCAACCCTTCCGCGTCCACCATCACGGCCTCGTCGAACCCGCCGTTGCGGATGCGCAGCACCGACGTCGACCCGTCGATGAGCGCGAAGGCGTCCCGGTCGCTGGTCATCAGCACGCAGCGCCAGCCGTGCTCGCGCGCGAACGAGGCCGAGCTCGCCAGCACGTCGTCGGCCTCAAGTGCGGGCGGCACCACCGTGCACACCCCGGCCGCGTGCAGCAGCTCCGGCGCGCCGATGATCTGCTCGGCCAGATCGGCGGGCTTCTCCGGACGCTGCGCCTTGTATCCGGGATAGTCGGCCTTGCGGGCCGAGTCGACCGGGCAGTCAAACCCGACCACCACGGCGTCGGGGCGCACATAGGCCGCCGCCCGCGCGAGGTAGCCCACCAGGCCGCGCAGCGCCCACACCGGCCGTCCATTTTGGTCGACCCACCCCTCCACGGACGCGGCATGATATGCGCGATGGAGGAGGCTGTTTCCGTCTAGCACGAGAAGCAGCGGGCTGGGGGACGCCACGCATGAAGACTAGCGGGTCGCCTGCGGCGTCACGGCGGCCGTTTGCCTAGATGAGCTCGCCGGGCGCGGGCAGACCGATCGGGTTGTAGTCGGGGATCTCGGCGTAGGCGAGCCGCGCCAGCGGCGTGACCAGCTCGATCGCCCGCCGCGTGGCGTCGCTGCCGAGGTCGAACCACGGGCGCGTCGCCACCCGATCGGTGATGTCTTCGATGTCGCGGTGTGCCTCGGCGGCGGCCACGGTCGCGTGTCCCTCGATGTCGAGCCAGCCCCGGGCCATCAGCCGCTGCACCGACTCCTCCCACTGCTCGTCGGTCCACCCGCGGGCGGGCTGCAGCGTGTCGCGCGACAGGTCCAGCGATGCCCGCCAGACGAGGGCGTCGCACCCGTCGAGCTCCCACGCCACGAGCGCCGCGACGTGCCCGTCACCGCGATGCTCACGCAGTATCGTGCACGCGTGCCACAGCCGCTGCATCGGCTCCTGCGGAGGATCGAGCGCCGCGTTGGCCGCCGCCAGCACCCGGCCGGCCGTTTCCACCTGCGATGCGGCCGCGAGCATCAGCTCCGCCGCCTCCGTGACGTGCACCGCGTCCACTGTGGACAGCATGCGGTCCAGGGCCGCCACGGCACCTGACAGCCGCGCCTCCAGGACGTGTGAGGGCGTGGCGAGCGACCACACCGACGGCAGCGCCCGTGCCACTATCGCCGGCGCGAAGCTGAAGAACGCGGCCGTGATCGGTGCGGCATCGACCGTGCCCAGCGGCGCGCTGCGCCCGGCGAAGTAGCCCCGCCAGAAGCCGCGCAGGCCGGCGGCCTCGAAGTGCTCTCGCGCCTCGGGCGCGAAATAGGTGACCGCGTGCAGCGGCTCGAACAGCGTCCACATCTGCCTCACGCGCCTAACGCTACCGGTCTGTTGCCCCACTCCGTTCAGGCGAAGCCGTGCTCTTGCGCGGAAATTGGCTCCGAGGCCACCTGCTGCGGAAAATAGGTCTTGTTAGATTGGGAAACCTGTTTTACGGTTCCGGAAAGCGCTTGCCTACAGTCGGCGGGCGGCGGCGCGCCACGATCGCCCATGGGAGGAACCATGCGCAATCAGCTTCGCGTCCCGTCGTCTTGCCTGAACCAGGTGATGAGGCCCGCCTGTCACTTCGATCCGGCGCTCGTCAGCGAGGTGAAACCGGATTCCACCGGGCAACCGTTCTCCGTCAGCCGGTCCCTGCCCAGCGTGAGCTCCCCGTGCCCGATCGACATGGAATCCGGTCTCCACGGTGCGATGCATGTCATCGAGTGGAGCAGCGACCATGGCGGCTCGGACGATCCGTCCAATGTGGATCGATCGAAGTCTTCGTGGGAGCGCGTCACGGTCGGCGGAGGCTCCACCGGTACCCAAATAGAAATGCTGGTCGCATGAAGATCATAGAAGCCTGGTGGCGCCCGCTGCTCATCCTCGCGGCCGTGCTCGGGATCTGGTGGTTCATCGCGGAAAACGAGTTCGTGGAGAACTATCTCGTCCCCCGGCCCGAACAGGTTTGGGAAACGCTCATCGGGCAATGGGACTTCCTGGTGAAACACTCACTCATCACGCTCTATGAGACGGTGGTCGGCTTCCTGCTCGCCGGCGTCATCGGGCTGGGCACGGCGGTGGCGATCGCCTACTCCAAGTCGATGGAAAAGGCTCTCTACCCGATCGTGCTGTTCGCCCAGGTGATCCCGAAGATTGCGATCGCCCCGCTGCTGATCGTCTGGTTTGGAGCCGACAACCTCAACTCGAAGATCATCGTGGCCGTGCTGATCGCCTTCTTCCCGGTCGTGATCTCGGGCGTGGCCGGGCTGCGCTCCACAGACCCGGAGCTGCTCGACCTGTCGGCGACCATGGGCGCCAACCCCTGGCAGACCTTCCGCAAGATTCGCTTCCCCAACGCGCTGCCGCACCTGATGGCCGGCCTCAAGGTGGCCGTCACGCTCGCGGTCGTGGGCGCGGTGGTGGGCGAATTCATCGGCGCCTCCGAGGGGCTCGGCTACGTGCTCCTCATCGCCAACGGAAACCTAGACGCGCCAATGCTTTTCGCCGACCTACTGCTCATGTCGGTGATCGGCATTTTCCTGTTCGTAGTGGTCGAAGTGGCCGAGGCACTGCTCATTCCCTGGCACGCCAGCCGGCGTTCCGGGGTGCCGCTGACCACGTCCTGAAGCAACGGGAGGGATGATATGAGACGGATAATCGCTGCGGTCGTGTTCGCCGGGATGCTCGCCGGGTGCGGCGGCAACGAGCCGGCGGCGCCGCCCCAGCCGGGCGAGAAGAAGAAGGTGTCGCTGACCCTCAACTGGGTGCCCTACGGCGAGCACGCGCCGTTCTACTACGGGCTGCAGAAGGGTTTCTTCTCGGCCGAGGGCATCGAGCTGGAGATCAAACCGGGCGGCGGCTCCGCCAAGACCATCCAGGCGGTCGCGCAGGAACAGACCGACTTCGGCTGGGCCGACACGCCGCCGCTGCTCAAAGGCGTCTCGAGCGGCATGAAGGTGAAGAGCGTCGGCGTGTTCCTCCAAAAAGGACCCGCGTCGATCGAGTTCCTCGCCGACAAGGGTTTCAAGAGCATCACCGATCTGAAGGGCAAGAGCGTCGGCGGCACGCCGGGCGACGCGATGTATGCCACCTTCCCGGCGCTGCTCAAGGCCAACGGCATGCAGCCCGGCGACGTGAAGGTGGTCAACTTCGACGCCGCCGGCAAGGTCGCCGCGCTGACCAGCGGCCAGGTCGACGCCATCATGGGCTTCTTCCACGACCAGGCGCCGACGATAGAGAACGCTACCGGCAAGAAGGTGGACTATCTGCTCTTCGCCGACAACGGGATGAATATGTTGGGTACCGGTCTCGTCGTCAACGATTCCCTGCTGTCCAAGGATCCCAACCTGGTCAAGGCGTTCGTGCGGGCGACACAGAAGTCGTGGGCCGAGGCGGTCAAGGACGTCTCGGGCGCGACCGACGCTATGGCCGCGCTGGCCGATCAGGAGCCACCCAAGAACGTACTGGTCAAGCAGCTCGAGCTGGCCGGTGGCCTGCTGGCGGGCACGCCCGGGGTCAACACCGAGGCCAAGTGGGCCGAGACGATCGGCCTCATGGCGCAGTTCGCGGAGTTGAAGGACGCCGGCGGGCCGTCGAAGTATTGGGACGGCAGTTACGCGGGAAAGGCGTAGTCCCTTGGCCGCTATCGACATGACCGACCTTACGGTGACGTTCCGATCCAAGCGGGCGGAGACGACGGCGCTCACCGGCATCACGATGACCGTGGAGCCAGGCGAGTTCGTGGCCATCGTCGGCCCGTCCGGATGCGGCAAGTCCACGCTGCTGAAGATCGTCGCCGGGTTGGTCAGGCCGACGAGCGGCACGGTGTCGCTAATGGACAGACCCGTCGCCGGGCCGCAGAAGGACATCGGGTTCGTGTTCCAGCGCGCCGCGCTGCTCGAGTGGCGCGGCGCGCGCAAAAACATCCTGCTGCAGGCGGAGATGCGGCGCATGGACCCGGGTCTGGCGGCCAAGCGGGCGGATCATCTCATCGAGCTGACCGGGCTCGGCGGCTTCGAAAGAGCCTTGCCGCACGAGCTTTCCGGCGGCATGCAGCAG
>JBIOYB010000064.1:0-8482 GCA_044869915.1 Allorhizocola sp.
CTGTCGGGGATGGCGTTAGGGCTGCCGGCGCCGAGGATCTGCGCCTGTGGGGCGGCCGATGCGGTGCCGCCGATGGCCGCGATTGTTGTCGTGATCACGGTGGTGATCACGCCTAGCGGGCGTGTAAAATTCATGTGCATCTATTACAGGATCACATCGCTACATGTCAATGTGGCGTGTTTCTGTTAGACGGCATGTCCGGTTTCTCACCAAGCCCGTGGCGGTCCGACAAGCGTGTGGCCGCCGACCGGGATGCCCTTAACCATCTGCGATAGCTGGTGCATAAGGAACGCACCGCCCACATCCGCACCCGGCACGTTGATATCCACAAGGGACGACTCACCCGACCGCAGCCAGACCTCGCCGAGCGTGCGGCCGGTGATCCGCGCTCCATGGCGCGCCCGCACATAGTCTTCGAGGCTCTCCGTGCCCGCCCCGGGCGGGCGGCGCTATGGGTTGAGTCCCACTATCCGGATGCCGAAATCGGTCCCAGTCGCGTCGAAGGCCTCCCAAAGCTCGTTGCGCACACCCGGCCGTGCGTTGGCGATCCCATTCATGGCCACGTGCGGACCAAGCTCCCGCAACGCGCGCAGATCGGCCTGCACGACCGGTCGAGGTCAGCACGAAGGCGAAACCGGTTGCCGTCCGGAACTGGTTGGGCGCGGTGAGGCGGATCCGGAACGGCTGGTGCTGCGGCGACACCTTCAGATTCCGTTGCCCCACGTGACGGTAGATCGCCGCGTCGAAGAGATACCGGAGCCCGTCGGTGCCCGCGACCGGGTTGCCGAACGTATCGACGGGGCTGACGTGGATGTCGGGACTCTTCCAGAACGCCCATCCCGGCTCGACCTCGCCGTTGGCTGCCGTCCACTGCTCATGGTGGCCAAATCGGCCGCGCTGTCCCGGTACCGCATAAAAGATAGGGGGTATAAACGACCGCTGACGATTCCCTGTGTCGCAGGGGTTGCGCCGGCCGCCGGGCGGCCCGAGAACAGGCGCGGCAGCGGCAGCCAGACTTGAAAGTAGGGCGAGTTGGGTGGGGCGAGGCCGGCCTCGGGCCGGGCCACCATGAAGTCGCCCAGCGCGGCGCCGATCGCGCCGAGGTAGGCAAACGGCAGAGCAGGTCCACAAACGACACCGTCTTGCCGCTGAGCGGCCTGCTTGCGACGTGCACGACGCCGGCGGTGGACCGTGCACGCCAGCCATAGACTGTGGTCCAAGCCGTTGGTCATACCGATCGGGGAAGGCGCAGTGTGACGAGTCCGACGACTTTACTGATCTCGATCGTGGTGACCATCGTGCTCGCCGTCCTGTTCCATGCGTGGCTGCGCCGAGGCGAAGAGCGCCGGGCGGAGGCGCTGCGCCAGTGGGCCGACTCGGCCGGATGGCGGGTGCGTTCCGCGCCCGCGCGGACGACCATGCCCAGCCCCTGGGTGGAGTATCCGCCGGCGGTCTCGCTGACTCCGATGGCGAGCCTCGACGGCGAACGCGACGGGTACCCGCTCATCCTGGAGTGGATCTTCGACGACGAACATATGGCAACCGTTTGCTACGCCACGCTTCGCCATGAGCATCCGAGGTTGACGCTTCGCCGCAGACCGTTCGCCGGGAGGCGGCCCCCGCACGAGCGGTACACGGAATTCGGCAGGCTGCCAACGGCCGCCCGCGAGGTGCTCGACGCCACCTCGGTCGACTTCTGGCAGGTGTCTGGACGCGACTTCGCCGCGATCCGCCTGACCTGCCTTGTGCCCAGCCAGATCGACGCTTTCCTCGGCGACGTGATCGCGATGACCACGGCCATCGACGAGGCGACACCGGACGAATCTGTCACGTGATGATAAGTTGAGCGCCGATTCCCGCTGCCGACGAGACAGTGTTTTGTCACGTATGACAGACGATGATGGCCCGCACGTAGTGAGCAACTCCGGTGCTCAGATGAGTGAGGAATCGACATGGCCGAAACAGCCGTCGTGGAAAGCCTGGCGCCGATCCGGCGCGGCCGCTGGTTGGTATTGGCCGCGTTCGGGATCCTCGTCGCGTGCACCCAGATCCTGTGGCTGTCGTTCGCGCCCATCACCTCCCAGGCCCACGACGCCCTCGGCGTCTCCGAGGGCGCCATCGGCGACCTGGCCGTCATCAACCCACTCATGTTCGTGCTGCTGGCGATCCCGGCCGGCCGCTGGATGGACCGGCGGTTCGGCCTCGCGCTGGCCACCGGGGCGCTTCTCACCGCGCTGGGAGCGTCCCTGCGCCTCGTGGACACCTCGTCGTACACGTGGATGCTGGCCGGAGCGTTCGTCCTGTCCGCCGGGCAACCGCTCGTGCTCAACGCCAGCACCAAGGTTGCCGCCCGCTACTTCCCGCCCAAGGAGCGCACTGCGGCGATCTCGGTGGCCAGCGCCGCGCAGTTCGTCGGCATCCTCGTCGCCGCGATGACCGGTGAGGCGCTGCTCAACGCCGGTGGGCTGCAACTGGTACTCGTCACACACGCCGCCGTCGCAGTGGTCGCCGCAGTGGGCGTCCTGTTCGCGCTGCGGGTGCCACCGGCGTTCGCCGCCGAGGCGACCGCCACGTCGCTGAGGTGGCTGCGACGCGATCCGCTGATGTGGCGCCTCGCCGGCCTGCTGTTCATCGGCGTCGGCGTGTTCAACGCGCTGGCCACCTGGCTGGACACCATCCTCACCAGCATCGGCCGGCCCGGGGTCGCGGGCCCGCTCATCGCCGTCGCCACCGTGGCCGGCATCGCCGGAGCGGCCGTACTGCCCGGGATCGCGGCCCGGCGCAACGCCCGCCGCACGATGCTCGTGATCACGACACTGGTCACCGTGTTCGTCTTCGCCGCGATAGCGCTCGTGGACAACGTACTGTTCATCGGGATCGCCTTGGCCGTGGAGGGTTTCGTCCTCCTCGCCGGGCTGCCGATCGCCCTCGACTGGTCCGAATTGGATGCTGGGGCGACGCGTGCGGGCACCGCCGCCGGGTTCCTGATGCTCGCCGGCAACCTCGGCGGTGTCGTGCTCGTTCTGCTCGTCCAGGCGCTGATCGGCAACCCGTACCTGGCTCTGGCCGCCATGTCGGCGATAGCGGTACCCGGTATCTTCCTCGCCATGCGCCTGCCCGCCCGGGCACGCCTGCCGCAAGAGGTTGCCGCATAACGGCTTCCCGTCTCTCCCGATCCACAGGTCTGTGCGATCACCTGGTCGGCGGCGCCCTGCTATGCGCCGCCGCTGGCAGAAAGCTGGCCTCCCGCGATCACAGGTCTGTGCGATCACCTGGTCGGCGGCGCCGTGCTATGCGGCCTCGCTGGCAGAAAGGCTCGCCTCCAGGACGAGAAGCAGCTCAAACCGGGCGGTCGGATCGTCGAGGTCGTCGCCGAGCAGTTCGCGAAGGCGGTTGAGGCGGTAGCTGACCGTCTGCGGATGGACGAACAGCTCCGCTGACACGGCCGCACGCGAACCCCAATGCCGCAGCCAGCTCCGCAGCGTGACCAGGAGGCTCTCCCGCCGCGACGCACGCAGATGCGCCAGCGGCGCCAGCCGGCGCGCGGACAGCACCGCCAACGCACCCGGTTCGCCCCGCAAAGCCAGCGTGCCGAGGTGATCGTCGGCGAAAACCGGACCGGGAAGTGGCCCAACGAGTTCGGCCGTCAACTCGGCCAGCCGCACCGCCTCCGGCGCCTGAGCCCAGCCGAGCATCGGACCCACGACGGCCCCGCGCCCGCGCAACGCATCTTCGAGCTGCGGCCGGGTCGCGCGCGGGCCCGCGCGCAGGAGGAGCACCGCATCACGCCCGCGCTCCGCGACGACACCGTCCGCGCCGTAACGGAATCGCGCGTCCCGTGCTCGGTCCAGCGGCAGCACGACGGGGACTATCGCATCGAGCGCCTGCCAACCGATCCCGGCCGCAGCGGAGGCGGCGACGCTGTGCGGGGCGCTGCCGCGCAGCAGCAACTCGGCCAGTTGCCGCCGGCGCCGGTCGCCCTCACCGGCCTGCTCACGCAGCTGGAGGGTGAACCCGTCGGTGCTGGCCACGGCAAGCTCGTCGACGTATGCGCTGATCGCGTCGGACAGATCGATGAGCACCTCGGTGTCGACCGGGCGCACCTGTGCCAGCGACTCGGACGCCACGCGGAACATCAGTCGCGACGCCGTCCGGAACGCGGCCAGCAGCACCTCGGGTCCCCGGTCCTCGCGTGCCTCGGCGGCGCCGAGGGCGACGAAGACGTCGCGGACGCTTGGCGGCAGCGCGGGCTCGTCGGTCCCGACGAGGTCGAGGAAGCGTTCGAACGCCACCTGCACGGCCGTGCGCACGTCGCGCTGGACGCGGGGATCCTCGATCGTGGCGAAGGCCGGAGTCGCCTCGGTGACCGCGTCGGCCACCGCCTGCACGGTCGACTCCAGGCGTGGCCGCATCGCCGCGGACAGATCGGCGGGAAGGCGCTGCCACGGTGTCGGGGAAACCGGTGCCGGGGAAACCGGTGCCGGGGAAACCGGTGTCGCGCTCGATGCCGAGCTGGGCCAGTCGGTGTCGGACGCGCTTGTGCCGTCGCTTGTGCCGTCGCTTGTGCCACTGCTCACGGGCGCCATCTTGTCACGGGGTGATAAATCATGCCCGTGTTCCCGCTGTTTTAGGGACGGTGTTCTGTCCCACGAAGGGAGAGACGATAGTCCACATGCGGTACCAGACCTCCCGCCAGCACGTCGTCGACATGTGCCGGACGATGCTCGAACGCGGCTACCTCAAGGCGACCGAGGGCAACGTCTCGGTCCGCATCCCCGGGCACGATCTCTACGCCGTGACCCCGAGCAACTACGACTACAACCGGATGCGCGTCGAGGACATCTGTATCGTCGGCTTCGACGGCAAGCACGTCCCGGATGAGACTGGCGTCGGCGCTGCAATCGGTCTCACCCCGTCCATCGAGTGCGGGATGCACGCCAACATCTATCGCGAGCGGCCCGACGTCAACGCGATCGTGCACACCCACCAGCCCTACGCGTCCGCGCTTGCCTTCCTGCGCAAGCCGATCCCGGCGCTCACCGACGAGCAGGTGCGCTTCCTCGGCAGGCAGGTCGCCATCATCGACTACGCCCCGTCCGGGACCGGTTTCCTGGCCAGAAACGTGCAGAAGAAGGTCGCCGGGGGTGATAACGCTTTCATCATCGCCAACCATGGAATCGTCGCCCTCGGCACCGACCCGGATCGCGCGGTGTTCAACATGGCGCTTCTAGAAAAAGTTTCTATCGCGTACCTGCTGGCGTTGACCACCGAGGCGGGCAAGGTTTACACCATCCCGACCGCGATCCGCGAAATCGCCTTCGCGAAGCTGCGCAAGGACGAGAAGCGGATCGCCGCGCAGATCACCGAAGCGGTGCCGCCCGTACGGGTAGCCGAGGACGAGGTGCTGCCGAGCGCGGACGCGAAGGCCGCCGAGACCGCCGCGGCCGGCCCGGCCACCGCCCAGATCGCCGCGCCCAACCCGACCACCGCCAAGACCGCCGAGCTCGCCACCGCCAGGCCAGCCACCACCGAGGCGGGCGCGGCCGAACTCGCCACCGCCGAACCAGGCCCTGCCAAGCCGCGTGCCGCTGAGCCGGGCACCACCGAGCCGGGCACCACCGAGCCGGGCCCTGCCAAGCCGCTGGCCGCCGAACCGGGCCGCACCGAGCCGGCACCGGCCGGGCTTGGCTATGCCATCAGCAGCTACCTGGACGTGGACGACACCCTGCGCCGGCTCAAGGCGCTCGTGGCCCAGCCGGTGCGCGGCCTGCGGCACGACGCGATGCTCGACGTGCTCAACTACTTCGACACCAAGTGCCAGGCGAGCAAGGAGATCACCGACCGGGCGAAGCAGCGCATCCCCGGTGGGGTGCAACACAACCTGGCCTTCAACTATCCGTTCCCGCTCGCGATCGACAAGGCCGAGGGCGCGTATCTGACCGATCGCGACGGCAACACCTACATCGACTTCCTGCAGGCCGGCGGCCCCACGATCCTCGGCAGCAACTACGGTCCGGTCAACGAACAAGTAACGGCCGTGATCCGAGAGTCGGGTCCGGTAACCGGTCTCTTCCATGAGTACGAACTGAAACTGGCCGAGATCATCCATCAGCACATGCCGCACATCGAGATGTATCGTTCACTCGGCTCCGGCACCGAGGCCGTGATGGCTGCGGTTCGCGGGGCACGGGCCTTCACCGGCAAGAAGATGGTCATCAAAATCGGCGGGGCGTATCACGGCTGGTCCGACACGATGGTCTACGGGCTGCGCGTGCCCGGCACCTACCGGATGAACGCCAAAGGTATCCCCTTCGGCGCCACCAACAGCACCCGCGAAACGTTTCCGCACGCGCTCGGGCAACTCAAGCGCAAGCTCATAGAAAACCGTCTCCTGCGTGGCGGCACCGCAGCGGTCATCGTCGAGCCGCTCGGCCCGGAGTCGGGCACCCGCCCCGTCCCGAAAGACTTCAACGAGAAGGTCCGGCAGCTGTGCGACGAGTTCGGCGCCCTGCTCATCTTCGACGAGGTAGTGACCGGTTTCCGTGTCGGGCTGGGCGGGGCCGCGGGCTACTTCGGCGTCACCCCCGACCTGACGGTCTTCGGCAAAGCGGTGTCCGGCGGCTACCCGATGGCCGGTGGCGTCGGTGGCCGCGCCGACATCATGGCCACCTTCGGCTCCGGGCTAGATGGCAAGAGCGGCGCGCACATCCAAGTCGGCGGAACGCTTTCGGCCAACCCGCTCAGCTGCGCGGCCGGATATTTCGCGATCCAGGAGATGGCCCGCACCAACGCGCCCGTGATCGCGGGACGCGCCGGCGACCGGCTCACCCGCGGGCTGCAGCGCCTGCTCGACAAGTACGGCCTGCCCTACGTCACCTACAACCAGGGTTCCATCGTGCACCTGGAATGCAGCGGCGTGATGCTGATGGACATGCGCAACCCGCTCAAGCTGCTCAAGGAGAACAAGCCCCGCAAGCGGCTGATGGAGCAAATGGGCGCGGCCTACGCCGCCCACGGCATCATCACGCTGGCCGGTTCGCGGATGTACACGTCCATGGCCGACACCGATGATGTGATCGACCTGGCGTTGGCCCGGTTTGATCGAGTGTTCGCGCAGGTGGAAGGGGTCTAAAAGGATGGGCGGAATCCCGCCGCAGGTGCTGGCGATCGACCTCGGCACGTCGGGCATGAAGGCCGCCCTGGTCGCGGCCGACGGGACGATCACCGGCTGGGCGCAGCAACCGGTCCCACTGAAGGTGCTACCCGGCGGCGGCGCCGAACAGGACCCGGTCGCCTGGTGGGAGGCGCTACGCGACGTCGTCTCGGAGCTCGGCCGCGCCCATCCCGAACACCTGAGAGCGGTCACTACCGTGTGCTCCTCCACCCAGGGCGAGGGCACCATCGCCGTGGACAGCGCCGGAAACCCGCTGACCCAATGCATCAGCTGGCTCGACATGCGGGGCGCGGCCAACCTGCGCCGGCAGTTCGGCGGCTTCCCGGCGGTCGACGGGATATCGCTGCGCCGCATCGTGCGCTGGCTGCGCCTGACCGGCGGGATGCCATCGCTGACCGGCAAAGACCCCGCCGCACACATGCTGCTGGTGCGCGATGAGATGCCGGCGGTCTACGAACGTACCGCCTCATTCCTCAATGTGCTCGACTGGATCAACCTGAAACTGACCGGCCGCACAGTGGCCACCGTCGATTCGATCCTGACCTCCTGGGTGACCGACAACCGCCAGGCTCCGCGGATCCGCTACTCCGAAGCGCTCGTCGCCGACTGCGGTATCGATCGCGACAAGCTGCCGCCGATCGTCGCCTGCACCGACGTGATCGGCACACTGTCACCGATCGCTGCCGCGCACCTCGGATTGCCGGAGACGGTGCAGGTGGTGGCGGGTGCAATCGATACCACCGCGGCGGCGATCGGCGCCGGCACGACCCGCGACCACGAGCCGCACCTCTACCTGGGGACTTCGTCATGGATCGCCGCGCATGTCCCGCGCAAGAAGACCGATGTGTTCGCGCAGATCGCCTCCGTGCCGTGCGCCATTCCCGGCCGATATCTGATGACCGCGCTGCAGGCCACAGCCGGCGCCAACCTGACCTGGCTGCGCGACAAGGTGGTCGAGTACGACGATCCGCTTGTCGGCGCC
This sequence comes from Allorhizocola sp., assembly GCA_044869915.1. Classification (GTDB taxonomy): domain Bacteria; phylum Actinomycetota; class Actinomycetes; order Mycobacteriales; family Micromonosporaceae; genus Allorhizocola. Next base: position 8,157 of record JBIOYB010000064.1, read on the forward strand.
GGTCACGTCACCCGCGACGAGGGAACCATCTTCGACGCGTTCGACGTGATCATCCCGGCCGTGCCGCCCGGCGCCAACGGGGTGCTCTACACGCCGTGGCTCTATGGCGAACGCGCGCCCGTCGACGATCCTCACCTGAGGGCGGGGTTCTTCAACATCTCGTTGAACACCAACCGTTCCGACCTGTTGCGGGCGGTGTTCGAGGGGGTCGCGTTCAACACGCGCTGGCTAGCCAAGGCGGTAGACCGGTTTCTCGGTTCGTCCGTGACGTCGATGGTCATCACCGGCGGAGGTGCGCAGTCGGACTCGTGGTGCCAGATCTTCGC
>JBIOYB010000065.1:0-36065 GCA_044869915.1 Allorhizocola sp.
TCCAAATCATGCCCCTATAGCTCAGCGGATGAGAGCACCTGATTACGGATCAGGGGGTCGCAAGTTCGAATCTTGCTAGGGGCACCACCACATGCCGTCCACCGTGGAAAGCCTTGTTTCCTATACCCCATAGGCGATCACCACTCTATCGAGTGCTTACATCCTTATGCGCCTTGCACCGTGCACGCAGGATCAATGCATTCGTGTATAGGACTCACCTATGCACGCTACAGGACGGCCTGCTGTCGTGGATCGCGTCGCGGGCCGGGCCGTCCATCCGCGTTGCCGCCACATGCGCAACGGCTTGCGGCCGGTCCATCTCTGCCGTGTCACTGCCCGACGCGAGCTCGCGCCTGGCGATCAGGGTCGGCAGTTGCTTGCAGTGGCACGGGTGCGACCCGGCCCGACCGCTCTATGTGGCGCAGGACGGCGGCGCACCCGTGACATCCGTGACCCTCTCGGGTGTGGCTAACTAAAAAAGGGGCGATTGAAGAGCTACCAATGGACTCCGGTGAAGTCCTTCGTCCTGAGCTCGGGCTGGACCGGATCGGCCGGATCGGCCGGGCAGCTCGCACCCGGCGGGGGCAGCCGCAACGATATGAGATAGGCGTCGATGGTCTCGTTGGTGCAAGGGCTCCTGCCGTAGGTGCCGTGGCCCCATCCCTCGTTGGTCAGCAGCCGGCCGCTGCGGCCGAGCTGGCGTGCCACGTTGACGGCCATGACATAGCCCGTGATCGGGTCGTGCCGGTTGTTGGCCAACAGGATCGGCGTGGTGAGGCCGTGCACCCGCAGCTCACGTTGCGGGTTGGGGATGGGCGTGGGTGTGCCGAGGCACCGGATGACCTGATCCATGCGATCGGCCGAGTAGCGCATGTCCGGTGTGGACAGTGCCGACCGGCGCACTAGGCGCAGATATTCGGCGTGGTCGCGCATCGGCAGGTAGTAGTCCGCGCACCGGATGGCCCGTCCCGGGAAGGGCACGCCGACGGCCGCGGTCGCCCGCTGCGGTGGGATGTCGGTCTCCAGGAAGAGCAGGAACTCGGCTATCGGGCCCCAGGCCTCGGAGCCAAAGCGCAGCGCGTCGGTCATCACCAGGATGAAGTCGAACGGGCGCGCGGCTCGCGGCGGCTCCTCCGGGATAATGATCTCCTCTCGGTCGATGCGTCCGAAGATGTGGGCGGTCAGGGCCCGCACATCGCGGCCGTGCAGCACGCAGCTCGTGTCCTTGGCGCACCACGAAACGAACTCGTTGATCGAGTCCTGCAGCGACACCGCGCCGGCGTCGAGCAGACCCTTGGTGCCAAGGCTGTGGTCCAGCACGCTGTCGAGCACCATGGCGCGCACGCGGTGCGGGTATCGCTCGGCGTATTGCGCGCCGAGCACCGTACCGTATGAACCGCCGTAGAACGTCAACCGCGACTCGCCCATGGCGGCCCGGACGGCATCCACATCGCGGGTCATGCTCAGCGTGTCCACGTGATCGAACAGCGGGCCGGTAAGCGCCCGGCAGTCCGCACGCAGTCGCGCGTTGAAGGCCACGATGTTGTCCAATTCGGACTGGTTGCGTGGCTCGGGGAAAGGTATCCGGTCCAGCAGCTCGGGCGTGCACAGCACGGGGTGACTGCGGCCCACGCCGCGCGGGTCGAAGCTCACCAGGTCGAAGCGCCGGCGCAGCTCGTCGCCGAAGCCGCCGCCGTCCAGGATGACGTCGACGCCCGAGCCACCGGGGCCGCCCGGTCCGTAGAACAGCGCGCCGATCCGGGCCGCCGGGTCGGTCGCGGGGCGGCGGGCGAGCGCCAGCTCGAACGTGTCGCCGCGCGGCCGCGACCAGTCCACGGGCACCCGCAGGGTGGCGCACTGCACGGCCGGGTCTCCCGGAACCTCCGCGCAGGGGCCCCACGCGATCCGGGGCGGACCGTCGCCCTGCTCCGGCGCGGCCTGCGCCGGAGCCGCGGTGACCACCATGGCAAGTGCGACTAGTAGAGAAAGTCGCATGTAAATCCCCCTCTCGAGGTTGGTCGGGCCGACTATACCCGAGAGGTATACACAAAGAGAATAGTAATCGTGGGAACTCAACCCGCCCGCCCGGTGTCGCGGCCCGGTCATGTGCACGCCACCGCCGGGTCACCTCGAGCCGCTAAACCGGCCCATGACGCACACGAACAATCCACCCAGCAACCTGCACCGCCGTCGATTCCTGACCGGTGTCGCGGGCGTCGCCGGGATCGCGGCGCTGGCCAAGGTGCCCGCTACCGAGGCGGTCGCCGGTCCTGGCGCCATTTCCGGGTACCCGTTCCAGCTCGGTGTGGCAAGTGGCGATCCCACGCCCACGGGAGCCGCCGTGTGGACCCCGGCCGGTCCCCTCACCGTTCCAGGCCGGTGGCGGCATGCCCGCCGCGCCCGTGACGGTCACGTGGCAGATCGCCAAGGACGAACGCTTCCGGCGCGTTGTGCGCCAAGGCGTGGCATGGGCCGTACCGGAGCTGCCGCTAAAGCGTCAACTGAAGTGAGCCACCGGCCTCGAGCGTGACCTCGACACCTGTGCAGATGTCGTTGAGGATCCGCTGCAGCCACCGGGAGTCCTTTGTGGAGGCACGGTGCAGCCGCATCTGCCGCGCCTGCAACGGGACGATCGACAGCCGCACGAGGCGGCCGGTGTCGGGCTCGAGCGAGGCGAAGTACATCAGGCGGAGGTCGTCCCGGTATTCCTCGTGCCCGCCGATGCCCTCGTAGTCGTCGATGAAATCGCCGCAGCCGTAAAGGATGAGCTTCCCGCGGTACACCTCGATCGGGCGCGGGTGGTGCGAGGAGTGCCCGTGCACCACGTCGAATCCGCCGTCGATGAGCCGGTGGGCAAACTCGATCTGGTCGGGGCCGACCCGGTACCCCCAATTGGATCCCCAGTGAATCGAAGCCACCACAAGGTCTCCGAGCCGCCACTCCTGCCGCACCCGCTCGGCGAGCTCGTCGGCCACCTCCGGCGATAGGTCGGGCAGGTATTCGACGCCGGGCCGGTCGCCGGTGGCCGCCCAGTCCGGTGGCACGCCGCTGGACCAGTGGGCGAACGAGAACACCAGCACCCGGATCCCTTCCGAGACCGGCAGCGCGGCGGACTGCCCGGCCCCGGCGGCGGCGATCCCGGCGCCCGCCAACGCGTCGAGCGTGTCCAGCAGCCCGCGCCGCCCGAAGTCGAGCACGTGGTTGTTGGCCAGCGCGCACACATCCGGCCGCGCGACGGTCAGCACCGGCACGTTGGCCGGGTTCATGCGGTAGTGCACGCCCTTGTCCAGGCACACGTCGTCGCTGCGCGTGACGCTCGTCTCCAGGTTGATCAGGCGCACGTTGGGCCGCACGTCGTCGAGCACCCGCAGCGCGTCACCCCAGGGCCACGCGAACTCGACCGGACGGGGGATCGGGCCGTTGACCGCCTCGGCCAGCTGGACATATTTTTGCGCGTCGCGCACGTAGCCCTCCCACAAATGCGGGTCGCCCGGGTGCGGTAGCACCTGGTCCACGCCGCGCCCGGTCATCACGTCGCCGCAGAGGAAGAGCGTGACAAGCACACCACCATTGTCGCGCCGTCAGTAGCCCTTGACCTGCGGCCACGCCAATTCGACCCCGTCGGCCACCAGCTCGTCCTGGAAGGTGCGCAGCCGGTGCCCGGTCGCGTGTACCTGATGCGGTTCGGTCCCGTTGGCCAGGCAGTGCGCGGCGAGCGCGCCGGCCACCTCTCCCACGTTCCACTCGACCGGGTGCAGGCGGTAGCAGCCGTTGGTGATGTGTGTGGTGCCGATGTTTTTGCCCGCCGGCAACAGGTTGCGCAGGCGCACCGGGATGAGCGCGCCGAGCGGGATCTGGAAGGGACAGCTGGCGACGTCGATGTAAGTGTCGCCGCCTGTTGAGGGATGCAAATCTATGCGGTACATGCCGACGCCGACCGAGTCGGGATATGCCACCGCGCCGGCCGTCCCGCGCACGGCGAACGACAGATCCTGTTCGACGACCGTGCGCTTGGCCGTGATGCGCCGCGACTCGCGGATGTATGGCGCCTTGGCCAACCCATCGGCGGTGCCCATCACGTCGCCGCGCAGCCGCAGCCCGCGCCAGCCGGCGCCGCCGTCGGGGCGCGGCGCCTCGGTCTGCAGCCAGTAGAGCATGCTCAGGCTGAGCTCCCGCGAGCCCTCCAGGTGCTTGGCCCGTTCCTCCTCGCTGACGCCGATGATCGGGCCGGGCAGGTAGTCGATCATCGGCCAGTTGACGACCGTGATGTCGCTTGCCGCGAAGCCGGGCCGCAGCACGCGCCGGAACAGGATGCGCCGGAACACCCACAGGTCCTTGTCGCCCGCGTCCTTGCTCTGGTCGGCGACGACGGGCCCGTCCTCGGTGTTGGGCACGAAGGTGCGCTCGACGGTCTCGAGCGTGCGCGGGTCGGGTGCGATCAGGCTGAGCAGCGGCCCCGGCCACCCGGGCGGTTGATAGCGCGCCCACTCGGCGTAGCCCGGCGGCCGGTCGATGGTGTGGTCCTCGCCGGCCCGGTGGTCCACCGCGAACACCCACGAGAACGCCTGCATGTTTGCCGGTTGGGCGTGCTCCGGAGCGTTCGGCTCGCCGGTCTGCGCGCGCGACTCGAAGCCGGTCACGTGCTCCACGCCGGCGAGCGGGGGCAGGTCGCCGAGCTCCGTGGCGTCGATGACATAGGGGGCCGCGAGCTCGTGCGTGTGCCCGCCGGAGGACGCGACGGTCACCCCGGTGATCATGTCGCCGTCCACGGCGACACCGATCGGGCGATAGCCGTCCAGCAGGTCGATCTGGACGCCGATCTTCTGCAGCTCCGAGACGACCGCCTGGTTGAACGGCCGGAACTCGGCGTTGGCGAACTGCAGCCGCAGCTTCTTGGTGAAGTCGAACCCGGCCGCGGTCAGGGCCGCCTTGGCCGCCGTGGGGTCGTAGCGGACCGGCTCCTGCTTGACGAAGCCGAGCGTCTGCGGCGACACGACGCCCTCCGACAGGGTGCCCGTCTGCGGGTACAGCTGCTTGATGATGTTCTGGAAGTCGACCGCCTGCCACAGCGCGCGCCGCACGGCGGCCTGCTGCAGCGCGGGGATCGACGAGTTGAACCACATCGTGAACACGGCCGTGCTCTGTACGGTTTGGACGGTCAGGCTTGACTCGCTTTGCACCGCGGGCAGCTGGTCGTCGGGGATGCCCCAGGCGATGTCCACCTCGCCGCCGCGCGCGGTCCGCTGGTCTACGCGCTCGAGCAACCCGACCAGCCGGCGGGCGTCACCCTGGAGGACATCCGCATCGACCCGGCCGCGCCGCTGCGGCCCGAACACCGGCCGGACCTGCTCGGCGGGATCACCGTGCTGCACGCCGACGCCACCGTGACCGCCGGGCCGGCCGATGAGCCATATCGCCCATACGGTCAGCCGTCGCCGCCCGAGCGCCCGGCGCCTATCACCTTTATCCCCTACTACGCCTGGGCCAACCGCGGCCCGCACGCCATGCGCGTATGGATCCCAGCATCGACATGACCGTCGCTGTGACAGATCCGCCACACGCGGCGCTGATCATGCAGGAGGCTCGACAAGAGCATTTCCACACGCGGCGGTGATCCTTGGCACCAAGCACCGTCGCGGGTACCGCACGGGCGACCCCCCGAAATCCCCTCCGCCCGTGCGGCACCCACCACCAAACCCCGCTGGAATGTGCCTCGCGCTGCTCGGCTAGGTTCGTGGCACACCCCTAGGAGGAAACAGATGCAGAACTGGATCGCCGGCCTGCTCGCCGTGCTGGGCACCCTGCTGGTGCTCGCCGGTGGCACCGTCACCACGCTGCACGCCCTCAACCAGACCCCCGCCGCCGCACCGCCGCCGGAGCCCACCGGCGGCAAGCCGGCCGTGCTGAGCAGGCTCAGCCGGCTCGGCGGAGCCGACCGCCTGATGTTCTGGGGGGTCGTGCTGCTGGTCATCGCCGCGATCGCCGCGGGCGCGATCGCGTTCAACATCGGAGCGTCCGCGGGGACCCGCTAACAAAATAGGCTCCAAAATCGGGTGCAACCCGCGCCCATCCGTGTGCGTGTTACGGCGCTTCGTCTCCTACTCACGAGGGAATGCGCATGAACACTGCACGGCTGACCCGAGCCTGCCTGGCGTTCGGGATGGCGTTTGTCATCACGATCGCCTCGTCGCTCGGCGTCATCGCCCCTGCGGGGGCACAAACGGCCAACGGAAGCCTGGCCGGCCATATCACCCAAAACAACGGCGCACCGGCCGCCGGGTTGCTGTTCGTCTCCAATCTGGACGGTACGGTCGTTCGCTACGTGAACCCGAACGGCACCGGTGCGTACGAAATCCTTGATCTCCCGGCGGGCGAATACACGGCAGAATTCACCACGTCGTGGAACGGCAGGCACCGGGTGCAACCCAATCCGGTGGTGGTGGCGGGCACGCGGACCACGCTCGACATCGTCCTGCCTCCGGTCGGGGCGCTGCGGGGCCGGTTCACCGCGCGCGATGGCGCCGGGGTCGGCAACCTGAGCGTCGATCTCTCGGGTGGGCCGTCGACCAGGACCGCCGCGGACGGATCGTGGCGCATCGACCGCGCCTTCGCACGCGACGACTACACGGTCCATTTCTGGGACTGGTCGCGCGTCGAGCAGTACGCCTACGGCAAGCTGCGCCAGACCGAGGCCGACCGGATCGCGGTACGCGGCGGCGAGACCACCGTGGTCGACGACATGCTGCTGCCGACCGGCTCCGTCCGGGTCACGGCACGCGACAGCGTGACCGGCGCCGCGATTGCGCGCCTGTTCGCGTTCGCGCACACCCGGTCCGGCCTCACCGAAACCGGCGAGCTCATCCTCACCGATGTCCCGGTCGGCACGCACGACGTCCGCGTCTCGGCCCCGGGCTACCTGGGGCACGCCATCGTGCGGGTCACCGTGATGGAGGGGCAGCAGGCACAGGTGGCGGCCACGCTCACGCCCGAGGCGCGCATCGAGGTATCGGTCATCGAGGCGAGCACCGGGCTTGCGCTGCCCGAGATGTGCGTGGTCGTCTTCGGACCGTTGGACCCGCTCGTCTGTCCCGAGTGGACGGATGGGCAGGGCCGGTTCTCCATCGGCAACCTGGCCGCCGGGACCTACCAGCTGTTCGTGATCCAGGCCAACACCCAGTGCGAGTGCAAGGCCTATGGCGCGCAATGGGTCGGGTCCAACGGCGGCACCGGCAAGCGCGTGCTGGCCGCCTCCATCCGGGTGTCCGCCGGTCAGACCGTGTCGGCGCCCGTGGTCAAGATGGATCCCGCGGGCACGGTCACCGGCAGGGTCACCCTGCCCGACGGCAGCCCCGCGACCAGCGGCACGGCGGGCCTGCTCCCCCTCCCGCCGGAGTTCCCCGGCCACGAGCCGCTCGCCGCCGCGCCCATCGGCGCGGACGGGCAATACACCCACCACTTCGTCGGCCCGTATGAGTGGCCGGTGTACTTCGCCGTCGACGGGCAAGCGCCGCAATACGGCGGGGGCACGGGCAACTACCTGTTCGCCCAGACCTTCACGGCCACCAGCGGCGCGACGGCTCGGCACGACGTCCGGCTGCGCCAGGGCGTGGCGGTCACCACCAACGTGACCGGGGGCGGTCAGGGCGAGCGGACCATCTACGCCCACAATGCCATCACTGGCGACATCGTGGGCGTGGGGACCACCGACAACTCGGGACGGGCCACCTTCTCGGTGGTGGGGCCGCAGTTCCTCCGCTTCTCGGTCCTGGGACAGCGGCATCCGTCGACGTTCTGGATCCCGCCGCACGGCGCCAGGACGTTCGACCTCACCTTCTCCTGAGTCCGTAATCCTTTTCCGGGAGGGCCAACACGGGGTGGCCCTCCCCTCCTACACTTCAGCCCGTCCATCCATCGGCATCCAATGTGGAGCCCACGTTGACAGACTCGTCCGGCTTCGCCGAGTTCTACGGCGCTTCCTTCGACGGGCTCTGCGTGCAGCTCTATGCGCACACGGGCAGCTAGCACGAGGCGCAAGACGTGGTGCAGGAGGCGTTTTGCCGCGCGCTCGCCAAGTGGCCGCGTATCTCGCAGTACGACGATCCGGTGGCTTGGGTGCGCAAGGTGGCGTGGAACCTTGCCACCAGCCGCTGGCGGCGCGTGCGCAGCAACCTGCACTTTGTCCTCCGCCAACGGCTTGAGCACACGCCCGGCCCGGATCCGGCCGAGGTCGACCTCCAGGCGGCGCTCAACAGGCTGCCGCCGCGCCAGCGGCAGGCCGTCGTGCTGCACTACCTGTCCGACGTGCCGGTCGCCGAGATCGCGCGGATAATGGGCGTGGCCGAGGGCACCGTCAAGTCGTGGCTGCACCGCGCACGCACCACATTGGACGCTCGGCTGCGCCTCGGCGAGCTGCCGCCCACGCGATATCGCCCCCGGGTGGCCCCACCGGGTGTCGACGCGGCGAGCCGCACGATCCGCCGGCGCCGCGACCGCAATACGTTGCTGGGCATCGTGATCCTGGTGTGCCTGGCGATCGCGGCGTTCGTCCTGCCCAGCCGGTTGTTCAAGGAGCCCACGATCAAACCGACGCCCTCGCTTAGCCCGTCCACGGCCACACAGCCGACGCCCGCCGCGCCGGCCGAAAAGCCTGCCGCGACGGACCCTCCGATCACGGCCACCAGTCCGGCCTGCGTCGCCTACCCGGTGGCGGTCGCGCTCAACCACCTTCCCGCCGACGACGCCAGGGTGGGCTTCAAGGATCCCGTCAGAACGTCGCCTGACCCGAGCCAGGTGATGTGCCCCGGGGTGCGCCTAAAGATCAGCTGGGCCGCATACTCCGTTGACGGGCGGGGCAACTTCACGCTCGTCTACTCGGGATCGGTCTACCTGGACAACCAAAACCGCCAGCGCACCTTCCATGTGCAACTGCCGTCCGGCTGCCGGGCCTACTTCGTCACCGCCACGGATGTCCCCGTGCCCGAGGTGTTCACGACGTCCTCTATCTCCAGCAAGAACGTCGGCGGACCCTTCTGGGACGAACGCCTCAACGGGCGGAGCCTGATCCGCCAGGATTCCGGCGGTGTCTGCCCCGCCGACTCACCGACCCCTACCCCTTAGGAGCGGCCATGCGAAGCATCATCGGCTCGGTTGCCCTGGCGGCCCTGGGCGTGCTCGCCGCCGCCCACCCGGCGCGGGCGCAGACGGCGGTGGACGTGAAGGCCTTCGCGGAGGACGCGGGCATCCGTACGGCGTGGGCGGAACCTACTCCCGATAGAATTTTGTACTTCCAAATCGGCGCCACAGGCCCGTGGGGGACCCGCGTGCTGATCACTGTCGATCTATCCAATGTGGACTCCTCGCGAGTCGAGGTGGCGAACAATGGCAAGGACTGCCGCAGAGATGGCGACATCCTTCGTTGCGACACCGCCACCACCCGCAACAATCCGGTGGCTGCCAAAGCCACTGTCTTCCTCTACATCACGGCTTTGGTGGCCAAAGGGGGGCCGGCCGGATATGTGACCGCGCACGTCGAGCCCGTCGATGTGCCGGACGTGACGCCGTCCGACAACGACAGCCGGCTGGACATCGACATTCGCACGAACCAACAGACCCGCTATGGGGTCAAGGTGGCCGATGCGCAGGGCTCGGTCGGCGCCACCGTGACCGTGCCGGTCACCGTCACCAACGGCGGGCCAGACACGCTGAGGGACCTGCGGCTGATCAATCCCTACGGTGGCGGCGGCATCGACTTCACCGGGGGCGACGGCTGCTCGGTGTTTCCCCAACGCGTGTGCAGGTTGCCGCGCATCCCGCCGGACACCACCAAGACGGTCAACCTCACATTCCACATCAGACGGTGCTACCGGCCGGTGCGGGGCGATCCCGATTATGGCGCGCCGGTGGGCGGCCACATAGCGGCGCATTCCCCGCACCCGGTATTCAGGCAGGACCTGCCCAGCGATGTCTACTTCCGCATCACAGTGCGCGGGTGCGAGCAGAGCGCCGCCCCGCCGAGCCCGACGCCGAGCGCGCCGCCGCCCACGGCCGAGGCGAGCTCGCCGCCGGTCTATTTCCCCGCCGTCGCGCAATCCGAAGCGCCACTGGCCGATACCGTCAAGGCCGGACGCTACCTGCCGGCATGGCAAGCGACGGGCGGCGGTCTGCTCGTGGCCGCGCTCGTCCTCGCGGCGATCCGGCTGCGCCGCCGCAGGACGGGGGCATAGATCGGGCCGGTGGCGCGGGAAACGCCACCGGCCCTTGGATATCGCGCGCGTGTCTACGGAAGCGGTAGCACGATCCTGATCGTGGTCACGCCGCCGTTGACCAGCTTCACCACCTTGGCATCGGCGAAGCCCGTGCCGCCGTGCCAGTGAAAGACGTCCGGATATCCCGTGGTGTAGCGGATTTTGACGTTCTGATCCGCGAGCCCGGCAAGCTCCCACCTGGAGTATGACGAGTCACCCTTGACCAGATCGCCGGTCTTGGCGTTGAAAGCGGTGTAGGCGAGGTAGCCGGTGTAATACTGGCCGTCCTCATACTTCACTTCAAACCGGATTCTCGGCCCGGTCTGCACGATCGAACCGTTGAGCTCCGTGGGCGTGCCCACGGAGGCCTGCACCAAAGTTGCGGTCTTGCGGTCGCTCGCGCCGCCCGACCACACTGCGGCATAGGGATAGCTGCTGGCGTAGAAGTGGTGGAACCTCACCGGCCACGCATACGGGCCGAGGTTGGTCAGCAGATACTTGCCGTCCTCGTAGGATCCGCATGCCGCGCCGAGGCCGTAGACCGACCCCGGGACCACGGAAGCACATCCGTAGAAATACGGCAGCGGCTGTCCCGTGCCGCCGTCGCTGACCACGCCGGTGATCGAGGCCACGGCGTCCATCCGGACATTGCCGACCGTGCTCAAGACCCCGCCCACGGCGTTGATTTTGAGCGCGGTGTATTGGCTGCCGGTGCCGCCGTTGCGACCCACCCACTGCGCACCGTGCACGTCGTCGTGCGGGACGACCAGCAGCGTGTATTCGCCCGGGGCAAGCTCGCCCAGGCGGATCCGCCCCTGCTCATCGGTGTAGTTGGTGTCCCACCGGCAGGTTTCGTCGGTGAGCTCGTGGAACACCAGCGGCACCGCGGCCACGCACGCCTCCGGGACCGGCGCGCCGGTCTGCCGGTCGACGACCGTCGTGGCGATCGCGGCCGTCGGCGTCAGCGCGACCTCCAGGCGCGTGATCTGTCCAAGCACGACATTCACGTTGTCCACCTGAGTCTTGGCGTGCAGCCCATCCGATGACCTGATGTAGACCGTGCGCGGCCCGTAGTCGAACTCGTCGAGCCGCATGACGCCGTTGGTCGCGCCACACTGGGCCGGTCCCCCTTCCCAGATGCCGGCGCAGTAGTTGTCCACCGGCAGCCCCGAAACCGAGTCCCTCGCGACCACCTCGACGGCCCCGGGAAGCAGCATCGTCTCGTCGACGACCACCGCTAGGCCCGCGTCGACGCTGATGACCTCGGCCGAGGAGAAGCCGAGTTTCTGGTGCGCCCATTGCCAGCGTCTTTGAAAACCGAATTGCATCTTGTACTTCCCCGGCGCGACCGTGGGGAACCCGTAGTTGCCGTTGGCGTCCGTGAAGACCTGCCCGGCGCTGGCTCCGGCCGTGGTCCACAGATTCACCGTGACCTGGCCGGCGCTCTCCGTCGTGATGTGACCGGTGATCGTCCCCGCCGCCTCCTCGGCGTGGGCCGCTCCGGCGGGAATCACTGTGACGAGTGCCAATGTCGCGATCGCCACACCGGCACCAATTTTGGCCATATTGCCCCCGTCCTTTCGTGGGACCCGGGTCGGTCCCATCGACGGATTCTGACACAGCATGTCCATCCGGGGCAGCGAGGCTTGCCAATGGCCGCTAGTGTCTGGTTGCCCACGAGGAAAGGAAGGTATTGCATTGACGATCTATGCACGGGGGCGCGGGATTCTCACGGGCGCCCTCACGATCGCCATGACCGCCGGCATGGTCGTGGCGACCGCCGCTCCGGCAAGCGCGGCGGCAGGGCCGCACCACGTCCTGCCGACGTCGTTCAACGCATACACCGACGCGCTGACGCCGGACCAAACCGTGTTCTACCCCAGCGGTGGGATGCTGGTCGGTTCCGCGCTCAACGACGGCGGGACCAAGCGGACATCCCGCGCATACGTGGCTTTCGATATCAGCCCACACTTCAAGCCACGGCTGCAGTCAGCCGTCCTGATCGCGCGGGAGTCCCACGCCGAGGACTGCACGAAGCCCAGGTCGCTCAAGGCGCAGCAGACCGCGCCGTTCACGGCCCAGAACACGTGGGCCAATCCGCCGGCGCTCATCGGCGGGGAGATCAAGGTGGACGAGCAGACGGCCTGCCCCGCCTACAGGCTCACGTGGGATGTCACCGGCCCCCTGACCCGCGCGCTGCGGCGCGCCGAGCCCAGGCTGTGGCTGGAGATCCAGGTGGGCGCCAACCGCGAGGCAAATGTCGCGTTTGGACGGTGGTTGGACTCCAACGAATTCAAGCTCGAGGTCACCCTCACCAACTACGTGCCCGACGTCCCCACCAAGCTAAGGGTGTGGAACTACGACATTGCGTGCTCGCCGGACTTCACCGTCAACGGGGCCTTCTCCGCCTCCGCCTGGCTGACGGACAAGGACCGCAACCCCGGCGATCTGCTGACCGGCGAGATCGAATACTGGAGTCTCGGCGATCCGACAAAGAAGTTCCCGGTCCAGACGTCCCAGGGGAGCGGCTGGGACGGCGTTTTCACCAACGGAACGATACCCGGGCACACCCTGGTCGACGGCCAGTATGCCTGGCATGCCAGGGCGTATGATCAGCGGGCGTATTCGGGCTGGAGCGTGGACTGCCCGTTCCTGGTGGACCGCACGCCTCCGGCGCTGGCGCCGACGGTCTCGTCGCCGGAATACCCGGAGAATCCGCCCAACCCGACCGGCGGGGGCGAGGGCACGTTCCTGTTCACCGCCAACGGCCAGGAGGACGTCGTCGAGTTCGTCTACGGCACCGCGCCTTACAGCATGTATGACCGGGTGCCGGCGGATCAGACCGGCGGCGCGGCCACGATCCGATATCGCCCATGGGACACGGGCGTCCAGACGCTCTATGTCGCCAGCTACGACAAGGCCAAAAACCGTTCGCCGATCAGGGCCTACACGTTCAACGTTCGCAATCTGAGCCTGAACGCGTGGTCGATTTCGCAGACACCGGACCCGTCCGGGTCGGGAATCAACGTGGTGATGCACTTTTCCACGCAGGCGGGCAACGGCGTCGCCACCGTGCGATATTCGGTGAACGGCGGTCCACAGCAGACGGTGCCCATGGGCGCCGACGGCATCGTGGACGCGACCATCCCCGGGATGCGCGGCGGTCAGCACCTGCTCAACTTCGCCGGGCTGGACGCCTCCGGTCAGGTGATCACTTTCGAGTATGAGACATACTTCTATGTCGATGACTCGCCCACGGTCACCTCCGACGGGATCTATCCGATCGGCGGCCAGGGCGGCGGGGCCGGCGTCACGGGCGTCTTCACCGTCGACCCGCGGGTGACGGCCAACGTCACCCAAGTCTCGTTCATCGCCAGTGGGATGGCCGAGCCGCAGACCGTGGCGCTCGACCCCGACGGCACCGCACGGATCAGCTGGACGCCCGAGGCGGCCGGCTGGCACTGGCTGCAGTTCCGGGTCCAATACGGTGACGGGACGTTCTCCTTCACCCAATCCTTCTCGGTCACCGTGCTGTAGCAAGGGGTTTGGGGCCGGGCTCAACCGCCCGGCCCCAAACGGCCGATTCCCATGTGGCGCCGGGCTTCCTCGAGCGACCGGGACACCTCGTCGGGGCATCGGGACGACCAGCGGCTGCGATGCCGCGCGCCGCATCGTTGAGACGATGCCGCACGCGGTCACGGATCCGTCACAGGTCGATCATCGTTTGTCCTGTATAGACCGTGCTAAAACTCTCCGAAGACGCGCAGTGCCGGCAGTGCGCGCCCGGAATAGTCGAATAGGGCCTGGTTTTCCCAGCCATCGCCGGAGGCCGGATCCGCCGGATCCCACCCGCCGCCGGTGACCGCGGTCCAGGTGGGCTCCCAGTAGAAGACACCGAGGCCGCGCCCGTTGGGCAGCGCCGCGACGACATTGAACATGTCCCGCAGCGCCTGCACCTGCCCGCCGGGTGTGGCCGGGTAGCCGCCCGCCTGCTGCAGCGCCGCGTTGAAGATGTTGGTCTCGTGGTCGTTTTCGGCCGTGGTGAAGCCATATGCCGTCTCGACCACCATGATGTCTTTGTTGTACCGCGTGATGAGATCAAACAGGTTCGCCTGCATATATCCCAGCGGCCCGTGCCAGTAGACGTACTGGGACACGGCGATGATGTCGAAGGTCACGCCACGGGCGATCGCGTTGTCGAACCACCAGACGTGCCCGCCGTTGTTGCCGCCCTCGGCCAGGTGGATCGCCACCCTGGTGGACGGTGACGCGGCCTTGACCGCCGTGCTCGCCGCGGTGAGCAGGGCCGCCAGACCGTCCCAGTTGTCCCAGCGCCCGTCCGGCCACAGCATGCCACCGTTGATTTCGTTGCCTATCTGCGCCATCTCCGCCGGGGTGTGCTGTGCCCGCAGCGCCGCCATCACCGAATAGGTGTGGTCGTAGAGCGCCTGCCGGAGCTGATCGAACGGCAGCGCCGCCCATGCCGCGGGCTTGTTCTGCTTGCCCGGGTCGGCCCAGGCGTCGGAGTAGTGGAAGTCCACCAGCAACTTCATGCCCAGCGCCTTGCCCCGGCGCGCCATCGCGAGAATGTCGGGCAGCTCGTGGAAGTCGTCGGCCGAGTCCACCCACACCTTCAGCCGCAGATAGTTGACGCCGTTGGACCTGAGGATCCGCAGGGCGTCTCGCTGCCTGCCGCGCTCGTCGAGGTACACCGCGCCGTAGGCCTCGTTCTTGGCCAGCTGCGAGACGTCCGCGCCCTGGATGTCCACATCGCCCACCCCTCGCGGGGTCCGCGCGAACTCCATGTCGTCGACGTTGAGCCAGTCGCCGCCGGACGCGTCGGAACGGACCGCGATCGTGCAGGCTCCACCGTCCACCCGTGTGCTGACGGCGATCTGGACCCACCATTGTGGACCGGTGCGGGGCAGGGCCACCTGGCGTTGCGGGCCGCCGCACCCCGTCAGGGTGAGGTGTGCCGCCGCCTGGTCGCCGCTGGAACGCACCCACGCCCGCAGGGTGTAGACGCCGTCCCGGAGGCCGCGAAGTCGTTGGGACGTAACGACCTGATAGGCCTCGGCCGAGTAGTGGGTCAGCCGCAGCGCGCCGCCGTGCCCGCCGGTCTCGGTGAAGCTCGCGGCCTGCCGGCCCTGCTCCGTCCAGCCGGCCGGCGTGGCCGAGGCGCCACCGGTCTCGAACCCGGGGTTGGTGATCTGGGCGCCCTGCGCGGTGGCGAGCGCCTCACCTGGTACAGCAATAATCGCCGCAACCGTTGCCGCGGCGATGGCAATGGCAGATCTCTTACGATGCACCGTGCTCTCCTCAACTATGGGAACGTTCACAGTCAGGGGTACCGCGAATTAACCTTCAAGGACTTGCACAATGTCGGGCCGATTGCCCTGTGAACGTTCACAGAAGCACTCGTGACGGCAGCTGTCAAGTTCGGTGCGGCAGCACGCGCTCACCCTGGCATTTGGCGCGTGCGTGTACCTTGGCCGCCATGGACGCTGCGCGGGGTCGTCTGGCATCCAAAACGCCGACCGCTGGGCGAGGGCGCCGCGCGCGTGCCGTCCAGATCGCGGGGCTGCTTGCGCTGTCGGCGATCGCCGCGGAACTGCTGGCCGCCTACGACGACAGCACCGGTCACCCCGGCCGGCTGCTTTTCGCCGTCGCATTCTTCGCCTGCCTGTACGGAGCGCCCGCGCTGTTGATACGCGAAGCCGCGCGGCGCAACGGATGGGGCTGGCCGTCCATCATCATGCTCGCCTTCGCGCTCGGGATCATCCAACCCGCGGTGATCGACCAGGCGTTGTTCAGCGTGGACTACCGCGGCATCGAAGGCTGGGATCAGTCCCTGCGGGGCACCTTCATCGCACCGCTCGGATTCAGCGCCACCAACGCGCTCAACTTCGTCCTGGGACATGTGATCTACAGCTTCTGCGCACCCATTGCGATCGCCGAGGCGTGGCGCCCGCGAGCCGCCCACACGCCGTGGCTGGGTCCGCGCGGGACAGCCGTCGCGGCGGCGGCGTATGCGCTGACGGCCGGGTTGATCCTGGCCGATCCCGAGTCACACAGCGCGTCGGCCGCACAGCTCGTGGCATCACTGGTCGTGGCCGGGCTGTGTGCCGGCGCCGCCGTCGTCCTGGGGCGTAGGCGTTCGCGGCCGCCACGATCGGGCCGCGTCCCTGGCTTGCCGGTCACCGTCGCGGTTTCGTTCGTCTTGCTGTCCGCGAGCAGCATGGTGCCTGAGACCTGGACGGGCGCGGCCATCACCACGATCGTGTTCGCCGCCGGTGCCGCCTTGCTCGGCCACTTTTCCCGAAACCCCGGCTGGAGCGTGCGCCACACGGCCGCGGTCGCGATCGCGGCGCTGTTGAGCCGCGGCGTCTTCGCCTTCTTCTACTACCCGCTGATCGGCGATGTTTCGGCGATACCCAAGTATGCGCACAACGTGGTGATGCTCGCCGTGGTCGGCGTGGCCGGGTGGATCGCACTGCGAAACAGGCCCCCCGCTGAGGATCTGGTCAAGCCTTGAAGCGGTGCCGGATGGGCGCGAGGAAGGTGGTCGTGGCGGCGGTCGCGGTGGTGGCGGGCACGGCGATCGTGATGTCCCAGCGCGGCGCGTCGGCGGGCAGCGGCAGGCTCGCCAACTTGGTGGCCTTCTTGCGGGCGATGGGCGCCGGCACGACGGCGACGCCGAGGCCACGCCCGACGAGGTCGAGCAGCGTGTGCACGTCGTTGACCTCGGAGGCGATGTGCCGCGCGGACCGGGCCGCGGCGAACGCCTGATCGGCCACCTGCCGCGAACCCCAGTCCGGGTGGAAGTCCACGAAGTTTTCCTTGGCCAGCTCCGGCCACTCGATGCCGCGGACGCCCGCGAGCCGGTGCGCCGGGTGGCAGATCAGCACCATGGGCTCGCTGGCCAGCCGGATGAAGGTCAGGTCGTCGGGGATCGCGAACGGCCCCGCGACGAAGGCCACGTCGAGCCGGCCGGTCCGCACGTCCTCGACCAGGTGGGTCGACCCGGCCTGCTGCACATAGAGGTCGACGCCCGGGTGGGACTCGTGGAAGCGGGCCAGCTCACCGGGGACGTCGATCACGCCCAGGCACTGCTCGGTGCCGACCCGCAACCGGCCGCGCAGCAGCCCCTGCACCGCCGCGACCGCCTCGCGTGCCGCGGTGACGCTGGCCAGCGTGCGGCGCGCCTGCTCAAGCAGCGCCCGTCCCGCGTCGGTCAGCTCGACGCGGCGCGTGTTGCGGTCGAACAGCTCGGCACCGAGCTCCTTCTCCAGCGCCCGGATGGAGGCGGAAAGCCCGGATTGCGAGATGAACAACCGCTCCGAGGCCCGGGTGAAGTGCCGTTCCTCGGCCACGGTGACGAAGTGCTCGAGCTGCCGCAGGTCCACGATTTAGAACTGTACCGGGATACTGTCAGCGCTTTGAACTGTTGGACAACTGAGTGTGCGCCGGGTCATGGTGGTGGACATGCATTTGCGCCAAATCGGTGAAGTCCAGGTCGGAGCCGTCGGACTCGGCGGCATGCCGATGTCCATCGAGGGGCGGCCGGACAGGGACCGCTCCATCGCCACCATCCACGCCGCGCTCGACGCGGGCGTCACGCTCATCGACACCGCGGACGCATATCACCTCTACGCCGATGAGGTCGGACACAACGAGACGCTGATCGCCGAGGCGCTGGCGAGCTACGGATCAGACACCGACCACGTGGTGGTCGCGACCAAGGGCGGGCACTTGCGCCCGGGCGATGGGTCGTGGACCCAAAACGGTTCGCCCGACTATCTCAAGCAGGCGTGCGAGGCCTCGCTGAAGCGGCTCGGCGTCGAGGCCATCGGGCTGTACCAGTTCCACCGCCCGGACCGGACGGTCCTGTTCGCCGACTCCATCGGCGCGATCCGCGACCTGCTCGACGCGGGCAAGATCCGGATGGCGGGCATCTCCAACACCGACCCGGAGCAGATCCGGCTCGCGCAGGAGATCCTGGGCGGGCGCCTGGTCTCGGTGCAAAATCAGTTCTCGCCGGCGTTCCGGTCCAGCGAGCCGGAGTTGCGCCTGTGCCACGAGCTGGGCATCGCCTTCCTGCCGTATAGCCCGCTGGGCGGCATCCGCAACGCCGGTGCGCTCGGCACGCGGCACACGGCGCACCAACAGGTCGCGCAGGAGGTCGGCGCGACCCCGCAGCAGGTGACGTTGGCCTGGATGCTGGCCAAGTCGCCGGTCGTGATCCCGATCCCGGGCTCGAGCCGGCCCGAGACGATCCAGGACTCGGCCGCCGCAGCGGATCTCAAGCTCAGCCCCGAGCAGATCGCGCTGCTCGACCAGGCGTGACGCCTCAACCGGTCTGGCGAACGGCGATCCGGCAAAGGCCGGTCTGGCGAACGCAGGTCTGGCGAACGCAGGTCTGGCGAACGCCGGTCTGGCGAACGCCGACCTAGTGAAGGCCGACCTAGTGAAGGCCGATCCGGCGAAGCTCGGCCGCGTAACGCTTCGCGTTGGCCAGATAAAACGCGACCGCCTCGGCTATCCACTCGGTGGCCTGGGGCGGCGCGGGCCGGACCCGCGCGGGCACGCCCAGCGCCATATGCCCGGCGGGCACCTGCATGTCCTCGGTCACGAGTGCTTGCGCGCCAACGATCGCGCCGCCGCGCACGACCGCCCGGTTGAGCACGACCGCGCCGGAGCCGATGAGGCAGCCGTCCTCGACGGTGCAGCCCTCGAGGTGGACGTTGTGTCCGACGACGCAATCGGCGCCGATAAGGGTCGGCCAGTGCTCGGTCGTATGCACGATGGTGCCGTCCTGGATCGACGTGCGCGCGCCGATGTCGATGCGCCCGATGTCGCCGCGCAGCACCGCCGTCGGCCAGACGCTGGCCCGCTCGCCGAGGCGCACCGCGCCGATCACGACGGCGTCGGGGTGGACGTAAGCGCTCGGATCGATATCAGGCTCCAAATCACCGAGCGCCCAGAGCGTCATCGCGCATCCAATCCATACACCCGCAAGGCGTTGCCGCCCAGCACCAGCGCACGCGTGGCATCATCCGGGCACAGGGCCGCCACCGCCCGCGCGTTGCGGGCGATGCCCGGGACGGCGGGCCAGTCGGTGGCGAAGATGAACCTCCGGCACAGCCGGGCGAAGTCCGGCCGCGCATAGTATTCGGGCAGTCGTCGCGGAGGCAGGCCGGACAGCTCGATCCAGACATGGGGCCGTGCCAGCGCGAGGAAGGCGGCCGCGTCATACCACCACCCACGCCCGCCGTGCGCGAGCACGACGGTCAGGTCGGGGAAGTCGCGCAGCACGTCGTCGAGCAGGATCGGATCGGCGTAGGCGTTGCTCGCCCCCGGGAACGTGCTCGTGCCGCAGTGCACGATGACGGGCACGCCCCGCGCCCGGCACAGCTCATACACCGGATACAGCTGGCGGTCGTTGGCCGGGAAGCCGGCATGCACCGGATGCAGTTTGAGCGCGATCGCGCCGAGGCCGAGCTGGCGCTCCACCTCGGACACGAGCGGGAAGTGCAGGTGCGGGTTGACGTTTGCCACCAGCCTGATCCGCGCCGGGTCGTGTTTGGACAGCGGGAGCAGGTCCTCGATGGGCTGGATGCCGGTCACGCGCGGGCTGTATTCGCTGAACAGCAGCGCGAAGTCGACGCCCTCGGCGTCCAGCAACTCGGTGAAGCGCTGCGGGATCAGGGCGCCCTCGTCGTCGTACAACATATGGATATCGGTTTCAAAGTCGCCGACCCACCGCCGCCAGTCCACCTTCAGGGTGGGCAGGCGGGCGGCGTGCATGTGCGCGTCGACGAGAACGGTCCCATCAAGCATCGGCCAGCATCTCCGTGGCCTGCCCGCGGATGACGTTGCGGCGCAGCTTGCCGGTGGCGGTGAGCGGCAGCTCGTCGACGAAAACGACCGTGCGCGGGCACTTGAAGTGGGCGATGCCGTCGCGGCAGAAGGAGACCAGCTCCTCGGCGGTCACCGTCGTTTCTGTACGGCGCACGACGCACGCGACGGTCTTGTCCAATCCGGACCCGTCCGGCACGGCCACGACGGCGGCCAGCGCGACGTCTGGGTGCTGCAGCAGGCGCGCCTCGACTTCCGCGGGCGACACCCACATCCCGCTCGACTTGATCATATCGTCGGAGCGGCCGAGATAGGTGTAGGTGCCGTCGGGCGCGGCCACGTAGAAGTCGCCGGTGCGCAGCCACTCGCCGCTGAAGACGCGCCGCGTCGTTTCGTAGCGGCACCAGTAGCCGAGCGCCACCGAGTCGCCGGACAGCAGCAGGTGCCCCTCCACCCCGGGCGGCACATCCTTGCCCTCGTCGTCGACGACGCGCACCCGATATCCGGGCACGGGCGTGCCGCTGCTGCCGGGCGTGACCTGGCCGGGCCGGTTGGAGATGAAGATGTGCAGCGCCTCTGTGGAACCGAGCCCATCGATGATTTCCACGCCGTAGCGGTCGACGAAGCGCTGGTATATCGGTGCCGGCAGCGGCTCGCCGGCCGACGTCGCCAGCCGCACGGAGGACATCGCGTCCTCGGGCACGGGCGCGTTGAGCATGGCCGCGAAAAACGTCGGCCCCGCAACGAAAATGGTCGGCCGGTCGGCGCGCAGCCGGGCCGCGACCGTGTCGGGCGTGCTGCGTGCCGGCTCGAGCACGACCGAGCCGCCGACCGAAAGCGGGAAGAACATGCTCGTGCCCAGGCCGTAGGCGAAGAACATCTTGGGCACGCTGAGCACCCTGTCGTCGGGCCGGATGCCGAGCACCTGCCGGCCGTAGCCTTCGCACACCACCCGGATCGCCGCATGCCGGTGCATCGCCGCCTTGGGCATGCCTGTGGTGCCCGAGGTGTACAGCCACAGGCCCACGGTGTCTTCCCACGTCGGATAGGGATCGGTCTCCATCCCGGCCGACAGCAACCGGTCCCACTCGGGGCCGCCCTCCACGATCGTGCGCATCCCGGCCGGCGCCGCCCGGGCGACCTCCGGGCTGACCACCGGTGCCGCGCCGGCGAACTCGGGGCCGACCATCGGTGCGGCGCCGGCGAACCTTGGGCCGACCATCGGTGCCGCGCGGGCGAACTCGGGGCCGGCCGCAGGCGCCGCGCCGGCGAACTCCGGGCCGGCCAGCGGTGCCGCGCCAGCGAACCCCGGGCCGGCCACCGGCACCGCGCCGGCGAACTCGGGGCCGACCATCGGCGCCGCGCCGGCGAACCCTGGGCCGGCGAACGGCACCGCGCCGGCGAACTCCGGGCTAACCACCAGCGCCACGGCCCGCGAGTCGTGCAGCACGCCGGCCAGGTCCTGCGCGGTGAGCATGGTGGACACCGGGACGGGGACGGCGCCGATGCGCATGGCCGCGAGGATGGTGGCCATCATGTTGGGACTGTCCACAGTGAACAGGACGATGCGCTGCTCCGGCCGGACGCCGAGCTCGGTGAGACCGGTTGCTATCCGGCAGGTGAGCTCGTGCAGCTCGCGATAGGTGAGGGTGCCGCGCGGCCCGGTGACCGCTATCCGGTCGCCGTCACCGGCCTCCAGCCGGCGGTCGAGCAGATACGTTGCGGCGTTGAAGATCTGGTGCACGGCGACCTCCCTCTAGGTGAGGTGAACGTATTCGTAGTCGAACGGCTTGCCGTTGATCGGGTGACGGGGCGGGGCGATCCAGGACGCCAGTTTGCCGGGCTCATAGACCGGCCGCATCAGCGAGCGGACGTGTGTCTTGTCCACATCGGACGGAAGCCAGTCGGAGTGGCGCGCCTCCCACTGCTCCCTCGTGACGATCTCACCGCCCGGCGTGATGTGATTGGACGCGAAGGCGCCGACCCGGCGATTGAAGCCGAGATGCGGCAGGGCCAGCCGCTGTGGCAGCCCGGCCTCGTCCAGAATCCGGTTCCACCGGGTGATACCGGTCTCGCAGTCGGCGATGTATTGGTCGCGCAGATCGAGGTTGAGCGCGTTCAGCGCCGGCACCTCGATGGTGCCCAGCCGACCGTCCACAACCGACTCCACGTGCGCCGCGTCGTCGGTCAGCCGGTGGTCGTCGCGCCGGCGCTCCTCATTCCACCGGCCCTTGAGCCCGGCCGTGAAATAGTTGGCGGCGTTGGTCGAACGCTCGCTGCCAAACAGGTCGAGCGAGACGCTGTAGTGGAAGTTGAGGTATTTCTGGATGACGTGCAGCGGGATCGCCCCGATCGGGCCGACGTCATCGGTCTCATGCTCGACCATCAACCGCGCCGTCCGCTCGACGACCCGATCGATGCCGGTGGTGCCCACAAACATGTGGTGCGACTCCTCTTTGAGCATGAACTCGCACGTGCGCGACAGCGGGTCGAAGGCGCTCTCCTTCAGCGTGCCCAGTTGATACTTGCCGTCGCGGTCGGTGAAATAGGTGAACATGAAGAAGGACAGCCAGTCCGGCGTGGCCTCGTTGAACGCGCCGAGGATGCGCGGCGCGTCGACGCTGCCGGAGTTGCGGTGCAGCAGGGCATCGGCCTCCTCCCGCCCCTCGCGCCCGAAGTAGGCGTGCAGCAGGTAGACCATGGCCCACAGGTGCCGCCCCTCCTCCACGTTGACCTGGAAGAGGTTGCGCAGATCGTAGAGGCTGGGCGCGGTCAGGCCGAGCAGGCGCTGCTGCTCGACCGAGGCCGGCTCGGTGTCGCCCTGGATCACGATGAGGCGCTGCAGGTCGGCTCGGTATTCGCCGGGCACCTGCTGCCACACCGGCTCGCCCTTGTGCGCGCCGAAGGCGATGTGCCGGTCGGCGTTGCGCTCGGCGAGGAAGATGCCCCAGCGGTAGTCCTCGGGCGGCACGTGGCCGAAGACGGCCCACCCGTCGCGGCCGACGTTGATCGCTGTGCGCAGATAGACGTCGCGGGCCGCGACGGCGGGGCCCATGTCGTGCCACCACGTGAGAAACTTCGGCTGCCACGACTCCAGGGCCCGCTGCAACCGGCGGTCGTTGCGCAGATCCACGTTGTTGGGGATCCGCTCGGTGTAATCGATTCCCATTGCTACACCCGCCTCCGGTCGAAGTCGGCGCGCTGCCCCGTCCCGTAGCGGCGCAGGGATCCATCGGGCCCGGACGCGTTGGGCCGGGTGAAAATCCAGTTTTGCCAGGCGGTCAGGCGCCCGAACACTTTGGACTCCGGTGTCTCGGGGCCGGTGAAGCGATGGTTGGCCTCCATGCCCGTGAGCGCGTCCGGCGACAGCGCGGCGCGCTCCTCCACCGCCATGCGGATCTCGTCGTCCCAATCGATGTCGTCGAGTGCGGCGGTCACGAGCCCCAGCGCGCTCGCCTCGGCGGCCTCGAGCGGCTTGCCCACGTGCTGACGCAAGACATCCACGTGGCCGGGCTGCCCGAAGAAGCGCGACTGCAGCCGGGTCAGGCCGTTGCTCATCGGATATGCGCCGAAGTTGCCGTCGCCGAGGGTGAGCGCCGCGCCCTCGAGCAGATATTGGCGATCGCACGCGAGGGCCAGCTCGAGCAGGATCCCGGCGAAGCAGCTGCCCGGCTCGATCAGTGCGATGAGGCTGCGACTGGTCACGTCGAGCCGCTTGAGCGTGCGCTTGGCGAAGTGACGGATCTCGTTGGCCAGCCAGTCATCCACGCCCGGCAGGCGCTCGGCGGCGAGCACCGCGTCGGCGTCGCCCTCGGTCCTGATGAGCCACGTGCCGATCTCGAGCTCGTTGGCGCGCAAGCGAAGGATCAGATCGTCGAGCTCGCGCAGCATGTCCAGGATCCATGAGCCGTCGCCCGAGCCCGGCCCCCGCACGGTGATGGTGGCGCACCTGTTTCCGCGATCGATCTCGACGCCGGCATGTTGGTATCGCAGCGGGGCCAGCCGGATGCCGGTGGCGCCCTGCGGCCGGGACGAGCGGGCGGCGGCCTCGAGCGCGCGCTCGCGCACGATCTCGGCGAAGTGCGCGCGCGGCACGACCTCGTCCACCAGGCCCCACTCGAGCGCGGTCTTGCCGCGCACCCCCTCGGGCTTGGTGGCGAACACGTCGGCCAGGTCTTTGCGCACGCCCCGCTTGTCGGTGACCCGGGTGAGCCCGCCCGTGCCGGGCAGCACGCCAAGCAGCGACACCTCCGGCAGCGACACGGCCGAGGAGTTGTCGTCGACGAGCAGGATCCGCTCGCACGCCAGCGCGATCTCGTATCCGCCACCCGCCGCCGTGCCGTTGAGCGCCGCCAGGTAGGTCTGTCCGGAGTGGAGGGACGCGTCCTCGATCGCGTTGCGGGTCTCGTTGGTGAACTTGCAGAAGTTCACCTTCCACGGGTGGCTCGACTGTGCCAGCATCCGGATGTTGGCGCCCGCGCAGAAGATGCGGTCGAGCCCGCCGGTGATGACGACCGCGCGCACCTCGGGGTGCTCGAAGCGCAGCCGCTGCACCGCGTCGTGCAGCTCGATGTCGACGCCCAGGTCGTAGGAGTTTTGCTTCAGGTCATAGCCGGGCACGAGCCCGCCCTGCTCGTCCACCTTGAGCACGAGGGTGGCCACGGGCGCGTCGATGTCCAACCGCCAGTGCCGGTAGCGATCGGGTTCCGTGTCGAAACTGACCTCGGTTTGGGACATCTCGCCCTCCACGACGTTCTACAATATCCTGCGCGTCCGTCATTGTCCTGTAGCAGATTACTCCTAAGCTGCGGCCACGCCAAGAAGCCGCCGCGCAGTGCTTGCGTCGCTTCGAAACTCCGGCGTGGTCGATTGGTGCACGATCACGCCCTTTGCCAGCACACAGATCCGGTCGGCCACCGAGAACGCCAGGTGCAGGTCCTGCTCCACGAGGACCACCGCGACGCCGCCCGCGAGCATCGCGCGGATCACCTCGCCGACCTGATCGACGATCGCGGGGGCCAGACCGTCGGACGGCTCATCGAGCAACACCAGCGACGGGTTGGTCAGCAGCGCCCGCGCGAGCGCGAGCATCTGCTGCTCCCCACCGGACAGTTGCCCCGCGAGGTGCCCCCGCCGCGCGGCCAGCTGCGGGAACATCTCCCATATCCGGTGCTCGCCGCGCTGGACGAGCTTGACGTGCTCGGCCACGGTCAGGCGCGGCCAGATCCGGCGTCCCTGTGGCACCAACGCGATCCCGGCGCGGGCGATCCGGTCGGTGCGCGCCCCGGCCAGCTCGCGACCGTCGAGCGACACGCTTCCCGCGGTCGGCCGCACCAACCCCATGATGGTCATGAGCAGCGTGGTCTTGCCCGCGCCGTTGCGGCCCAGCACCGCCACCGCCTCACCGCGCTCGACCCGCAGCTGCACGCCCTGCAGGACGTCGGCCCCGCGCCGGTAGCCCGACCTCAGCTCACGCACGTGGAGTGACATCGAAGAGATCCTCTCGCTTGCCCGTCCCCAAATACGCCTCCTGCACCCGTGGGTCTGAACGGACCTCGTCTGGCGTGCCGGACATGAGAATCTTCCCGAGGTGCATGACCGTCACCCGGTCGGCCAGCTGGAAGACGAGATCGAGGTCGTGCTCGACGAACACGATGGTGATGTCGGCGGGCAGCCCCTGCAGCAGGCGCAGCAGGGCGGCGGTCTCGGCGGGCGACATCCCGGCACCCGGTTCGTCGAGCAACAGCAGGCGGGGGCTGGCCGCGAGCGCCACCGCCACCTCGAGCTGGCGGCACTCGCCATAGGACAGTGCGTCGGCGCGCACGCCGGCGCGGTCGAGCAGGCCCACATCCGCGAGCAGCCGGTCAACCGACGGTGCACGGCGCGGCACCGGCACCCATGACGCATCCCGTTGCGCCGCAAGGGAAACGTTTTGCGCTACGGTCATGGAGCCGAACAGGCTCGAATGCTGGAACGTCTGCCCGATCCCGAGACGGGCGCGCCGATGCTCGGGCAGGCGCGTCACATCCCGCCCGTCGAACCAGACCGAGCCGGCCGTGGCCGCGAGCCCGCCTGTGATGAGCCGGAACAGCGTGCTCTTGCCCGCGCCGTTGGGCCCGATGAGCGCGTGCCGCCCGCCCGCCGGGATCTCGAGGTCCACCCCATCGACCGCCTTCAGCGCGCCGAACGTGCGGGTCAGCCCGATGCCACGAAGGATCAATGGCGTCCCGCCGCTGCGCTCCGGGGCGCATGCCTGTTGATTCACTCGGGACAGGCCCTCGCTCATGTGCGGACCCCCGGCGCCACCCCCGCCACGCCGCGTGGCATCAGGTACACGATCGCGATGAAAACGAGCCCGAGCACAAGCGGGCCATGCCCACCGAGGTCGGGCCCGAGATAGTCACGCACCAGCACCACGAGCGCCGCACCGAGGCACGGCCCCCACATCGTGCCCGTCCCTCCGATCACGACGGCCAGCAGCGCCAGCGCCGACGTGGTGAAGCCCAGCTCGGCCGGGGTGACCAGGCGTTGCTGCGCGGCCAGCAGCCCGCCCGCGAGCCCGGCGAAGCCGCCCGCGATGACGAAGGCGGCCAGCTTGTAGCGCTGGGTCGCGTAGCCGAGGGCACGCATGCGCGGCTCGTTGTCGCGGATGCCGCGCAGGGTCGCGCCCAGCGGGGAGGCGCTCACGCACCACACCGCGGCGAAGCCGAGAACGAAGACGGCGGTGACATACCAGTGCAGGTGCGCCACGTGGGTCAGCGCGAGGCCGCCGACGCGGGTGGCCGGGATGCCGTACAGCCCATTGGATCCGCCGGTGACCGGCTCCCACGTCTGCGCGAGCTGTTGGATGATCTCGCCGATGGCCAGGGTCAGCATCAGGAAGAACACGCCGTGCGCGCGCACCGCGACCCAGCCGCCGACGGCCGCCACGATCGCGCCCGCGGCGACGGCGATCAGCAGCTGCGGCACGGCCTGCGTGGTGCCATGCGCCGCGGCCCAGCCCGACGCGTAGGCGCCGACGCCGAAGTAGGCGCCGTGCCCGAGCGACGGCAGGCCGGTGATGCCCACCAGGAGGTCCAGACTCACCGCCAGCAACGCGAAGATCATGATGCGGGTGAGGGTCGTCGTCGCGTACGGCGCGAGGAAAAAGGGAGCAGCGGCCAGCAACACGGCGGCGGCGGGAGCGAGCGTCTTCTTCATGACCGTGCTCGCAACAGTCCGTGCGGGCGCAGCGCGAGCACGACCGCCAGCGCACCGAAGAGCAAAAACGAGGCCAGATCCGAAAGCAGCGCCCGCCCGATGGACTCGATCTGTCCGATCAGGAGCGCCGCCAGGAGGACCCCGCGCACCGAGCCCATGCCGCCGATCACGACCACCACGAGGGCCAGGATGAGGATCGTGATGTCCAGGCCGGGACGCGCGCTGTAGATCGGGCTGCCGAGCACGCCGGCCGTCGCCGCCAGCGCCGAGCCCACGGCGAAGACCGCCGCCCGCACGACTCGTACATCGACTCCGGTCGCTGCGACCATGTCCCTATCGTCCACCGTCGCGCGCACGAGCGCACCTAGTGAGGTGCGCTCGAACACGTAGTGCATCGTGGCCGCGAGAACCAGGCCGGCCCCGATCAGCGCGAGCCGATAGGCCGGATACTGGTTGCCCAGCAGGTTGACCGGCTGGTCCAGGCCGGGCGGCGGGTTGACCGCGCGCACGTCCTTGGTGAAGGCGAGGGTCAGCAGCTCGGTGACGACCAGCGCGATGCCGAGGGTCAGCAGCGCCTGATCCAGATGCGAGCGGCGGGCGAGCGGCTCGGTGATCACGGACAGCACCCCGCCCGCTGCCGCGCCCGCGCCTATCCCGACGAGCAACGCCGCCGCGAAGGAAGCCCACGTCGGGCTCTCCCCGGCGACAAACCAGGCCGTATAAGCGCCCGCCAGAAACAGCGCGCCGTGGGCGAGGTTGAGCACGTCCATCATGCCGAAGACGAGCGACAGTCCAATCGCGACGACGAACAGCAGCAGGCCGACGGCCAGTCCATTCAGGACGCTCACGAAACCCACGTCAAGCCAGGCCATGGACTTCAGCTGCTCTGCCCGAAGACGCCCATGTCACGCACGACCACGTTCACCAGTTTGTCGCCCTTGCGCTCCACCTTTCGTAGATAGAAGGACTGCTTCGGGTTTTGGCCGTCGAAGGTCCACGACCCGCGCGGGCTGTCGTCGATCGCGCCGATCGACCCCAGCGCCCCGGCCAAAGTGTCGCCGTCGAGCGCCGTCGCCTTCTGCAGCGCGCGATGCAGCACGTTGGCCGCGTCCCACGTCTGCACCGCGTAAACCGTTGGCACGGCACGATATTTTGCCTCGTAGGCGGCGCGGAAGTCCTTGTTGACCGGGTTGTCCAGCTCGCTGGTGTAGTGCAGCGTGGTCTGCACGCCCAGGGCCGTGTCGCCTTGCGCGGCAAGCACTCCACCCTCAGTGAGGAAGCCCGACCCGTAGAGCGGGATCTTCGAGGCAAGACCAAACTGGGCATATTGCTTCACGAACGCGACCGCCTCCGCCCCGGCGAAGAAACAATAGGTCGCCTGCGCCCCGGACGTCTGGATCTGCGACAGGAACGGTTGGTAATCCTGGGTCTTGCCGAAGGCGGGCCGGACCGAGCCGACTATCTTGCCCCCGGCCGCCTGGAACGTCCCGCTGAACCCGGCGATCGCCTCGGTGCCCGCCGCGTAGTCGGGCGCGATCGCGTAGACGCCGCCGGGCGTGCTGCCCGCCAGCACCTTGCCCATCACCGAGGCCACCTGCGCATTGGTGAACGAGGTCCGCCAGATATAGGGGCTGCGGGCCGCGCCGGTGATGTCGCCCGCACCCGCGTTGGACACGATGAGCAGCTTCTTCGCCTCGACCACCATGTTTTTCACGCCCAGGGCGGTGGAGGAGTTGACGATACCGACCAGCACGTCAACCTGGTCGCTTTGCAGGACCTTCTGCACGGCCGGCACCCCGGTCTGGGGCGTCTCACCCTCGTCGGCGGTGACGGTGGTGACGGTGTAGTTGCCGAGCTTGCCGCCGTGCTTTTCCAGGAAAAGATCCCAAGCATTTTTCATATCGGTACCCAGCGGGGCGTACACGCCCGCCTGTGGGATCACCAGGCCGACCTTGATGGCGCCACCCGGTGGTGGATTGTTGGCGCCGGAGTCTCCGACGCTGCTGCCGCATCCGGCGATCGCGCCCAGTGCGCCGGTCATCCCGGCCGCACCCAGCGCGCTCAACAACTGCCGCCGGCTGATCGCGGTACCCGCCATGTCCATCAGCTCCTTCCGCTGATTTCCAGGAGCATTTCGAAGAGCACTTCGAAGAGCACTTCAGGGTGCACTTCGGGGTGCACAAGATTCGACGAAACGAATGCTGTCCGCGCAGTAACTGTCGAACATCGTAGGGAGCCAATTCACGCCGTGGCAATAGGCGATCTGCCGCAGACCCGGATCTGCCAGAATTCGAACGATGAGCGACCGTGCACCCACCCTGACCCGCCGGCACACGATCGGCGCGGCCTCGGCGCGCTCGCTGCTGCTGACGATCCTCGGCGAATACGCGCTGCCGCACGCTGACGCGGTGTGGACGTCAACCCTTGTGCGCGCCATGGCGGGCCTGGGGGTGGAGGAGAAGGCCGCGCGGCAGGCGCTGGCACGCACCGCCGCGGACGGCTGGATCGCGGCGGTGCGGCACGGCCGCCAGGTGTGCTGGGAGCTGACCGACCCCGGACGGCGGCTGCTCACCGACGGCGCAGAGCGCATCTATTCGTTCGCCGCGGAGGGGCCCGCGTGGGATGGGCAGTGGCTCGTGCTGACCGTCAGCGTGCCGGAGACGCAGCGTCAACTGCGCCGCCAGCTGCGCACCCGCCTGTCGTGGGCGGGCTTCGGCAGCCCAGGGTCCAGCATTTGGGTCACCACCGACACCGCCCGCGAGGCCGAGGCCAAGCAGATCCTCGGCGAGCTCGGGCTCGGCGGCGACGCGTATTCGTTCACCGGCCAGTTTGGCGGCATCGGCTCCGCGCGCAAGCTCGTCGATCAGGCGTGGGATCTCACCACAGTGGCCGAGCGATACCAGGAGTTCATCGTCGAATTTGCCGGCCTGCGGCCGCCTGCGGGTGAGCAGACCATGCTGACGCAGATCAGGTTGGTACACGAGTGGCGCCGCTTCCCGTTCCTCGATCCGCAGTTGCCGGCGGAGTTGTTGCCGTCCAACTGGATCGGCAAGCGCGCGGCAGCCCTGTTCCAGGAGCTGCACGCGCGCTGGGACAAACCGGCGAAACGCCACTGGCGCCTAGTCGTCACAGAGTTTGACTAGGTCCGCCGGCATACGAAGCTGGCCGCGTCGTTGGTGTCGCCTTGCCCTCTGTACCTCGCGACCTGCGGATAGAGGCAGATCGGGCGGGTCTGCACGACGGCACCGCTCGCGTCGCGGCGCACACCGTTGAGGGTCTGCGGCGCGCGGCCCCGCTCGACCCAGGCGATCAGCGCGTCGAGCGGATTGTCCGGGGCGGGACCGGCGCCGCCCGCGCAGTGCGCGACACCGGGCGCCATGAACAGCCGCGCGAAGTCCTCGGTCTTCGCCGTCCCGCCCATCGCGTCCGTCACCCGCTCGTAGTAGTGGATCGCCCCCTGCGGGAAGATCAGCTGGTCGGCCTGCCCGTGCCAGATCAGCACCTTGCCCCCACTGCGTTTGAACGCGCGCAGGTCGGGGTCCTCCGTGCCGATCACGTCCGTGTACTGCTCGACCGATTGGACGAACAGCTGCTCATACAGCTGCGGGGTCGCGGTCTGCCAGTCCCAGGCCGGATTCTGCAGCACCCACGTGCCGAGGTGCGTCACGGCGATCGGGAACGGAGCGCCCGCGTTGGCCAGTGCGGCGAACGCGGTGCCGGGCGCGAGCCCGTACCACAAAAACTCCCCGGAGGACGACCGCGGACCTTCCGCGATCCGCGCGACTATCTCGGCATCGCCGGCGGTGATGGTCCCACATGGTGTCGTCCGGCCGATCTGTGTGCGCGGGTCAAACCGGCAGCGCGCGGGATCGCCGATGACGCCGTCGCGCACGCCGTCGCCGACCAGATCGCACGCCTCGATGGCCGCCTGCCGGAAGTGGGCTAGCTTGCACGGCGGCACGGAATTGCCCGCCGCGAGCATGACCACCTGGGGCCAGAGCTCGGCCGGGATGAAGCGCGACCAGTGGATCGCGGGCGCGGCCGACAGGATGCCGTCGTAGTCGTCGGGATAGCGCTGCGCCTCCGCCAACCCTTGGCGCCCACCGGTGGAGCACCCGTTGAAGTAGGCGAACCGTGCCGGCCGGCCGTAGTAGGCGGCCGTGATCGCCTTGCCCACCACGGTCATGTCGTGGATGCCCAGATAGGCGAAGTCGCGGATGAGCGGCCAGTTGAGCCGGCCGTTGGCGTCGAGGGCGAACCCCCCGTCGCCTCCAACGTGACCGGTGTCAGTGGACGCCGCCGCATATCCCTGCCGCACAGGGCCTGCCAGCGCCTGCGGGAGCCCACCGGCATAGCCGCCACCGCCCGCGCCTTGAAACCGCCCGCTCCACCCATCGACCGGCATCCACACGTCGATGTTGACCGCGTCGCCGGCCGGTGGGTGCGTGACCACGGCGTGCACCCGGCAGGTCGCCGGCAGCCCGTCCGCCGCCGGCGCCGTGGCCGCACTGGTGATCGTCGTGTGGGGAAGCGCAAGTGCGGCAAGGCTTTCACACGAGACCGCCGCCGACATGGCGGCCAGCCCGGCCGGCTCCGCCGCCGACATGGCGGCCAGCCCGGCCGGCTCCGCCGGTGGCGCGGCGGCGGCCGGGATGAAGCCCACGAGCGTGGAGGCGGCCGCAGCGACCGCGACGGCAATAGGGGATCTCATCGGTTCCTCCTGTCGCGCCGACTATCTACATAGCACGCACGATAGGCCAATCAATCGTAGAATGAAATAACGTCACACGGGCGTCATGGAAAGTTGCGGAACTCGGCATAGCGGCCACCGCGTCGCAGCAGCTCGTCGTGGGTGCCTTCCTCCACGATCCGGCCACCGTCCAAAAGACGACGCGATCGGCACGCTCATCGCTCACCCGACCAGGGGCACGGCGCAGGAACGCGCCGATCGCCACGATCCGCCGCTGGGACACGTCGGCGGACAGGACAGCCCGCGACCCGTGGAAGGTGCCGGGTCGAAGCCGAGCCCGGCCGCGTTCTCCGCGGCCCAGGGTCAGCACGGCGTAGACGTCGTCGAACGCGGCCGGAAACGGATGCTCGGGGGCGAGGCGGTAGTCCACCTTCGCGGCCAACTCGGCGTGAATCTTGCGCGCGGTGAGCGGGTCGGCAGGCGAGCGCCCACCCCGCCGCCGCCCGCGTCCATCACGGGGCCGATCACCCCGGCGGACCGCTCGCTATGGCTTGCTCGCGCCGGCGGCCGACGGTAGCAACTCGTGGGCCCATGGCGGGTCGGCTCCGGCGCGCTGGCAGGCGATCGCGGCGGCGGTCGTGCCGAGCTCCAGCGCCGCACGCAGGTCCGATGTGGACAGACCGGTGAGGCGGCCACCGAGCGCGCCGATCCGGTGCAGCACATGGAGCATGCCCGCGGTGAACGTGTCGCCCGCCCCGACCGTGTCGACGACCTCGACCGCTGGCGCGGGCACGACCACTGGCGTGCCCGCGAGCGAGGCGTAAACACCGGCGTCGCCGCGCGTGATCACCACCAGGTCGGTGCCGAGCGCGTGCAGGCGGGCGCACGCCTGCTCGAGTGAGACGCCGGGCATGAGGGTCGCCAGGTCGTCGTCGCTCATGCGCAGGATGTCGGCCAGGCCCGCCCAGTGTGGCAGCGACTCGCGATATCGGCTCGCGGGCACGAGGCTGAGCCGCACGTTGGGGTCGATGCTCACGGTCATGGCCTGCCTGACCCGCCGCAGCAACTCGGCGATGTGGGAGGCGCCAGGCTCCATCGCCAGCGCCAGGGATCCGGCGTGGATCGCGGCGGTGCCAGCGGTGTCCCATGTGGACAGTTCGTCGCGGGTCCAGGCCCAATCGGCCGTGCCGTTGACGTAGAAATCGTACTCTGCGCGCCCACCGGCCGAGATCGTGGCGATGGCAAGGCTGGCCGGTTCGGCGGCGTCCACCGCGCCCGACAGGTCCACATTGGATGCCTCAAGGTGCCGGCGCAGCAGCGCGCCGATCGTGCCGCCCGCTAGGCGACCCAGGTATTTCGTGTGGGTGCCGAGCCGGCTGAGCGCGACGGCCGTGTTGACCGGTCCCCCGCCGGGCAGCACCCGCAGGCGCAGCCCGTCCACCGGATCAGGCTCGACGATGGCGTCACCGACCGCCTCGCCTATAACAGCGATAGCGCTCATGAAGGACACCCGCACGACTCGCGCCGCATGAACACCGGGTCGATCCGGACCGTGCGCGCCTCCTGCCGCCGGTCGGCGATCAGCGACGTGAGCATGGTGACGGCCTGCGCGGCGATCTGCGGGATCGGTTGCGCGATCGCGGTGAGCTTGGGCGAGAACAGCGACGCCCACTCGAAGTCGTCGAACACGGCCAGCGCGAGATCCGACGGCACCTTCACCCCGCGCGCGGTGAGGACGCGCATCACACCGATCGTCATGTGGTTGTTGGTCACCACGAGCGCGGTGGGCGGCTTCGGCGCCGACAGCAGCGCGGTCACCGCGGTCTCGGCCTCACTGGCGGTCGAATCGCCAACCGCGACGAGGCTTTCGTCGAAGGGTAGGCCGGTTCGTTGCAAGCCCAGCCGGTATCCGTCGAGACGTTCATTTGAGGTCCGCACGGTCTGCCTGCCGGCGATCACACCGATGCGCCGGTGGCCGTGCTCGGCCAGATGCTGCACGAGGCCCGCCGTGGCCTCGACGTTCTCCGTACCCACCTGATGAAATTTCTCCGAAGCGCACCGATCGACAAGCACGGTCGGCACCCCAAGCTCGGTCAGGAAACTCAGCGCCGGCCCGTCGGCCGCGCTGCACGGCGCGAGCAGCAGCCCGTCGACGCGCCGCTGATGCAGGGCCTGCACGACGCGCAGCTCCTCGTCGGGGTCGTCATAGGTGTCGGCGAGCAGCAGCGTGTATCCGGCGGCGCGGGCGGCGTTGAGGATCGCGGCGATGATGTCGGCGAAGTAGAAGTTGGAGATGGCCGAGATGGCCAGCCCGATGGTCTGGGTGCTCGCGGTGACCAGCGACCGCGCGATGGTGTTGTGCACATATCCGGTTTCGCGGATCGCCCGCATGACCGCATCGACGGTCTCCTCTTTGACGTACCGCGTCCCGTTGATCACGTGGGAAACGGTCGACACCGACACGCCCGCGTGCAGCGCGACATCCGCCATCGTCGCCATCTGACCTCGCCATTCTCATTTCCAATCCGTTACGCAAGCGTTTGCGCGAACGCTTGCGCAAACGCTTGCGTGGGTCATAACGTAACCCCTCTAGAAACGGATTGGAAACCCCAACTCGCGAAATCGCTCCCCGGACGGCGGCCACCGCCGGGGAGCGCTAAAGGAGGATCTGATGGAGATTAGCTCAACGGCCCGCCGGTGGTCCGCCTTGGCGGTCGCGGCGGTGCTGGCGCTGGGCGGGGCGGCATGCGGAAGCTCCGGCGACGGCGGTGACGGGTCGGGCGCGAAGGTCAAGGTCGGCCTGATCACCAAGACCGAGACGAACCCCTTCTTCGTCAAGATGAAGGAGGGCGCGAAGAAGGCGGCCGACGCCAACGGCGTCGAGCTGCTCACCGCCGCGGGCAAGTTCGACGGTGACAACGAAGGCCAGGTCACCGCGATCGAAAACATGGTCGCGGCAGGGGCCAAAGGCATCCTGATCACTCCGAGCGACACCAAGGCGATCGTCCCGGCCATCACCAAGGCCAAGGCGGCGGGCGTCGTCGTCATCGCGCTCGATACGCCGACCGATCCGCAGAGCGCCACCGACGCCCTGTTCGCCACGGACAACTTCAAGGCCGGCGAGCTGATCGGGCAATACGCAAAGGCGAAGCTGGCCGGCGCGCCGGCGAAGATCGCCACGCTCGACCTCGCACCCGGCATCACGGTGGGCAAGCTGCGCCACGACGGCTTCCTCAAGGGCTTCGGCATCTCCGAGGGCGACCCGTCGGTCGTGTGCTCCCAGGACACCCAGGGCGATCAGGCCAAGGGCCAGACCGCGATGGAAAACTGCCTGCAGAAGGCGCCCGACATCAACCTCGTGTACACGATCAACGAGCCGGCGGCACTCGGCGCGTACATCGCGCTCAAGGCCGCGGGCAAGGAGAAGAACGTGGTCATCGTGTCCGTCGACGGTGGCTGCACGGGCATCAAGGGCGTGACCGACGGCCAGATCGCGGCGACCTCCCAGCAGTATCCGCTGAAGATGGCGAGCCTGGGCGTGGAGGCGGTCGTGAAGTTCGCCAAGGACGGCACCAAGCCGTCGGGCTACACAGACACCGGTGTCACGCTGATCGCCGCCGCCCCGGCGTCCGGCGTCGACTCGAAGGATGCGGCCTACGGCACCGCCAACTGTTGGGGCTAAACGATTGTGGGGGTGGCCGGGCATCGGCCACCCCCGTCGAGGGAGAAGCATGAGCGAGCGCTTGCGCGAACGAATCAGAAACCGAGTCCACCCCGTGCCTCATGGCAAAGGTGACCGAAGGGAGCCTTTGACATGAGCGCCACTCAAATCGCCGCCGCCGCACCACCACTCTGGCGGCGGGCACTGTCGATCCCCACGGTCGGCCCGTCGCTGGCGCTCGTGCTCGCGTGCGCGTTCTTCGCCACCCAGTCCGACCGCTTCCTCACCGGCGGCAACCTGTCGCTCATCATCCAGCAGGTGATGGTCGTCGGGACCCTCGCGATCGGACAGACACTGATCATCCTGACCGCCGGCATCGACCTGTCCAACGGCGCGGTCATGGCGCTGGGCA
>JBIOYB010000066.1:0-26152 GCA_044869915.1 Allorhizocola sp.
CGCCCGGGTCGGCTCGAAACGCTCGGGCTCGGCGGCGCCAGGGTCATTCGCTCCGGCCCAGGCGTCAAACGTGTCCAGCAGCCGCTCCATCTTCAGATCCGCAAGGGCGAACACGTTGCGCAGGCCACCGGAAAACAGCGCCCGGCCGTCGCGCACCGCCGCCCAGCGGCCCACCACCTCGACGCCCATCGCGGTCAGCGCGTTGAGGTCGAGTGTCGTGCGCCCGGGCGTGCCGGCCAGTTGCGGCGAGGGGAGCCGGCGGGCCCGGGTCAGGTCGTCGACCTCGTCGTGCCGCTGGTCCCACAGACCGGACGCGTCCATCCACCACAGCACATCGCGCTCGCGGTAGGTGCGCGGCAACCGTACGTGCTCGCCGACTGAGATGGTCACCGGCCGGCCCGACTGTCCAATCTCGGCGGCCAGTTGCACGCCGGTCGCGGATGCCCCGACGACGAGGACGCCGCCGTCGGGCAGCCGCGTGGGGTCGCGATAGTCAAAGGGCGTCAAGCATTGCACCGACGGCGGGATCGCGTCCGCGAACGCCGGCACCACCGGCCGGTTGCAGGCTCCGCTCGCGATGACGACGGCCCGGCAGCGAATCTCGCCCTGGCTCGTCGTCACGTGATATCCCTCGCCGTCGCGCCGGACCGACGTGACGTTGGTATTGGTCCGGACGGGCGCGCGCGAGGCGGCGGCGAAGCGATCGATGAACTCGATCACTTCGCCCACCGTCATGTAGCCGTCGGGATCCGGGCCTTCGTAGCGATGGCCCGGCAGGCGGCTCAGCCAGTTGGGGGTGAGCAGCCGCAGTGAGTCCCAACGCTCGCGCCGCCAGGAGTTGGCCACCTCGCCACGCTCCAGCACGATGTGGTCGATCGAACGGGCGCTGAGGAAGTGGCTCGCGGCCAGGCCCGCGTGTCCGGCGCCGATGACGACCGTGGTGGCGTGCTCGATGACTCGGCCCCTCAGGCGACTTCGACGCTGACGTTGGTGGGATTGGTGAGCGCGTCGAAGACGGCGGAGCGCTTCTGGGACTGTGCCACCAGCGCTTCGATCTCCTGCTTCGAGGCGTCCGCGTCGATCGTGAAGGTCACCTTGATGTCGTTGAACCCGTTGCGCACATCGCTGTCGGCGCCGAGGATCCCACGGATGTCGTGGTTGCCCTCGACGATCGACTCGACCGAGCGCAACTGGATGCCGCGATTTTGCGCGACCGCGGCCACGCCCGCGGTCAGGCAGCTCGCCAGTCCGACAAGGAGATACTCGATCGGCGTGATGCCGTTGTCCTCGGCCGCGAAAACGGCGGGGTGGTCGGCGTCGAACACCGTTTCGGTCTTGTGGGTCTGCTCCTGGCCGAGACCGAAGAAGTTCTGAATCGTCGTCTTGCTGTGCACGCCGTTTTGCCACTTGGACGATGCCCGCCAGGTGAACTGGGCGGCCTCGGGCGCGCCCTTGAGCACCTCGCGCGCCTCCAGCAGCGCCTGAACGTTGACTCCGTTTGCGACGGTGGTCATGTCGAGTGGTACTCCTCTCGCTATAATCCTAGAATTCCTATCGGAGTACCCGACAATACACTCGCCTGCCCCATGAGGACTAGCTATGATCGGCCCCATGGCGCCACCCGCGACGCTCGCAACCGGCTCCGTGGGCACGGTCGAGACGCGCTATCTCGACCTGCCTGAGCCGGTCCGGCTTGACTGTAGCCGGGAGCTGTCCCCCGTGCGTGTCGCATATGAGACCTACGGCAG
Organism: Allorhizocola sp.; assembly: GCA_044869915.1. Lineage (GTDB taxonomy): Bacteria > Actinomycetota > Actinomycetes > Mycobacteriales > Micromonosporaceae > Allorhizocola. The sequence continues at coordinate 1,749 of JBIOYB010000066.1, forward strand.
GCTGTCGTCCACTCGCGACAATGTGATCCTGGTGTGCCACGCGCTCAGCGGAGACGCCCACGCCGCCGGCTTCTCCAGCGCGCCGTCCGAGGTGGGCACGCGCGACGGGTTCGCGGCCGAGACCCGCGATGGCGCGGCCGGCAAGGCACTCGGCTGGTGGGACGGGATGATCGGGCCGGGCAAGGCGTTCGATACCGACCACTATTTTGTCGTGTCCACAAACATCCTCGGTGGCTGCCGCGGCACGACCGGGCCATCGTCGATCGATCCGGCGACCGGTGTGCCCTACGGATCGGACTTCCCCGTCGTCACGGTGGCCGACATGGTGCGGACCCAGCGGGCGTTCCTGGACGAGCTGGGGATAGAGCGGCTCGCGGCCGTGGCCGGGGGATCGCTGGGCGGGATGCAGGCGCTGGAGTGGGCGATCCTCTATCCGGATCAGGTCGACACCATCGTCGTGATCGCGAGCACCCACGCCCTGCACCCGCAAGGCGTGGCGTGGAATGCGATCGCGCGTGACGCGATCATGCGGGATCCGGCGTGGCAGGGCGGCCACTACTACGGCACGGGCCGCGCGCCCGACGCCGGCATGGGGGTGGCGCGCATGGTCGGCCACATCACCTATCTGTCGGCGCAGGCGCTCCACGACCGGTTTGGCCGGCGGCTGCAGTCCGCCGAGGACATCCGCTACACGTTCACCGAGCCCGAGTTTGAGGTCGAAAGCTACCTGCGCCATCAAGCAGAGTCGTTCGTCAAACGCTTCGACGCCAACACCTATCTCTACACGTCGCGCGCCCTGACCTATTTTGACCTCGCCCGGCAGCACGGCGCGGGGTCGCTCGCGCGCGCACTCGAAGGCGTCGCCGCACGGACGCTGCTGATCGCCTTCAGCTCCGACTGGCTTTATCCACCATCCGCGTCAACCGAGCTGGAAATGCAGCTCCGCGCCCTGGGCAAGCCGGTCGAGTATCACCTTATCGAGGCGCCATACGGGCACGACTGCTTCCTGCTGGAGGAGGCACGGCAGACACCCATCATCCGCAGCTTCCTGGCCGAAGGAGAGACCCACGAGTGAACCATGAGCACCCCCGGCCCGAGGAAGCTCGGGAGTTTGGATTCGAGACGCGGCAGTTGCACGCCGGGCAGCGACCCGACCCCAACACGGGTGCGCGGGCGGTGCCGATCTTCCAGACGACCAGCTACGTCTTCGAGGATCCGGAGTCGGCCGCGGCGTATTTCAACCTGCAGGAGTATGGCAATACCTACTCGCGCATCATGAATCCGACAGTCGCGGTGTTCGAGGAGCGGGTGGCCAGCCTCGAGGGCGGCTGCGGCGCGGTCGCGTTCGCGAGCGGGATCGCGGCACAGGCGGCCGCGCTCTTCACGCTGTTGCAGCCGGGCGATCACGTCGTGTCGTCCTCGGCGCTCTACGGCGGGACGGTGAACCAGTTCAAACACCTGCTGCGCAAGATGAACGTCGAGCTGACGTGGGTCGATCCGGATGACCCGCAGGCGTGGCGGCAGGCGGTCCGCCCCAACACGAAGGCCTTCTTCGGCGAGACCATCGGCAACCCGGCCGGCAACGTGCTCGACATCGAGACCGTGGCCGCCATCGCCCACGAGCACGAGCTGCCGCTGATCGTGGACAACACGTTCGCGACGCCCTTCCTGTGCCGGCCCATCGAGTGGGGCGCCGACATCGTGATCCACTCGGCTACCAAGTTCATCGGCGGCCACGGCACCAGCATCGGCGGCATCGTCGTCGAGGCGGGCACGTTCAATTGGTCCAACGGCCGGTTCCCGGTCGTCGCGGACCCGTCACCGGCCTACCACGGCCTGCAGTTCCACGAGACTTTCGGGACCTACGGTTACCTGATGAAGCTGCGAGCCGAGACGCTGCGCGATCTCGGCGCCGCGATGAGCCCGTTCAACGCTTTCCTTTTCCTGCAAGGGCTTGAGACGCTTTCGCTGCGGATGCAACGTCACGTCGACAACGCCATGGCGGTCGCGGCGTTTCTCGAGTCGCACGAGCTGGCCACCAACGTGACCCACCCCGGCCTGCCCGGAAGCAAATATCAGCCGCTGGTCGACAAATACCTGCCGCGTGGCGCCGGCGCGGTGTTCTCCTTCGACTGCGCGGGCGGCCGGGCCGGCGGGCAGGACCTCATCCGCGGCGTGACGCTGTGGTCCCACCTGGCCAACGTGGGCGACGCGAAGAGCCTCATCATCCACCCCGCCAGCACGACGCACCGCCAGCTCAACGACGACGAGCTTCGGGCAGCGGGCGTCGCGCCGGGCACGGTGCGACTGTCGGTGGGCACCGAGACGGTCGAGGATCTGATCTGGGACCTGGAGCAGGGTTTCGCACAGGTCGCCGCGACGACAGAGCGGAATGAGGCTGCGGCATGACCGATCTCGCGCGATACCAAGACGTGGCCGCGATCCAGCGCGTGCTGCACACGGCGAAGACGATCGCCATCGTCGGACTGTCCAATAACGAGCTGCGCGCCAGCTACTTCGTCGGTTACTACCTCAAGCGGCACGCTTACCGCGTCATCCCCGTCAATCCGCGCGAGACGGCGATCCTCGGCGAGATCTGCCATCCCAGCCTGCTCGACATCCCCGAGCCGGTGGACGTGGTGAACGTCTTCCGCGCACCCGACGCCCTGCCCGGGATCGCGCGCGACGCCGTGGCGATCCGCGCGGGCGCCCTCTGGTGCCAGTTCGGCGTGATAAACGAGGAGGGCGCCCGGATCGCGGAAGAAGGCGGCGTGCAGGTCGTGATGGACCGGTGCCTGAAGGTCGAGCACGCGCGCTATGCGGGCCGCATGCACTGGCTCGGCTTCAACACCGAGCGCATCACGTCTGTGCGGGGCGGGCTCCAGTGACCGGTTCGAGCAGCGCGATGGTCGCCAGCTGGTGGAAGTGCAGCGCCCAGTCCAGCGGGGTCGCGTCGAAGCGCTGATCGCGCAGGTCGGGATCGGCGCCCAGGTCCAGCAGCAGACGGGTGAGCGCGACGTTGCCCGCCACGGCGCTTTGGTGCAGGGCCGTCTCCCAGTCCTGTTCGACCGGCGCGTCGCCGCGCCCGTAGGCGTTCACGTCAAACCCGAGCTCCGCCAGCAACGTGACCGTCTCGATGGACGCCTGGGTCGCGGCCCACACCATGAGCCCGGGACGGCTGCTGCGGGCTTGCGCCACCGCGCCGGGATGCTCGGCCCGGATACGGTCCAATGTGGACCGATCGGCACGGAACGCGGCGGCGATCAGATCGCGCACCGGGTCCGGGCCGGGCGGCGGGGCGCCTTGGGCGACAAGGTAATCGGCGGTCTCGGTGTCGCCGTTGAGCCGGGCCAGCTCGACCGGTGTCCGGCCGTCGCCGGGGCTCCACGCGGGCCCGTCGCCCTCGAACGGCGAGTGGAAGTCGACGCCATGCTGCACCAGCAACCGCACCCGGGCGGGCTGGTGGTGCTCAATCGCCCAGCGCAACTGGATCCGCAGCATCCGGGCGGGTGTGTCCAGCCCTGAGATCCGCCTCTTCCACGGTCCGCCTTCGGCAGCGCCCAGCCCGTACTCGAAAAGAAGCTCCAGATGCGAGTCGTCCGGCTCGAACATCCGGTTGTACAGCGCCTGGGCGTCATTGGGGTCGGCGCCGGCGTCGAGCAGCATCCGGCCCAGCGCCCGCCAGTGCGGGTGCGGGGGCTGGCGCCTGCGGCCCAGCTCGCCATGGCCGAACACCCCGGTCAGCAAGGTGAACGGCGACGGCAGGGCGTCGAACAGGTAGCCCTCGTTAGGATCGGCGCCGGCGTCGAGCAGCTGCCGGGCGACCGCGAGCACGGGCTCGGCCGGCACCGCGGGATCCAAGCGCGAGTAGACGAGGTAGTAAAGCGGCCGCCACCGCAACGGGCCGCCCCGCTCGGCCGCCCGCTTCGGCTGCTCCGCGAGCAGCCGGCCCACGTCGGCCGGGCGGGCCGCCGCCGCGGCGGCCCAGATGTCTGCCTTGGCCAGATCCGGATGCGCGGCAAGCAGTTCACGGGCCTGCGCCCAGCGGGCCGGACCGTCGTCGCGGCTGTAGGTCAGGCAGGCCAGGCGGCAGAACTCGTGCACCGGGTCGGCCGCAGGCACCGCACCGAGCGCGGTTTCCCAGCCGTGCTCCGCCACGGTCTCCAGGTATCGCGTGAGCTGGGGCCAGCTGGCGAACCCATACTCGCGGGCGACGACGAACTGCGCCACGCTGAGCCGCAAGCCGCCGGCATCGTCGGGCAGGGCACCGGGGTGGTGGCGGGCCAGCCGCGCGAGGGCGTCGGGGTCGCCGGCCCGAACGGCCCGCTGCAGGGCACGGGCCTGCCGGCGGAAGCTGGCGAGGTGGGGACGGCTGGGCATGTCCAGGGTCGGCACTATGGCCTCCTCTCGTGTGCCTGATGTCCGCTCTGTCAGGCCGAAAGGAGACGACGGTGACCCGTGGTGCACACGCCAGGTGGGCTTAGCCCATTTCCGCGGACCGGTGGCTTCCTGGCAGCCTTCGCCATCTTAGCCTATCGGTATGCACCTGGAGGCCGCCCGATAGCCGCGCCGTCATCGCGGCAGGTGGATTGATCCCAGGACGTTTAGCCTATATTATCTATCAAACAAGTAGGAATAACGCAGATCGCGCTGATCCTCCAACAAACCCCATGGGATGTAGTGGCAGTGCATATCACGGCAAGACATGACTACGCGATGCAGGCGATGCTGGCGATTGCCGACGCCGGGGGGCGCATGGTGAAGACCGCCGAACTGGCTGCGGGCCAAAGCATTCCGGTCAACTATCTGCCGCCGATCCTGTATGACCTGCGCCGGGCGGGCCTGCTCGCCAGCCGGCAGGGCAGCGATGGAGGATACGCGTTGGCCCGCGAGGCCGACCGGATCAGCGTGGGCGACGTCATGCGCGCGGTCAACGGCACGTTGAGCAGCATCCGGGGCCTGCCGCCGGAGGCGATTTCCTATATGGGACCGGCCCTGGTGCTGACAGGGTTTTGGGCATCGGTGCACCGGGCCTCCCTGGCGTTGCTGGACAACACCACCTTGCGCGATCTGTTGGACCGCACGTCGCGCAGCGACGGACCGGATCGGTGAAAACGTGGTGGCCGTGGATGTCCGGGCACCGGACGTCCACGGCCAGCTTGCCGGCTGCCGTCAGGCCGCGCCGAGGATGTGGGTGGCGGGGGCGTGGACCTCGGCCGCCACCCGGATCTGCACGGTGGATCCGGTGCGCAGGTTGAGGGAAAGGAACTCGTTGCGGTTCAAGGTGATCGTGACCGGCTGACCGCCGGCGACGGCCTCCACCCTGATCTCGAAACCGATGCGGGTGATGCGCGTGATGCGGCCCTCGACGGCGTCGGGATCGCCGCTGTCGCTCAGGATCTGCAGATCGTGCGGCCGCACCAGGCGGCCGCCGAATTCGGTGACGGGGCCGAGGAAGCGCATGACGAAGTCGTTGGCGGGCTGGTCGTAGAGCTCGTCGGGGGAACCGATCTGCTCGACCCGGCCGTCGTTGATCACCACGATCTCGTCGGCGACCTCGAGCGCCTCCTCCTGGTCGTGCGTGACGAAGACGGTCGTCACGTTGACCTCGTCGTGCAGGCGGCGCAGCCAGTCGCGCAACTCCTTGCGCACCTTGGCATCGAGGGCGCCGAAGGGCTCGTCGAGCAGCAGCACCGTGGGCTCGACGGCCAGGGCGCGGGCCAGCGCCATGCGCTGGCGCTGCCCGCCCGACAGCTGGGAGGGAAGCCGGTCGGCAAACTGGGACAGGTGCACGAGCTTGAGCAGTTCGTCGACCCGGTGGCGGATCTGGTCCTTGGGCTTCTTGCGGATTTCAAGTCCAAACGCGACATTGCGCCGTACCGACAAATGTTTGAAGGCGGCGTAATGCTGGAAGACGAATCCGACGTTGCGTTTCTGCGGGGGCAGGTTCGTGGCGTTGACGCCCTCGATCTCCACGCGCCCGCTGTCGGCGGTCTCCAGCCCGGCAATGATGCGCAGCAGGGTGGACTTGCCGCCACCGGACGGCCCCAGCAGCGCGGTGAGCTGCCCGGACGGGATGCTGACGGAGACGTTGTCGAGAGCGACGAAGTCTCCGAAACGCTTCGAAACGTTGCCGATCTCGATGCTCAACGGTCTTCCTTTGGCCGAATGACTGACACGATGATGATGCAGGCCACCGCCACGAGGGCGAGGAGGAAGGCGGTGGCGTAGGCCCCGCCCTTGTCGAAGTTGAGGTATTTCTCCTCCACGACCAGCGTGGCCGTGCGGGTTTCCCCGAGCACGTTGCCCGAGACGACCTTGACCGCGCCGAACTCACCGAGCGACCGGGCCAGGCTGAGCACGACGCCGTAGGTGACGCCCCATTTGATGGACGGCAAGGTGATGCGCCAGAACGTTTGCAGCGCGTTGGCGCCGAGGCTGCGGGCGGCCTGCTCCTGTTCCTCGCCGACCTCCTCCAGCACGGGCACGACCTCGCGGATCACCAGCGGCAGTGCGACGAAGACGGTGGCGAGCACGATGCCCGGGGTGGCGAAGATGACCTGAAAGCCCGCGCTCTCCAGGGCCGGGCCGAACCATCCGCTGCGCCCGCCGTAGACCAGCACCAGCGCGAGGCCGACCACGATGGGCGAAACGGACAGCGGCATGTCCAGCAGGGCACTGAGCAACCGCTTGCCGGGGAAGTCGTAGCGCACCAGCAGCAGCGAGATGCCGACACCGAAGACCGTGTTGATGATCACCGCGATGATGGCCACCTGGACGGTCAGGCTGAGCGCGTGGACGATATCGGGGTCTTGGAGGATCCCGTTGAGGTTTTCCATGCCACCGTCGAAGGTGTTCTTGCCGACGAGGTAGACCGGCCATGCCACCAACAGAAACAGATACACGATGACGATGAGACGGATGAGATACGCGGCCGGGCCACGGCGCGTGCGGTGGTAAGCGTTTCTAGCCACGGCGCACCATCCTGCGCTGGATGAGGTCGAGGATCACGATGACGGCAAACGAGATCACCAGCAGGACCGTGGCGACCGCCGCCGCGCTGTCGAGGTTGTCGTTTTCGATGCTGCTGAGGATGCGCACCGACGTCACCTCCGTTTTCATCGGCAGGTTGCCTGACAGCAGCACCAGCGAGCCGTACTCGCTGACACCACGGGCAAACGACAGCGCCGCCCCGGCCGCGATCGCCGGGGTCAGACTCGGCAGGATGATCCGCCGGAAGACGGTGAACCGGCTGGCGCCCAACGACATCGCCGCCTCCTCGGCTTCCCGGTCCAGTTCGGCCAGCACCGGCTGGACGGTGCGGACGATGAACGGCAACGTGACGAACAGGAACGCGAGGAACACGGCCGGGCGGGTGTTGGCGATGTCGATGCCCAACGGGCTGTTGTGCCCGTACAGCGAAAGCAGCACCAGACCGGCCACGATCGTCGGCAGCGCGAACGGGATGTCGATGAGCACCTCGAGCACGCGTTTGCCGAAGAAGCGGTCGCGCACCAGCACCCACGCGATCAGCGTGCCCATGACGATGTTCACCAGTGTCACCAGGAACGCGGTGCCCACCGTGAGCGTGATCGCCGCGACCGTCTGCTCGTTGGTGATCGCCTGCCAGAACCCCTCCCAGCCGCCGGTTGTCGCCGTGACCACCACGGCGGCGAGCGGGATGAGCACGAGCAGGCTGAACCACATCATCGCCACGCCAAGGCCCAGGCCGGAAACCCGGGTCAGACGGCGTCCGCGGCTGACCGGCCGGCGAGAGGCCGCCGGCCGGTCAGTGGAAAGCGTGGCCGAGGTCACTTAGCCTTGCCCGACGCTGCAATGATCTTGACGATGAGGCCTTCTTTCTCGTCGAAGTACTTCTTCGACAACGCCGACCAGCTTTCGAAGTCCTTGGACACGGTCAGCAACTTCTGCGGGGTCGGGAAGGGGTTGGCCAAGTCCCGCACACCTTCGATGCCGGTGGTGTCGACACCCTCGATGATCGGCCGGAAGCCCTTGAGCGCGAACTGGCGCTGGCCGTGCTTGCTCAGCACGAAGTTGAGCCACTCCTTGGCTTTGGGGTTGGCGTTCTTGAGCACCGCGCCCGGGTTTTCGATCAGGATGGTGGTCGACGGAACGATCCAGTCGAACTTCTCCCCCGCCTGCGTCGCCAGGATCGCCTCGTTCTCGTAGGCCAGCAGGACATCGCCGGTGCCGCCCAGGAAGCTGGTGGTCGCGTCGCGGCCGCTGCCCGGCAGCGACACCACGTTGGCGAACAGCTTGCTCACGAACTCGGCAGCCTGCGCGTCGGTGCCGCCGTTGGCGGTGATGTGGCCCCACGCGGCCAGAGCGTTCCACCGGGCCGCGCCCGAAGAGGCGGGGTTGGGGGTGACGATCCCGATGCCGGGCTTGATCAGATCATCCCAGCCCTTGATGTTCTTCGGGTTGCCCTTGCGGACCGCCAGCACCACGATCGACGACGACACGATGCCCTTGTTGGGTCCCGTGTTCCAGTCCTTTTCGACCAGGCCCGCATCGACGAGCCGGGTCACGTCACTGCTCACCGAGAAGTGCACGTAGTCGGCCTTGAGCCCGGCTACCACCGCACGGCTCTGGTCACCAGACGCGCCATAGGACGTCTGGAACTTCACGCCCTTGCCCTCCGGCGTCTTGTTCCACTCCGCGGCGATCGCCTTGTTCGCCGCCTCCGGGACCGCGAAGCCCACGATGTTGAGCGTCGTCGCCGAATCCGTGCCGCTGCTGCTGCCGCCACCGCCGCAGGCCGACAGCGCCATCGCGGCGGCTACGGCAAACGCGGCGGTTACTCTGATCCGGTTCTTCATGCGGAACCTGTCCTCCTCGGGGCAAGCGTCATCACACCGCCTCCCGCCGCCCTTCCGGCGAGATCGGTTATTTTCAATATCTTTTTGGGGGTACCGTTTCGTTCTCGGCGCATACGAGGCCAATACGTTTACCGGGCGCCAATGCCCGACCTCGCCCCGAAATGAATATCCCACTAAACCACTAGACTTTCAAGAGTTTGTCTAGCGATCGGCTCGCGTGTGCCGCAGATGCCCGGTTATGACCTGAAACGTGGACCCGAACGGGTGACCTTCGATGGCCATCTTGGTGCGGCCCCGGCCACTCGTGGATCGCGGCGAAGCGGGCGTGGTCGTGCTGGCCGGGCACTGTTTCCGGCCGCCCCGGCGAGGGTGAGCGCCACGTCCACCGCCGTCAGCCCGGTGCCGATGAGCGACACCGGCCGGTTATCGGCTGCGCAACTCCACAAGAGTCACGTCGGGCTGGGCGCCGACCCGCACGGGCGGGCCCCAGAAGCCCGCACCGTTGGTCACGTAGACCGGCATCCCGTCCACCTCGCCCAGCCCGGAGATCACCGGCTGCTGGATCCTCGCCAATAGGTTGAACGGGACCATCTGGCCGCCGTGCGTGTGCCCCGACAGTTGCAGATCCACGCCGTGCCTGGCCGCCTCCGATGCCACGACCGGCTGGTGCGCCAGGAGGATCGCGGGCAGCGCCGGGTCACGGCCGGCCATCGCCTTCGCCACATCGCTCCCGCCCGTCACGTCGTCGACACCGGCCAGCTCCAGCCCGCGGATGGTGACCCGGTCGTTGCGCAGCGGGCGCATGCCCAGCTCCCGCACCTTTGCCACCCACTGCTCCACGCCCGAGTAGTATTCGTGGTTGCCCGTGACGAAGAACGTCCCGTCCCGGGATTTCAACTGCCGCAAGGGTTCCGCTTGGGTGCTTCGCTCGTCCACGTCACCGTCGGCGAGATCTCCGACCATCGCGACGAGATCGGCGTCCAGCGAGTTGAGGGCGTCCACGATCCGCCGCGCGTGCGCCACGCCGGTCAACGGTCCTATGTGGACATCGGCCACCACCGCGATCCGGTATCCGTCCAGCGAGCGCTGGAGCTTGGCCAGAGGCAACTGGATCCGGCGCACCACCGGTGGCCCCAAGGCGGTTTTGACACCGTATCCCACGATCGACCCGGCGGTCAGGCCCGCCGTGATGGCCAATCCCCGCGCGATGACGAGCCGCCGGTGCAGCAGCCGTTCGTCGGCGCCCGCGGTGGCGGCCGCCTGGGCGCGGCGGCGCAGGAGCAACCGCGGGATCTCCAGCACCAGCAGGGTCAGCAGGAGATAGAAAAGCACCGCGACCCACATCATGCCCACGAGGGTGAGCCTGGTCCCGTTGCCGTGAACGGCCTCGGGCACCCAATCGCGCACCCGTGCGCTGAAGGCGACCAGCAGGCAACCGGCCAGCGCGAGGATGATCGCCGTCCCGGCGATGCGCCACGCTCCCGGGCGGGTGGTGTCGCGGACCATGCGGCGCCAGACATACCACTGACACGGGCCGAGCACCAACAACATCAGGGACAGGAACGCCCAAGACGGCACATCGGCCTCCTACGACATGACTGACCCCACTCTAACCACACGGTGTCCAGATAGGACGTTCACGGGCGGTCGAGAATCCGGCACCGCGGGTGCGCTGCGGTGCCGGATCCGGTTCCGCGGTCGCGCTCAAACCGATCAGTAGAAGCGCCAGTAGTGGTCGCGCCAGGTCCCGCACGGCCACTGGATCAGCCGCTCACCGTTGAAGGTACTGCCGCCGGGGACCGCCAGGCACTGGTTGCTGTTGCGGTTGATGATGTGGTACCAGCCGCCGCCGGTGGCCTCGAGGCGCCAGAAGTGGTCGAGCCACGGGCCGCACGGCCACTGGATCACCGTCGTGCCCGGGTCCCAGCTGCCGCCGGGGACGGCCATGCACTGTCGGCTGTTGACGTTGACCAGGCGGTACCAGCCGTCGCCCACGTACACCAGGTCCCAGAAGTGGTCGGCCCAGGGGCCGCAGGGCCACTGGATCAGATTTGACCCCGCGTCATGGTTGCCGCCCGGCACTCCCACGCACTGGTTGCTGTTGAGGTTGAGGATGTGGTATGCCGCTGCCGGGCCGATCGTGTCGGTGGGGGCGGCCGTTGCGGGCGCCGCGGCCAGTCCGCCTGTGGCGAGGGTCAGTGTGGTGAGGATTGCCAGGGTCCACCTTCGCGTGCCGTGTTTCATATTCCAGACATCCTTTCGTGTGGTGGCGTCTGGATTTCAGGCTGGGGCAGCCGGTGGGAGCCGGTCGAGAGGCCCGGGCGGCGCGGGACAGTCCCGGTCAGCGGCGCAGTGACCGCTAATCACGTAGCTCGACGCCGGGCAGGTCCGCGCCAAACTCGCCGCCTCCAGCATCCATGGAGCGGGATGACTCGCCCGCGATCCGTGGCAGCGAGCGCTCCAGGGCACACGAGGCGGATCCGCAACGAGGGCGCGGGTCCGGCCGGGCGTATCTACCGTCGGAGAGGAGCGACGATGTCCGGCAGGCAGGCCACCAACGCGTGGCGGGTGGTGGTGCTGCTCGCCTTCGCCAACCTGATCAACTTCTATGACCGGGCGGTGCCGGCGATCCTCGTCGAACCGGTCAAGGCCGAGTTCGGGCTCACGGATCTGCACGTCGGGGTGCTCAGCGCGGCCTTCACGGTCGTCTATGCCGCGGCCGGGGTGGCGCTCGGGCGCATCGCCGACCGTGCCGCGCGCCGCAAGGTGATGGCCTGCGGCCTGATCGTGTGGAGCCTGTTCACCGCGGGCAGTGGTGGCGCGTGGAGCTTCGCCTCGCTGCTGATCATGCGATTGGGCGTGGGGATCGGCGAGGCGTCCTATGCCCCGGCGGCCAACTCGATGATCGCCGACCTCTTCCCGCCGGGGCGCCGTTCCCGCGCGGTCGGCGTGTTCCAGCTCGGCCTGCCGCTCGGCCTGGTCCTCGCCTTCTTCACGACCGGTGCCATCGCGGAGGCCTTCGGGAGCTGGCGTGTGCCGTTCCTCATCGCAGCGGTCCCGGGTCTGGTCATCGCCGTGTGCCTGCTGTTCATCGGCGAGCCCGAGCGCGGCGCGGCCGAGCCAGAGGCCATCTCGCCGGTGGACGCGGCGCCACCGAAGCGGCCCCTGCTGGTGCTGCTGCGGATCCGGACCCTGTGGTGGCTCACGCTCAGTGGCATCGGTCTGCAGATCGCCGTCTACGCGGTAAGCACGTTTGTGGTGCCGCTGTTTCAGCGCTACTTCGGGCTGTCGCTGACCGCGGCCGCGATGAACGCCGGGGTCATCCTCGGCCTGGCGGGCCTGGCCGGGCTGCTCCTCGGCGGCTTTGCCGGCGACCGGGCCGGCCGCGTCTCGCCCCGCGGCCGGGTGCTCGTCGGCGCGCTCAGCCTGGCCGCAGCCGTACCCATAACATTGATTGCTTTAAAATTGCCGCCGACCGAACCGGGGCTGTTCGTCGCGCTGTTCTCGGCCGGATGGTTGCTGCAGTGCACCTTCCACACCTCGGCGCTGCCCGCGATCGCCGATGTGGTGCGGCCGCGGCTGCGGGCCACCGCGATCGGCCTGGTCTTCGCCGCCTTCTACCTGCTCGGCGGCGCCTTCGGCCCGGTCATCGCCGGTGCGCTGTCGCAACGTCTGGCTGCCGACGCGCTCTCGCAGCGCCTGGCGGCCGGCACCTCGAGCGCGATCGGCCTGCACGACAGCCTGCTGTGGGTGGTGCCGCTGGCCCTGTCGGTCGCGGCGATCGGCATGGCGGGCGCGGCCAAAGCCATCGCCCACGAAGCCGGGAGTGACGGAGCGCCGCCAAACAAAAGTGACGGAGCACCGCCAAACAAAGCGGCCAAGACCACCGCCCCCGGCAGCCGCCAACCTGCCCCGGGTTAGTCCGGCTAATCTATCGGAGTCCCCGGCGCCGCTTCACAATCTGCTTTGACGGCGAAACGGGAGGCATTGTTTGTTGGCGCATGGTCACTTACCGTTTGTCGGACGCGAAGCCGAGTTGGGTGTGCTCGGCCAGGCCATCGACGCGACGCGGCGTGGTGGCGCCGGGGTGTTCTTCCTCTCCGGCGGGGCGGGCATCGGCAAGACCCGCCTGGCCGCCGAGGTCGCGCGGCTGGCCGCGCGGTCGGGGCTGCGGGTGGCGCGCGGCCGGGCGACCTCCCGCGCGATTCCCTACCGGCTGCTGAGCGAGGCGCTGTTGTCGGTCGTGCGCAAGGCCGGGCCGCCCGACGACCCGAAGCTGGGGCCCTACCGGCCGGCGCTTGCCTGCCTGGTGCCGGAGATGGGCCCGCGGGGGACAGGGCCGGAGCCGACGCCCTCCCCCGTGGTGCTGGCCGAGGCCGTGCTGCGGTTGCTGGCCAGCGCGATGGGCGCGTCGGGCGGGCTCGTCATCCTTGACGATCTGCACGACTGCGACGAGGACACGCTCGCGGTGGTGGAATATCTGTGCGACAACCTCGGCCGGGCGCCGATCCTGCTGCTGGGCACGATCGGCGGCCGGGCCGCTGCGGCCATGGATCTCGCGCTGCGCTTGGCCCAGCGTGGCGCCGCGACCTTGCTCGAGCTCGGTCCACTGTCCGATCAGGAGGCCGACGAGCTCGCGGCGGGCATCCTGGACGTGCCGGTCGAGGCGCTGCCCCAGCAGGCCCGCGATCGGCTGCGTGCCGAGGCGCTCGGTGTGCCGCTCTATGTCGAGGTGCTGTGCGACATGCCGGACGGCAACGGCGCGGTGCCGCCGCGGATGCTGCGCCACGCCAACGCCTGCATGGAGGAGCTCGGCCAGGCCGGCCGGGAGGTGTTGCGGGCGGCGGCCGTGCTCGGGCGGCGGTTTCGACTGTCCACATTGGCCTCTTTGGTGCCCGAGGAAGCGCGCCTCATGGAGGGGCTGCGCGCGGCGACGTCGACCGGCATGCTCGTGGCCAACGCCGATCCGGATCGATACGCGTTCAAATATCCGTTGATGCGTGAGGCGTTGCGGGCCGGGCTGATGCCCGCCGAGCGCGCGCAGCTGGCGCGCCGAGCGGCGGCCGCGGTCGAGGAGTGGAGCCCCGCGCCGCCGCGTGAGCGCTACGAATTGGCGGCGCACCTGTGGCTGGAGGCCGATGATCACCCTCGCGCGGCCGCGTATTTCCTTGAGGCGGGCCGCAATGCGCGCGCCGAGGGCGCGATCCCGGCGGCTGTTTCGCTGCTCGGCCGAGGGTTGGACCTGCTCACAGCGGATGCCTCCGGCTCCGGCACCAGGGCAGACCTTGTCGACGAGCTGCTCGACGCCCACCTGACCGCCGGCCGCTTTCGCGATGCGCACGAGCTTGTGCAACGGTTCAGCCGGGGGTGCACGGCGCCTCGCCGCGCCGCGTGGCACATCCGGCTGGCGCGGGCATGCCTGCAGCTGGGCCGGTGGGACGAGTGCGACCAGGCGATCCGGCTCGCCCGCGTCCTGCTCAACGCCAGCGCCTGCGCCGGCAGTGACGTGACGGCGCTGGCCCTTGACGCGGTCGAGGCGCGGCGGGCGGCGGTCGATCCCGTCCCGCACCGGCGAGACGAGGCACGGGACATGGCGTTGCGCGCGTGGCGTGCCGCCACCGCTGCCGGGCTCGGCGAGCCGGCCTGCGAGGCGCTCGAGGCGCTCGGCCATCTGGCGCGGCAGAGGGACCTGTCCGATGCGGACGGCTTCTACACCCGGGCGCTGGAGATCGCGCGCGAGGACGGCCTCACCGCGTGGCGGGCTCGGCTGCTCCTGCACCTCGGCGCCCACGACGCCGCGCGCACCGGCACGCTCGCCCGTTTGACGCAGGCGCGCGAGGTGGCCTCGGCGGCCGGTGCGCCGCTGGCGGTCCTGGAGGTCGACGGCTGTCTCGCCCTGGCGCACGCCGCCGCCGGCCGTTACGACGAGTCGGACCAGCTGGCGCGCGGGTGTGAGCGGGCCGCGAAAAGGCTGGGGCATCACGAGTTGTGGCTCGCGGGCCTGGGCGTGCGCGTCTGCGTCGCGGCGCATCGGGGCTTGCCCGCCGACGTCGAGCGGCTGCTCCAGCGGTTCCGTGAGGCGGGTGGCGAGGACGCGCCCATCGCCCCGACCGTGTGGGGCTTCGGGCTCGCCTGCCGCGCCCTGCTCGAGGAGGATCGCGACCTCGCTCTCCGCGAGGCGGAAAAAGCCGTGGCCTTGCAGCGGTGCGGGCCGGCGGCGTCACTGTCGCTTGTGGATGGTCTACACATTTTTCTGGGTACGCTGCGCGGCGAAAGCGGTTGGGCCGAGTACAGATCGCTGGCGGCGTCGGCCCGCTCCCAGGTCGCGTGGGACCGTGGGTTCATCCATCTCACCGGCGCCGTCCTGCACGGCAGGGAGGGCCGCGCGGCGCAGGCGCTGGCGGCGGTCGACGATTTCGCCGCCGTCCCGGCGCCACGACCGCTTTCGCACCATCTCGGGCTTCGACTGGTGGCGCAGGCCGCGCTCGACGACGGCTGGGGCGACCCGGTGCCGTGGCTGCGCGAGGCCGAGTCCTACTTCCGCGCGGCGGCAACGCCTTCGGCGCTGGCCGCGTGCCGCGCGCTGATCCGGCGGGCGGGCGGGCGCGTGCCGCAGCACCGGCGCGGCAGCGCCGACATCCCACGGCAACTGCGCCGCCTCGGGATCACCGTCCGCGAGCACGAGGTGCTCGAGCTGATCGGCTCGGGGCTGAGCACCAAGCAGATCGCGCAGCGCCTTTACCTGTCGCCCCGCACCATCGAGAAGCACGTCGCCAACCTGCTGGCCAAGACGGGCAAGGCGGATCGCTCCGCCCTGGCCCGTGTGGCCACCGCGTCACACTGACACCGCCTCGCCGCGCCACGCCGCGCCACGCCACGCCTCGCTGACTCGACCGCGCCACGCCACGCCGACCTCGCCGCGCTGACACGACCGCGCCACGCCTCGCCACGCCACGCCGACACCGCCACGCCACGCCCCGCTGGGACGGCCGCGTCACGCCTCGTTGAGAGGGCCGCGTCACACTGGGACGGCCGCGTCACACTGGGACGGCTGCGGCTCCGCTGCGCACGGTTTCCCAGTAGCCGATGGATTTGGCAAAGGCCTCCTTCAGCGGTGCGGGAGCCATCCGGCTCGCCAGCCCGAGTTGCTCCAACGACGACGGCATCGCCTGCCGCCCCTGAAACAGCTGCAGCAGTTGGCAAAACATGCGGAACTGGCGGCGCAGGCCCACACCGGCGATGTCGTCCATCAACGGCAGCAGCAGCCGGCGGACGGCTTCGGTCGGGATGAGCCGGGGCGGCGCCGGGCGGGACCCGTTGCGGCCGGCCAGATCCAGGGTGATGTCGAGCATTTCGGCGACGGTCAGCGCGTGCTCCCCGGCGGTCAGCCAGAACACGCCGTCGCCCACTCGCCGGCGCACGAGCTGCCCGATCGCCCGCGCGGCGACGTCCTGCGGGATGAAGTCGATGGTGGCCTCGGGCGAGGCGGGCAGCACCGGAAGGATCCCGCGGTGCACGGCGGCCATCACCTTGTGCAGGCCCTGAAACGAGGCGATCCGGCCGTCGCGCGAGTCGCCGATGATCAGCGACGGCCGGGCGATGGCCGAGCGGATCCCGCTGGCACTCACCACGCGCTCGGCCGCGCGCTTGGACTCCAAGTAGGCGGCCAGGCCGCCGTCGTCCGACGATCGATGGATGAACGCCGTGCTGACGTGGACCAGGTGGGCGCCGCTGGCGAGGGCGAGCTCGAGCATGTTTTCCGTGCCGGCGACGTTGGTCTGGGTGATCTCGTCGGGCGGCGCCTGCCAGTTGGTCGCGGCCGCGCAGTGGACGATGAGGTCCACCCGCCGGGACAGCTCGCGCCAGTCGTGCCCGCTGAGGCCCAACCGCTTGCGGCGCAGGTCGATCGGGATCTCCTGCACGCGCGGGTCGGCCACGGGCTTGCGCCGGCGCGCGGCCAGCAGCACGTGGTCGTGCGCGAGCTCCTCGATCAACGCGCGCCCCAGCACACCGGCGGCACCGGTCAGCAGCATCGTGGGTGGAACCGTTCGCATGGTCTTCCTTCCAGCCTTCAGATGACGTTGGCCAGCCGCAGCAGGCGCCAGATGGCGCCGGCGCTCGGCCTGCCGTGGAACGCGAGATACTCCGGCAGCACGGCGTGCGGCTGCCACTTCTCCTTGTAGGCCAGCTGGGTCCGGGCGGGATAGATGGCCTCGCCGTGGGTGGCCAGCAGGCGGGCGACGCGTGACATCATCCGGCTGCTGCTGTGCATCTCCAGGCCCGGATCCAGCCCGGTGAACGGCGTGAATCCAAAGTGGAGCCACTGCACGCCCTCGGCCTGGAAGCGCTCGATCGCGGTCAGGTTGATGGTCTCCATGATCCCGGGCGGGGCGTCGTGGCGGCGGCGGCTCAGGTCGTGCAGCCATCCTGGCCGGCCCCCGCCCACGGGCGAGTAGCTGATGTAGGCCACGAGCGTCCCGTCGATGTGGCCGGCGAACAGGCGGCGATAGCGCTCCAGCCGCCCGGTGCGCTCGCCGATCAGGAAGCGCAACTCCTTGACGTGGCGCCCCTTGCCGCGCAGCCAGTCCTTGTCCACTTCGGACAGAGCCTCGGCGCACTCGGTGGGGGCGACCTCGTCGACGACCAGGCCGGTGCGGCGTGCCCGCGAAATCTTGTTGCGCAGCCGCATGAAGTGCCCGCCGCGCAGGCTGAAGCGGGAAAGCTCCACCGCGTATGACGCACCGAGCTGGTTGACCGTGAAACCGTTATCCGCGTAGACCGTGGCGTCGGCCCGCTGAAGCTGGACCGCGATCACCCGCTTGCGGCGCGCGGCGGCGAACTCGAGAAAGCCGCGCAGCAGCGGCACGTAGTCCGATGGCGGGGCGAACGGGCCGGCGAACTGGACCAGATAGCGGCCCGCCCGCCGGTAGGCCACGACCCCGTCGAGGCCGGGCGCGGCGAAGAAATCGTTACCCTCGTTGAGCGCCAGGAAGGCGCTGGGGTTGTCGCCGTAGGCGGTGATCGCGTCATGGACGGACTGCAGCATGGTATCCGCTCTCGAACCTGCCGAACGCCGGATGTGTCGCCGGTTCGAACGGCACACCGAAGGGCTTGAGCGAGTTGCCGAACAGGCCCCGATCGCCGAAAAGGTGGATCGGCACGGCCAGCAGTGCCCACTCCGGCCCGACGATCAGCGCCCACAATCCGACGATCGCCGCGCCCGTCACGAGGCTGTGCATGACGTTGTAGGCGACGTAATAGCCGCGCGCGATCCGGCCGGTGCCGCTGCGCCGATGCGCGATCGCGCCGGGAAGGTAACCGATCACATCGATGACGGCAAACAGGGCGAGGAAGGCCCACCACCGGATCTCGCCGATGTGCAGCAACGCCAGCACGACCGACACGCCAAGCGCGGCAAGCCATTCCAGCCGCATGAGCCAGAACGTGGCGCGTGTCTCGAAACGGTTGCGCGCGTCCACGTCACGCCTCGTCGCCCGACAGGCCCATGTAACTCAGCCGGGTTGTCTGCATCTCGAACGACCATGCCACGGCCTGCTGGACGCGCTCCTCGGGCGTGGTGTCGACGAGCCTGCGGCCGGGCCACACCTCGTAGTCGCCCACGACGCCGGCGTGCTCGGCGAGCCCTTGCTGGAACAGGGTTTCGCGCCGCATCAGCACCTCGAGCACGGGGATCGACGTCCACAGCCGCTGCCCGTCGGCGATCAGCTGCCGCAGCCGGACGGCCTCGCCCGGGTTGGCCTGGACATGGCGGCGCACGATGGTGCTGCCCACGCTCAGGTGCCGGATCTCGTCGATGCCCGCGCCTCGCTCGATTTCGGCCGCGGCCGGGTCGAGGATGCGCCACTTGCGCTCGCTCATCTCGGCGGCCGGCGCGAGCACGCCCTCCACGAGCACGGTCAGCAGGATCACCCCGCCGATGAAGTCCTGCGCCTCCCGGATCGGCCGGCAGAACTCCTCCAGCGGCACCAGCACGTCCTGGATGTCCTTGCCGCAGGCCTCCTCGATGGTGTGCCAGAGATCGGTCTCCGGCACGCCCATCTCCACGATGTGGCCGCGGAACACGCGCGAGTGCCGTGCCTCGTCGATGAGCTGGGTGGCGTAGAACTCCATCGTGCAGACGTCGGGGGCCAGGTTCACCAGATCGGAGATGGCGCGGGTGGCCTTCTCCTCGGCGACCGAACGGAAGCCCAGTTCGCTGATGAGCGCCGAGCGCAGCGGGCCGGGGGCCCGCATGTAGCCGGGCGTCATGGCCTGCCGCGTGTGCCCGTGGGTGAGGTCGCGCAGCGTCCCCTGCGCGACGGCGGTGAGCCAGTAGTCGAGGTCGCACTGCTCCGGCGTGAGCTCGAGCGCCATCGCGCCGTCGAGCAGGCTCGGTGCGGTGTCCCAGCCCGCCTCGGCGGGCGGCGCTACGGAAGTGGTCATGGCCCCTCCAGGGATAGGGATGCGTGGATGAGTTCGGCGACCCCGTCGGGGTCGATTTGGTCCAGGGCAAGGAATCCGTCGGCGACCTCCGGAGCGCCGCCGGTGGTCAGGAACTTGCGGCGCACGAGCTCGGGGTGGCGCGCCCGGGTGTCCGGCCCGACCGCGCCGACCGGGATGTCGCGCGCCCGCCGCACCGAGCCGCCGTCGGCGAGCCGGACCTCCACCCGGGCGCCCGTCGCCTTCGCGGCCGCCTCAAAGGTTTTCTCCTGCGGCCCCAACTCCCCCACGAGGTCGGCGAACCACGCGCCGTCGGTGTCGTTGCCCAGCCGGCCATACGCGCGCAGCCACTGCTGGGCCGCGGGACCGGCCTGGCGCAGCGCCTCGCCCAGCGGAGCCGTCGATTGGTAGCAGGCCCGCGTCAGGTCGGGATCGTGCTCGACGCGCACCTTGGCCGCGAGCTCCCAGCGGCGCGCATCGTCGACGGCGGGCGCCTTGAAGTCCTCACCGGTGAGCGTGCCCGTGAGCAGTGCGGTCGCCACACCGTACGGAATGGACAGCACGAGCGGCGCGATGGGTGACCCCGGCCCGTGCACGTCGACCATCGCCCGCCGGTTGACCAGCACCGTGTACCACGACGTGTGCACGACGATCTCGGCGATGGCCTCGGCGGAAACCAATGGACTGAGCTCGATGGCGCAGTCGACGGCCGCGTCGCCGCCCGGCCCGCTCGGGTGCACCTTGAACGACAGCGTCTCGGTGTGCCACCGCTCCCCCAGCCCGAGCGTCAGCGCCTCGGGCACCGGGACGATGCAAAACTTCGACAGGAAGCCGTCCTCGTGCTCGATGACGTCGGCCGTCCCGGCCAGCCCGGCCATGGCGGCGTCGCACGCGTCGAGCCCCATGCGCACCGGCGCCAGCGAGTTGAGCGCCTTGGCGTCGCCGCCCATGAAGGCCGGGCCCAGGGTGTGCGGGGGCATGCCAAACGCGAGCCCGATGGCGTCGGTCCAGCGCTGCGCCGCAGCGCCCTCGGCACGCATGCGGGCGGCGACGGCGCCCATCAACGGGGTGTGCGTCGCGTACTGGCCCTGAAACGTGCCCAGGCTCGCGGCGGCGGTGAGCCGGGCCGCGCACTCGTTGGCCGCCACGATCGTGGTCAGCAGCGCCCGTCCGTCGAGCCCCAGCTGCCGTGCATAGGCCAGCGGCACGGCCACCGTCGAATTGGACAGATGCCCGGCATATGCCGTGTCGTCGAAGTGAAGCCACGAGCCGGCAGCGGCCATGGCGCACGCGGACCGCTTGGGGTCGGCCTGCAGCGGCGGCCCGAACGCCCGCTCCAGCATCGCGCCGATGGAGTGCCGCCTGCCCGCGCGGATCGCGGCCAGCTGCGAGAGCACCTGGCTCTTGGCCCACCGCACCACGCGATCCGGGATGTCGTCGAACTCGAGCCCGCTCGCCCAACCGGACAGCTCCTGCATCAGGAAGCTCATGGCTTGCCCCTGCGCCTCACTACCGCCGGCACCGGTCCGTCCGTGCGCAGCGTGAAACCGGGAAGCGGGCGCGGGTCGGCCGCGACCGTGACGTGCCACCGCCGGATCAGCGTGCCGACCATGAGGACCGACTCCATCCACGCGAACGGCTCGCCGATGCAGACCCGTGGACCCGCGCCGAACGGGAAGTACGCGCCGCGCGGCTGCCCCGGCAGGGTGTCGCCGAACTGGCCGCTCGCGTCGAGCCACCGCTCCGGGCGGAACGCGCCGGCGTCAGGACCCCACCAGCGCGGGTCGCGGTGCGTCACGTAGGGGCTGGTCAGTAACCGGTCTCCGGCGGGCACGGTCCAGCCGCCCAGCTCGATCGGCTCCCGCGCGCGCCGGCTGATGACGTATAGCGGCGGATACAGGCGCACCGCCTCGGCCACCGCCGCGCGGATGTAGGGCAGCCGCCCGAAGTCGTCGGCGGTCAACGGTTCGGGCCGGGTGCTCACCTCGGCGACCATCCGTTCGACCACGGCCGGATGGCGGTCCAGCAGCCACCACATCCAGGTCAGCGAGTTGGCCGTGCTCTCGTGCCCGGCCGTGACGAAAGTCCTTGCCTCGTCAAGGATTTCGACGTCGCTCAGGCCCGACTCGAGCAGCATCGACAGGAAGTCGTTGCCGCCCGAGCGCTCGCGGCGATCGAGCAGCCCGGTGAGCATGGTGTCGAACCGGCGCCGCTGCCGCGCGGGCCGCCGCAGCGCACGCGACCACCCCGGCAGGTTGAACAGGGACACGAACTCGTGTATCGCGTTGCGGGCCTTGGCCATCTCGGCAGGCTCAAGATCCGTACCAAATAAGGCTCCGGTGGCAACGGAAAGCGTCAGCCGCCCCATTTCCTCGGCCACGTCGATGCGCCGCGCGTCCTCCCACCCCAACCGCTGCGCCGCCGAAACCATCAGTTCGCCATAGCCGTGAATGCGTGCCTT
Organism: Allorhizocola sp.; assembly: GCA_044869915.1. Classification (GTDB taxonomy): domain Bacteria; phylum Actinomycetota; class Actinomycetes; order Mycobacteriales; family Micromonosporaceae; genus Allorhizocola. Next base: position 23,490 of record JBIOYB010000066.1, read on the forward strand.
ATGGAAGGCGGGTTGCAGCATGCGCCGGTGCCTGCGGTGGACCTCGCCCTCGTTGGTGAGCAGCCCGGTGCCTAGGAAAGGCTCGGCCCGCTCGAACCCGCGGCCCTTCTTCACCGAGTGCGCCCGAGCCACGAGCACCTCCCGGATCAGGCCGGGATCGCTTACCAGGTAAGCGGATTTGTTCAGCACCCGCAGGTGGACCAGCCCGGCGTGGGTGCGGGCCGCCTCGGTCAGCATGCCCAGCACGTCGCGCCGGCGCCGGCGGTAGGTCTCGTAAGGGCTCCAGGCCGGGCCCGGTGGACGGGGATGGCTGTCGCGCATCGCGCCCTCCTTTCACCGAGAGATACGCGCAGAGACCGGTGCCTCCCTCGGCAAAACCAGCAATCCGCAAACCAATGCGGCCCCGGCGGCGGCGGTGAAAGTGGCGCTCATGCCGGCGAACCCGGCCACGGCCACCCCGACGACCGCGCCGAGCTGGCGAAACGTCGTGACGATGGACGTGGTGGTCGCCGTGTATCCGGCCGGCGCCGCACCGAGCGCGGCGATCGTCGCCGGGGCAAGCAGCATCGGCACGCCCAGCCCGACCAGGGCAAGCGCCCACCAGAAGCCGCTGTAACCGGTCTCTTGCCGGATCAGCGCCAGCCCGGCAAACCCCACGGCGGCAAGGATCGCGCCGGCCACGACGACCGGGCGGGTGCCCCACCGCGTGGCCGCCGACGGCGCGAACAGCGAGACGAGGGTCAGCGTGCCGGTGAGCGCCAGGAAACGCACGCCCGCTTCCAATGCGGACAGTCCGGCGGTGTCCTGCAGGTACAGCGTCATCAAAAACAGCGTGGGCAGCAGGGTGAAGAATCCCAGGAAGTTGATGGCGCAGCCGATGGCGACGGCCTGGCGGCGCACCAATGCCAAGGGCAGCATCGGATCCGGCGACCGCCGCTGCACGGCCACAAACCCGCACAGCGCCACGGCTCCCGCGCCCAGCGCCGCTACGATCGGCACCGATCCCCAACCCTGCCGGTTGCCCTCGATGAGCCCGAAGGTCAGCGCGGTCGCGGCGAAGGCGAACAGGATCTGCCCGGCCACGTCGAACCGCCCGCCGCGCCTGACCCCGCTGGGCAGCAGCACGGCCAGCGCGGGCACCGTCACGAGCGCGACCGGGACGTTGATCCAGAATGCGCTCTGCCAACCGTATTGCGCCACAAGCAGTCCGCCGAGCACCGGGCCGATCGCCACCGCCAGCGTCGAGCAGCCGGCCAGCAGACCGATCGCCCTGGCACGCGCCGGCGGATCCGGGAACATGTCGGCGACCAGGGCCAGCGTCACGGCCAGCAGGGCCGCGCCGAACACGCCCTGCGCGACCCGCGCGGCGATCAGCAGGCCGACCGACGGCGCCAGCGCGCACGCCACCGAGGTCGCCGCGAAGCCCACCAGGCCGGTCAGGTAGACCCGTTTGCGCCCGGTGGAGTCGCCGAGCGAGCCGATCCCGAGCAGCAGGCACGCCACCGCGAGCACATAGCCGTTGACCACCCATTGAAGATCCGTGATTTCGTCGCCGAGCGTCCGCCCGATCTCGGGAAGCGCGATGGCCACCACCGTGGCGTCGAGATTGACCACGAACACCCCGGCCGACAGCAAGACCAAACCCAATCGCATCGATCGATGATGCGGGTCAAAGACCTTTAAATTCAAGGGATTCTTTATTTTGTACGTAGTGAGCCCGGCAAAAACGGGTAAGGGGATACGCTGTCTCGAGCCATGCCGCACGGCCAACCTCGAAGCGTGGCAACCTCCACCCGATGGGAACTCGTGCTGGCGCACAGAGAACGTTTGCTACGCCTGGTGCGGGCAAGGTTGACCGACCCCAGCGACGCCGAGGACTGCGTCCACGAGGCATTGATGCGCACGGTGTGCTTCGCCGGACTGGACGAGACCCGGGTCGGCGCCTTCCTGACCACCACCGCGTTGCGGTTGTGCGCGGACCACTACCGCGGTTGGGAACGGCGCCGGCGGCTGCACCTGCGCACGGCGACCGTGACGGCGCCACCCAGCCCGGAGGAGATCGCGTGCGATCGCGAGCTCGGCGGCAGGATGCTGCGGCACCTGCCGCAGCTGCCGGAGCGGGAGCGAGCGGTGCTGCTCGCCCGGGCCAACGGCATGAGCCCGGCCGAAACCGCCGCCGCCCTGGGGATTTCGATGAAAGCGGCCGAAAGCGCGTTCACCCGTGGGCGTGCCCGGTTGCGCCGCCTGTTCGAGCACGGTTTCGACAAAGAGTGAGGAGACGAGTGTCCAATGCGGATACTGTTCACGGCGATGCCCGCTGCGGGGCATCTTCGACCGTTGCTGCCTATCGCCTACGCCGCCCTGCGGTGGGGGCACGAGGTCGCGGTCTGCACGCCCGAATCGGGTGCGCAGCTGGTCGACGGCTTCGGCCTGCGGCACATCCCGGCCGGGGTCGACTGGGTCGGGCCCAAGCTGCGCGAGCTCGCCCGGCTCGGCGCCACCGCCGGCCGCGAAGAGATCAGGTCGCGGTTCAACGCCGACATCACGGCCGCGGGCCTGGCCGGTGACGCGGCCCTGCGCATGGCCAAAGATGTGATCGCGGCGGCCGAGAGCTGGCGTCCCGATGTGGTGGTGCGGGAAAACACCGAGTTCGGTGGCTACCT